>NZ_JAOCLL010000014.1:0-103191 GCF_029845285.1 Acinetobacter sp. GD03645 | reverse complement strand
ACAATGAAGCCTTTTTTATTTTAGGCATAGAGAATTTATATCAATCAAATATATTGAGCTGTGGAGTAATTTTTTCTATCTTGGCTTTAGGTACATAGGAACATTCAAACTCTTCCACTGGAAATCCCTGCATAAACTGGAACATTTGATTCGGCCGTTTCAAGCTTAGCCAATCATCCAGACGCTCATGTGGAATCACCACAACTGACCTTTTTACATCACCTGGTTCATGAAATTCTTTCATCATGGGATGATCTATCGCGTCCATTGTCAGCATTGTTGCTGAACGAATCACTTCATCATTTATTTTGCAGATTTCGTAAAGTGCAGCGATAAAGAAAACCTTGTCATCTCTACGGCGCACTCCCCATCGTTGGGGTTTATTATCAATATATTTACTTTCATAAAACTCAGTAACAGGGATTACACCAAACTTACATTTATAGGCGGCTTCCTGAAAGCTGGGCTTCTGAAAAATGGTTTCGTGTCTAGCATTATACGTACGTTTAGAAACATTGCTATCCTCTGCCCACTTGGGTACTAAGCCAAATAAAACCTCTCGCCATTCCAGCCCATGCTCAGATTTAAACAATAAGGGAGTTTTATAAGCAGGATAAACTTCATCAGAATATTCAAACGGAATTTGTGGCAAACCTAATTGTTGCGCTTGTGAACGAGTTAAAGGTTTAAAGTTGGCACACATACATTACCAAATCCATTCTATATCATATTGATGGATACTTTCATCTGCTGTAATTAATGGTATGTTCTCATATTTTGCTGTTGCAATAATCAGTCGATCAAAAGGATCTCGATGAATAAATGGTAAATCAAACACACCTAACATATATTCATCTTTAATTGGCAATATTTCAAAACCATTTTGTCGTACAAGTTGGCAAAAAGCAGAAAAGCCACCAACAAATTCATATTTACCAATATTCATTTTAATTGCAACTTCCCACAAAGAAGCAGCACTGACAAAGTTTTGTCCAAAAATAATTCTGTCACGTAAATTAGGGGATAATTTTTCGCCATTCAGAAACCAAAGTACAATATGAGTATCAAGCAATTGCTTCATTCCATATAATCCTTTAATTCATCAAGCGGTTCATCAAAATCATCTGCAATACGCATTAGCCCTTTACCCGAACCATAGACAGGACGGGTTTCTACTTTTTCTGTTTCATACATTACAATAATACGTGCTTTTTTTGCTTTAATATTTTCAGGCAGTTGTACATGTATTTGATGATTAGAATCAATTTCTACAGGTAACTCAATTGCATGCATCAAATATTCTCCCTAAAGATATCAAATACTTTCATTGAGCATAACATAATTTTTTCGTGATCACGAAAAACAAAAACCTTTCGATACGAAAGGTTTTTGCTAGATTCAAATAACTAATCGAAATTAGTCACCTGTATAACCTTTAAGTTTTAAACGTGCAGCATGTAACAATGGCTCTGTATAACCTGATGGTTGCTCAGCGCCTTTGAAGATCAGGTCAGAAGCTGCTTGGAACGCGATACCATCAAAGTTAGGTGCCATTGGTGTATAAAGTGAATCATTGGCATTTTGCTGATCGACAATCACTGCCATACGCTTCAACACTTCTTCAACCTGTTCACGCGTTACAATCCCGTGACGCAACCAGTTCGCAACGTGTTGAGAGGAAATACGCAATGTTGCACGGTCTTCCATCAAACCAACGTTGTTGATGTCTGGAACCTTAGAACAACCTACGCCCAAGTCAACCCAACGAACTACATAACCCAAGATACCTTGACAATTATTTTCAAGTTCATTATTCAACTCTTCAGCAGTCCAGTTGGTTTCTGAGGCAAATGGTGGTGTTAACAAATCATCCAGAGACAACATGTTTTCATTTGCCAACTCATCCTGACGTGCTTTGACATTGATTTGATGGTAATGCAATGCATGAAGTACCGCACCTGTTGGAGATGGAACCCATGCACAAGAAGCACCCGCATTTGGATGTGCAGTTTTGGTCGCCAACATATCTTTCATGCTGTCTGGTTTTGGCCACATGCCTTTACCAATTTGCGCCTTACCTTGTAGGCCGCATGCTAAACCAATCGCAACGTTACGGTTTTCGTAAGATGCAATCCATTTTTGGGTTTTAACCGCTTCTTTACGAACCACTGGCGCAGCTTCCATAGAAGTATGGATTTCATCACCTGTGCGGTCCATGAAGCCTGTGTTAATGAAAATCGTACGATCTTTTGCAGCAGCGATACAGTTTTTCAAGTTGACAGAGGTACGACGTTCTTCGTCCATGATACCGATTTTAAGCGTCTTCGCTGGCAAGCCAAGTGCCTGTTCTGCACGCTCAAACAATTCAACCGCGAATGCAACTTCTTCTGGACCATGCATTTTTGGCTTAACAATATACATTGAACCTTTACGAGAGTTGTGGTTTTCGTTTTGACCACGGATATCAGCAATTGTCAGTAACGGCGTTACCAACGCATCCATGATCCCCTCGAATACTTCCTCACCTTCTACAAGGATCGCTGGATTTGTCATTAAATGACCAACGTTACGAAGAAGCATCAATGAACGACCATGTAAAGTTGTGGTGCCACCAATCAGGTTTTGAACTGTACGGTCTTTGTTCAAGGCACGTGTAATGGTTTTACCATTTTTCTCGATAGACTCTTGTAAGTCACCTTTCATCAATCCTAACCAGTTACGGTAGCCTTCAACTTTCTCTTCTGCGTCAACAGCCGCAACAGAATCTTCCAAATCCTGAATGGTTGTGATTGCTGCTTCAAGGGTTAAATCCTTTACACCAGCAGCATCAGTTTTACCCACTGGGCTGTTTGCATCAATATCAATGATAACGTGCAGGCCATTATTTAATAAAACGATTTCAGTTGGGTTTGCAGCTTCACCGTTGAAGCCAACAAATTGTGCTTCATGCGCCAAAGAAGTAGTCGAACCATCTTTTAAAGTCACAACTAAACGATTGTGATCAACCGCATATTGAGTTGCATCAGCATGTGAGCCTTGTGCCAACGGGAAAGTTTGGTTTAAGAAATCTTTAGCGAATGCAATAACCTTGTCACCACGCACTGGGTTATAGCCTTTACCTTTTTCCGCACCATTTTCTTCAGAAATTACATCTGTACCATAAAGCGCATCGTATAAAGAGCCCCAACGTGCATTGGCTGCGTTTAAGCAATAACGTGCATTACGTACTGGTACAACTAGCTGTGGACCTGCCAACAATGCGATTTCTTCATCCACATTTTCAGTCGTCACCTGGAAATCCGCAACTTCTGGTTCCAAATAACCAATTTCAGTCAAGAATGCTTTATAGGCATTCAGTTCAAATTTATTATTGCGGTGCCATTCATCAATCTTGGCTTGTAGTTCATCACGCTTAGCCAATAATGCCTTGTTTTTTGGGCTAAGATCGACAACGACTTGCTCGAAGTTTTTCCAGTAAGTTTCACTATCTAAACCAGATCCTGGTAAAGCTTCATTTTCGATGAAATCGTAAAGTTCTTTAGCAATCGCTAGCTTGCCTTGTTGAATACGTACAGTCATTGTCTTTCCTGATGGTGCTAACTTTTTATAACAAGATTCCTAGTATACCGATTTATACTAGCCTGAATAGTAATATCACATTCCTAAATAGTAAGCATTTTCTCTATAAGACGTATTGACAAGCGCAACTTTATCTCTTTATCAAAAAATCAAATCCTGGGTACTTACAGTTTAGGCCTGCAATGTCCTCACATTTTTAAACGACTTTATTTATAGCAAAATTCAAACAACAATAAAGCTTTCTCTATGTAAATTTATAAAAAAAGACATTCCGAAGAATGTCTTTCTAATTTTATGAAGTTTTTGCAACCTGTATCTGTCGATGTTCAGAATGCAGGTAATCATCCGACTGCATTTCCAGCAAGCGTGAACGTGTCCGTTCAATTTCAAATGCCAGTTTCTGACCTTCATACAGCTCAATAATCGAGTCTTCAGAAGTCAGCAACAGCTTCACACCACGGTCATAGAACTCATCGACCAGATAAATAAAGCGTCGTGTTCCTTCTGACAGGAAATCGGTCAAATGCGGAATATTGCTAACCAATACAGTATTGTAAATATTGGCAATTTCAATAAAGTCTGCTGGACTACGTGGCTTAAAGCATAATTCAGAGAACTCACACCACAATACATCTTCTGTATGCCCTAGAGTCTCAACCACACGATTATTAATCATGATGGGTGTATTAGAGAGCATTTGAGTATGTGTAAGCGATTGAAAACGTTCAAACATCCATGATTGTGTATCATTGCTTAATGGATGTTTAAACAATTGTGCCTGTTTCAATACACGTAAGCGATAATCCACACCTGCATCAACATTTAAAACCACACAGTTTTTTTGTACCAGTTCAATGGTTGGCATAAAACGGTCACGGTGAATCCCATTTTTGTATAAACCGTCTGGTGCAATATTAGAGGTTGCAACCAGGGTAATGCCGCGCTCAAATAGTTTCTGGAATAAATCACTGAGAATCATTGCATCTGTCACGTTCGATACAAAGAATTCATCAAAACAAATCACAACTGCATCTTTATAAATTTGATCAGCAACCAAATCCAACGGATTACGCTGGCCTGACAGCTTGTTTAATTCTTTATGAACGTGTTGCATAAAGTGATGAAAATGCATACGGGTTTTGCGACGGAATGGAACAGCATCATAGAACTGGTCCATTAACCATGTCTTGCCACGCCCTACGCCGCCCCACATATAAACCCCTCTCGGATAGGTTTGGCGACGGAAACGTCGAAACGCTTTCTTGGATGCTTTATAACGCGTGAGTAATTCTTTCCATACTCGATCCAACTCTTGCACTGCCTGAGCCTGAGCTTCATCAGGCATAAACTGACCTGACTCAAGTGCTTGAGTATAACGCTCGGCAGGTGATGTAGGAATAAATGCAGTGCTATGTGAGTCTGGTTTAGAATTTGACATAAGGACTTATTGCAATTTTAATTGGTGAAAATTATATCGAACATTCTGTTCAAAGGCATTAGATTTTAGGCTTAATTATGATGCTGTTTAAACATCATAATCTACCATTTTTAATTATTTAGCTATTTCGATGATATTGTCTAGGGCTTTGTCCAAACCATCTTTTAAAGGCATGATTAAACGCCGCAGGTTCAGAATATCCCAACATTTCGGCCACCTGTTCAATTGAATACGAACTATTTTCAATAAATTTTAATGCCTTTTGTTTAATCAGTCTTTCCCGAATTTCCTTATAGCTGGTCTGCATTTGCTGTAATTGATGCCTTAAGGTTCGCTCAGGCATGTTCAGTGCACAGGCCGTTTCCGCCATGGTTGGAATCACGCCATTCTGCATTTCCAGATAATCTTCAACATATTCGACAACGGTCAGCTTGAGATTCTCATTCTTCTCTAGCTTGGCCAGATCCTGTAGGCATTTTTCCTCATACACCCGATAGGTCAATGTATCTGCGGAGGGAACTTTAATTTTTAGAATATCAATGTTATCCAGAATGAATGCAGCTTGTTCACACTCAAATTTAACATCCTGTCCATAATAGTCCTGATAGGCAGCCATCAATGCCAAGTCTTTTGGCCTTTTAAATGGCAATTCAATTTGAATGTGGGGAATTTCCAGTCCCATCATCTTAAAAATATCCTGTAAAAACTTATAGGTACCTGAGATTTCACATTGTGCTCGGAGATGGCCCAATGGACTCATCAAGTCAATGGGCTGGTAATTTAAATGAATTAAAGATTGGTCTATTGTTAATTGTAATGAACCAAATAAATGGGTTAAGCGTTGAAATCGCACCCCGTTTTTTAAAGCGGAATGGAGTGTGTCACTGGTTACAAGCAGCATTAAAAATGGACCATACCCTGCAAGAGCATAATGCTGGCCGATGAATAAACCTTGTTCAGGGGAAATATCCTGACTAATATGCTGCAAGATATCCCATTCAATCTCATCTGGAATAATTGAAGCTGGATCAAGTGCATCGGCCTGTATGCCCATATTTGCCAGACGCGTGTCCACATCAATACCGACATGACGCATGCCTTGAATCAAATACATTAATCCGAGGATAGATCTCTTCATAATTCCAAATGCAATTCTCAAAACTTTAGGGACTGTTGGTACTTTATCTATGATTGCGACAGAGGATATTTTTTAGACGATACAAGGCATGTTTTGCGAGATTTAGTATTCTAAATGAGCAGAACATAACGCAGTAGCGGCAAAAAATATCCCTGTCCCGTAGGGTTGTGGCTAAAAATCCCTCATACTTCGTTATGAAACTTGGCAAGGGAATAGCCATTCCCTGCGTTTCATGCCTCGTCTGATGAGTTTTTAGCCTACAACGCAATTCATTTATAAAGCAGCAACAGCCCCTATGTTGTACTATAAAAAAGCATGTAAATGAATTGCCGAAATGATCAAGTTCTGCGTCTATACAATCATATTTAATCTCGATAAAACCTTTAAACTTGCACGAAATTTAGCTGTGCAGGGCGTGAACTATGCGTGACGTAACCAAAAATGCGATTCAAAAAACTAAAGTTGCCATTATTGGTGCAGGTTTTGGTGGTTTGGCAATGGCAATTCGACTATTACAAAGTCAAATCAATGATTTTGTGATTTTGGAAAAGACCAATGATGTTGGTGGTACATGGCGAGAAAACCAATATCCAGGCGCAGCATGTGACGTTCAATCGCATATGTATTCCCTTTCATTTGCACCTAAAACTGACTGGTCCAAGCGTTACGCAGAAGCAGATGAAATCTTTGGCTATATTCAGGATATTACCGAACAATACAAACTTAAGGATTACTGCAAGTTTAACCATGAAGTAACTCATGCTGAATTTGATGAAAACCGTAATGTCTGGACTGTAGAGTTGAAAGACCAGCCAACAATTGAAGCACAATTTGTGATTTTTGCTTCTGGCCCATTGCATGTACCACAAATTCCACATATTAAAGGCATTGAGAACTTTAAGGGTAAAGTGTTCCATTCATCAAAATGGGAACATGATTATGATTTAACAGGTAAATCTGTTGCCTCTATTGGTACAGGTGGCAGTGCCATTCAATATATTCCTGAGATTGCACCAGAGGTAAAACAGCTTTATGTGTTCCAGCGTACCGCAGCCTGGGTCATTCCACGTGATGAACGTAAGTATTCACAACTGAGTAAGTCCTTATTTAAGGCATCTAACATTTATCGTCAAATTCACCGTACTCGCCTGTACTGGACCAATGAATCCCGTGTGGTACCCATTGTACAGCCACAAATCATGAAATATGGTCAAAAACTGGCAGAAGCTTTTATTCGTTTTCAGGTAAAAGATAAAGAGCTTGCCAAGAAACTGACGCCTGACTTTGTTATGGGCTGTAAGCGTATTTTGATTTCCAACAAATATTTTCCAACCTTTAATCGTAAAAACGTTGAATTGGTTACAGACGGTATTCAGGAAATTACGGCAAATGGCATCATCACCAAAGATGGCCAAGAGCGTCAGATTGACTGTTTGATCTATGGTACAGGCTTTATTACCGATCCACGTATCTACTTAAAGCATTTTGATTGTGTGGGCCGTAATGGCATTGAGCTTAAACAGGCATGGAAAGATGGCGCTGAAAGCTATTATGGGATTGCCACCAAGAACTTCCCTAACCTGTTCCAGTTACTCGGCCCAAATACGATCCTAGGTCATAACTCTGTGATTTTCATGATTGAATCACAAGTGAACTATATTCTCCAGTTGATCCAGACCGTTGATAAAACAGGTACTCAGGCGGTTGAAATCAAGCATGATGTACAAGATCAGTTCAATGATCGTGTACAGGAACAGCTCAAAGGGACAGTATGGCAAGCAGGTGGCTGTAGTAGTTGGTATCAGGCGGCTGATGGCAAAAACTTCTCCTTATGGCCAACCTATACCTGGAAATATTGGTTAGAGACTCGTAAAGTGAATGTGGCTGATTACAACTTTATTAACACCACTACAAATGCAAAAAGCAATGCAGCCTAATCTATAATTCTCCATAATAAGCAGGTTATTCTTAACCTGCTTTTTTTATGCAATCTTTTACACTGATCTTCCAAATTTTTATTGCAATTAGCTTAGGCTATTTTATCGCTCCTCATCTTTCACAAGCCATTAAGAAATTTGTATTTAAAATTCTTCCCTATTTTTCCTATATTTTATTGATCGCAGTCGCATTTGAACTCACTAAGGCTTTAAACCATATCCAGAACCCAGCAACTATTTTGCCACCAGCCCTATTAATTGCATTTACTACTTCGATTGGCTCATTCTCTATTTGTTTGCTGACCTTTAAACTGGTTGATCGTCAAAGTATACAAGGCAAAATTTCCTTTCATCTCTTTATAAATGCCTTAAAAAATATAGCCAAAGCTTTTCTGGCACTGGCTGTAGGTATCCTGCTTGGCATCATCGTAAATTTATCAAATTTAGATATTGCATTTAACAGTTGGTATTTACTACTGGTCTTTATCTTTCTAATTGGTATTGAACTGGCATTTACCCAATTTGATCGGAGTTGGCTAAGCTGGAAAATTTTACTTGTTCCGATTGCGGCATTTATTGGCTCGTGTCTGGCTTCGGTTTTAAACTATTTCCTCTTATTAGATCACTATAAGTTGAATGAAGTCATGGCCTTGGCACAGGGTTACGGCTGGTATTCCATGTCAGGAATTTTATTTACAGAACTGCACTCTGCCCAATTGGGGGGCATTGGCTTACTTACCGATTTGTTTAGGGAAATTTTTGCGATTTTATTGATGTATTGTCTGGGCTGGCGTTTTCCGCGCTCCGCTATTTCCAGTGCGGGCGCAACCTCAATGGATGTTACCCTCGCCATGGTGAAACAGTCATGTGGCACGCATTATGTGCCACATGCCATGATGAGTGGACTCATCTTGACGCTCTTGGCACCACTCTTAATCAGTTTATTTTTAAATTTGAAGCTTTAAATGGTGTTGCAACGCAAATGAGAGGTAACCATAAGTTGCCTCAAATTTTATGGCATCTTCATCTTAGAAATTAATATCAATATTGCTAAAAACATCACCCAAAAAATCCAAAATATCTGCACCAATTTCAATTACATCCACGCCCGATGTCCAATCTGTACTCTGACTTTGTTGTGCCTGCTGTTGTTCGGTTTCTTCTAACTGTTGTGCAATTTCATCGGCTTGTTGTTGTAAATCTGTCGTATTTAATTCAGGGGACATGAGAGAATCCTCAATTAAAAAATCACACCATATTCAAAATGAATAAAATGCTTTTAATTACAATCACTATAAATGAAAAGCCTTTCTTAAAAAAGGCTTTTCGTACTCATATGACAGAGTAAAAATACAACAATTACAACGTCGCTAGAATATCTTTTAAGGTCTGATTTGGATTGGCGGCTTGTGTAATTGGACGACCAATCACCAAATGGGTTGAGCCATCCAGCATTGCCTGTTTAGGTGTCACGATACGTTTTTGATCATCCGCATTAGAACCTTCAGGACGAATACCTGGTGTGACCAATGCAAAATCCCCCCCTAACATTTCACTGAGTATTTTTGCTTCCTGTGCCGAACAAACCACACCATCCAGACCACTTTCTTGGGTTAGTTTAGCCAAGCGTTTTACTTGCTCTACAGGTTCAATATCCAGACCAATATCACGCAGGTCTTCACGTCCCATCGAAGTTAATACTGTGACCGCAATCAATTGTGTTTGATAATTTCCTGCTTGCAAACGCTCTACACAGGTTTCCATCATCTTGCGGCCACCAGATGCATGCACATTGACCATCCAAACACCTAGATCAGCCGCCGCACAAACCGCCTGAGCGGTGGTATTCGGAATATCATGGAATTTTAAATCTAGAAAAACCTCAAAACCCTTGTTCTGTAAGTTTTTAACAACAGATGGCCCCTCATGAGTAAAAAGCTCCTTGCCAACTTTGACGCGACATAGAGTAGGATCAAGCTGTTCCACAATTGTCAGAGCGTCGTATTCGCTTTTTGCATCCAAGGCAACAATGATACTCAAGAGCTTTTCTTCCCAATAAAAATAAAGCCCATATTATAATGGGCTTTTATTTTCTGTGTGAATATCCAGCACAGTTTTTTCATGTCTTGTACTTGCGGCAGCCTGAGCGGCAGCTTGTTGAGCCACCTGAATTTGTTCTTTCCGCAAATGATCAATGTCTTTACGTAAACGTTTAATTTCCCAATTGGTTTGGAAAACCCTAAATACCTGAACACCAAGAAGTAGACCAACAATAATGCCTAACGCCAATGTTAATAGAAGCAATAGACCTAAACGCATCGCAGGTACTTGGGTAAACAATAAGTTTACCTCCAGCTCTGCTGGATTCTGCAAAACCAGGGCAAGCGAATAACCAAATATAGCAATAAGTAATGCGATTAAAATATAACGCATAAACACCTCGAATATTATTCAGCAGATTCGTTTACCGCATCACGAAGTGCTTTACCTGGTTTAAAGTGAGGAACAGCTTTTGCTGCAACATCGACAGCTTTACCAGTTTTAGGATTACGCCCTAAACGTGGTTCACGATGATGTAATGCAAAGCTGCCAAAACCACGAATTTCGATACGATCACCATTTGAAAGCGCTTCAATCATTTGGTCAATCATGATCTTAACTGCATCTTCAACTAAAGGCTCAGCCAAGTGTGGGTTTTTAAGTGCAATCCGTTCAATCAAATCAGATTTATTAAGTGCTTCAGTAGTCATCGATGACCTCTTTAATTATTGCTACTTTTCAATGTTTTTAATAATAACCTGTTTAAATACAAAACGGTAGCGCAGTACATCAATACTACGCTACCGTTTACAGTATTTTTGTATAAAAAAGTACTTCTCTGTTACAAGAAACGTACTTTTTAACAAATTACTTCATTTGAGCTTTAATTAAGTCACCAATAGTCTTAGGACCATTGCTGTCAGCAACTTGTGCAGCAGCAGCTTGACGAGCATTGTTTACAGCTTCTTTCTCTTCAGCTTCGTCTTTCGCTTTGATAGACAAGTTGATTGAACGAGACTTGCGATCAACGTTGATGATCTTCGCTTCAACTTCCTGACCAACTTCTAGGAATTTAGTCGCATCTTCAACGCGGTCACGGTTGATTTCAGAAGCTTTAAGTGTTGCTTCGATGTCATCAGCCAATTTAACTGTAGCACCTTTAGCATCAACAGCAGTTACAGTACCTTTAACCAAGGCACCGCGCTCATTCGCAGCCAAGAAGTCATTGAATGGGTCGCTATTTAATTGCTTGATACCAAGGCTGATACGGTTGCCTTCAGCGTCAACAGATAAGATAACCGCTTCAACTGTGTCACCTTTCTTGTAACGACGAATTGCTTCTTCGCCCTGCTCGTTCCAAGAAATGTCAGACAAGTGTACTAGACCGTCAATACCACCAGATAAACCGATGAAGATACCGAAGTCAGTGATTGACTTGATCGTACCAGAAACTTTCTCGCCTTTCTCATGAGACTTGGCAAACTCTTCCCATGGGTTAGCACGAGTTTGTTTGATACCCAATGAAATACGACGACGTTCTTCGTCAACTTCAAGAACCATAACATCAACTTCATCACCGATCTGAACAACTTTAGATGGGTGGATGTTTTTGTTGGTGTGGTCCATTTCTGAAACGTGTACCAAACCTTCAACGCCTTCAGCGATTTCAGCAAAGCAACCGTAGTCAGTTAGGTTAGTAACACGCGCCTTAACGATAGAACCTTTAGGATAACGGCTCATGATCGCCAACCATGGATCTTCGCCTAATTGTTTAAGGCCTAACGATACACGGTTACGGTCACGGTCAAATTTAAGTACTTTAACAGTAACTTCCTGACCAACTTCAACAACTTCTGATGGATGCTTGATACGTTTCCAAGCCATATCAGTGATATGGAGAAGACCATCAATACCACCAAGATCAACGAATGCACCGTAATCTGTAAGGTTCTTGATTGTACCAGTAACAGTTTGACCTTCTTCAAGCTGAGCAAGCAATGCTTCACGGTCAGCTGAAGATTCAGCTTCCATTACGGCACGACGGGAAACCACAACGTTGTTGCGTTTAGCATCAAGCTTGATAACCTTGAACTCCAACTCTTTACCTTCAAGGTGAGTTGTGTCACGAATTGGACGAGTGTCAACCAAAGAACCTGGCAGGAATGCACGTACAGGACCGATGTCAACAGTGAAACCACCTTTAACCTTACCAGAGATAACACCAGTAACGATTTCGCCATCTTCAAAGATTTTCTCAAGTTTAGTCCAGGTTTCAGCACGTTTTGCTTTTTCACGTGATAAAACTGTTTGACCCATACCGTTGTCAAGTGCCTCAACAACAACATCAACTTCGTCACCAACCTGAACTTCAAGTTCACGTTGTTCATTTAAAAACTCAGCACGGTCAACAACGCCTTCAGATTTAAGGCCAGTGTCAACAGTTACCCAGTCAGAGTCGATGCTAACAACGATACCTTTAATTACGGCACCTTTGTCAATATTAAGGGTTGATTCGCTTTCTTCAAAGAGGGCTGCAAAAGATTCGGTCATGATATACCTAAAAAATTCAACGGTCTTGGATCAGACAAGATCGGTTTAGTTAAGTTGTTACATAGCCATAAAAATCTGACCAGACCATGCTTCAACTGAAAATTCATTGAATATCTATTTATATACGACTATCGATATAATCAACCATGAGCTTAAAGACCTCATCAATGCCTATTGTAGAGCTATCAATGATGTAGGCGTCTTCCGCTGGCTTGAGTGGAGCGACTTCACGCTCCATATCTCTTTTATCTCTAGCCTGTATGTTAGATAAAATGTCGCTTATTTTAGCATCAACCCCCATACCCTGCAACTGTTTTACACGTCGCTCAGCACGGGACTCAGCTGATGCTGTAAGGTATAGCTTGGCTTGCGCTTCAGGAAAAATGGAGGTTGCCATGTCACGACCATCGGCAACCAGTCCTGGATGCTGGATAAATGCGCGTTGACGTTGGAACAATGCCTTGCGCAGTTCAGGAACGGTTGCAACTTTAGAGGCATACTCACCCACTTGTTCAGTACGAATCGTATTGGTGACATCTGCACCCTCAAGCAAAACCTGCGTAGCGGTCTCACTTGATTTAAATTCAATATCCAAATGAGTTGCATAATCAATACATTGATCTAGCTTTGCTTCAATTTGGTTCAACAAGCCCTTTTGAAACAATGACAGCCCAAGTAAACGATAAAGCGCACCAGAATCCAATAAATTAAAATGATAATGTGCAGCTATTTTCGCCGCCAATGTTCCCTTACCAGATCCACTCGGACCATCAATCGTAATAATTTGAACTGTCATTCCTGTCTCTTATGAAGCAACTGATTTTGCTAGTTTTGAAAAACCTAGTGTAATCGCTGCCTTGAGTTGTGCAAGAACTAATTTACTTACAAATGGTGCTTTTGCGGTAAATTCAATCTTATAGGTCACCAAAGTGATGTAGGGTGTGATTTCCCTAAAATCAATTTGTCCCAAATGATGTTTTACCAATGGGTTGTTAATCAGCTTATATTCAATCCGCTTGTTTTCTTCCAGCAGGGTAATCTCTTCCTGTAATGGCTTAATCGGGCCAAAACCCATGCGACGAATTGAACCGATGCCATCAGGACGTTGAGGGTCAGCAGAATCCTTTATACGCACCACCTGTAAAGGTGCAAACGCCTTGTTGTAGGTTGCATGTTTTGACAATAAATCAAAAACATCAGAGATCGGTGCATTGAATTCTTTTTGTATGGTGATTGCATTACGCATAGCTTCGCCTTTTTGATCTAACCAAAATCATGGGAGGGCCTAGTTTGCCACAACTACAAGGGCATTATGAATCATTTAAGGACGTTTTTGACGAACGGATTTTTCTCTTTTCCTCACGTCTACGCTTAAAAAACGCACTTAACTGGGTTGAGCATTGGGCCTGCATACAGCCCTGTTCGAATGTGAATTTATGATTGTAATAGCCACTTTCAAGTAACTGTCTTGCGCTGACCAAAGAACCCGCTTTAGGCTCAGTGGTTGCAAACACCACGCGTTGAATCCTCGCATGGATTAAAGCTCCCACGCACATGGTACAGGGTTCAAGCGTCACATAAAGTATGGCATCATCTGGCAAACGGTAATTATCTATGGCCTGGCAGGCAGAACGAAGTGCCTGGATTTCAGCATGTGCAGTTGGATCGGAAAGCGTGATGGGCGCATTATAACCCGAACCAATCACCTTACCCTGGCTTACAATTACCGCCCCAACTGGAATTTCATCCTGTGAGGCAGCCAGGGCAGCTTGCTCATAGGCAAACTGCATCCAGTATTCATCATTCGTTTCAGTTGAACTCATATAGGGTTAAACAATCACACCATATTGTCTTAACAATGCGTTCCAGCTATCAATCGTGGTCACTGGAGGGCAGTCAGATAAAATATCTTGTAACGTAATTTTTTCGGCTGCTTTCCATTCTGGTGACAAATCTTTATCGACCAAACGGGCACGCACCCCCTCGACAAAATCGGGATGACGAATTTTCCAGTCAGAAATTTGTGATTCAAGCGCAAAAACCTCATCCCAAGCATGGCCCTGCTTGCCCCATTGCCACAGCAACCAAGTAATTGCGGCTGTGCTTGGTGAACCTTTTTGCAGATTTTCACTTGCCTGACGCAACCAGTCACTGCTTGCCTCACTCAGACCAATAATTGCCTGATAGTCATCTTCAAATTTCTGACCACGGCAAACGCTATGGATCACATCAATTGAGTTTTGTAGAGGACCTGCCGCTACAGGACGATGTAAACTATTTAAAGTATCATCAATGGCACGGAACGCACCTGCTGGGTAATCATTCCAGTCTATACTTAATATTTTTTGCAATACGTTATCACGCTGAGCCTCACAAATATGGGTCGCCCAACCCACACTATACGCGCCAGCCGCTGTCATGATTGAACCCGTTAAACCCGTAAAGAGACCGATTGGCCCTCGGTCTGCAAGGAAACGGCTTCCACCCACATCTGGGTATAAACCGATATTGATCTCAGGCATGGCCAAACGCGAGTAAGGCGTTACCAAACGGAATGGTGCGGCCATAAACAGGCCCAGACCTCCGCCCATGACATAGCCCTCACCCCAGACCACAATCGGTTTTGCATAATTATGCAACAGCAAGTCAAGCGCATATTCCTGTGTAAAGAACAGGTTGGCTGTGTCAACTTCCTGATTGATCACAAGCTGGCGTAGTTTACGAACATCTCCACCTGCACAAAAGGCTTTAGGTGTAGTTGAATCAAACCAAATCGCCGTAACACTGTCATCACTGTGAAAATATTCAAAAACTTGCAACAATGCACTGACAATAGACTCATCTAGGGCATGTAAGGATTTTGGACGGTTCAGGCGAACAATACGCCAGCCATTTTTTGCTTGTTCAATAACCAAGTCAGGATGATAGCTATTTAGGTCAGGAGAAGTCATTATGCGTCCAGTTGCCAGTCTATGGGCTCAATGCCATGTTGTTTCAAATATTGATTGGTTTTTGAAAATACTTTGCAGCCAAAAAAACCACCTCTGTTTGCAGACAAAGGGGATGGATGTGCCGCAGTTAATACAAGGTGCTTGTTTCGATTAATACGTTGTCCTTTTCGCTGGGCATACGCACCCCACAAAATAAAGACCACATGCTCCCGCTGTTCATTCAACACATCAATGACAGCATCGGTAAACTCTTCCCATCCCTGTTTCTGATGCGATGTCGGTTGCCCTGCCGCGACGGTAAGTACGCTGTTGAGTAACAGCACGCCTTGTGCCGCCCATTTACTCAGGTCACCATGACGAGAAATTGGAATACCAAGATCAGTATTGAGTTCATGAAAAATATTACGCAAAGATGGAGGTAATGCAACCCCTCTATGCACAGAAAAACTTAATCCATTTGCCTGATTTGGGCCATGGTAAGGATCTTGTCCCAAAATCACGACTTTTACATCATTTAAAGGTGTGGTATTCAGCGCACTAAAAATCTCTTTACTGGGCGGATAAATGGTTTTTTGGGCGAGTTTTTCCTGCTGCAAAAACTCACGCAAATGGTCCATTTTATGACCCAGTAGAAATTCGGATAATGAGGTTTTCCAGGACTCATCCAACTGAACTTTATTTAACTTGTCCTGCTGTTGTTCAGTAAATTGCATCAACATTCCCTGCAATAAATTCATTTGTTGTAAAGTAACAGACCACTCAAATATTGACTTGCAGTTCTACGTTTGGATTCTGGAATCTTATTCCTTTTTTCAGATTTTCATACATTTGAGGATCACTCCATTCTGTCTGTACCTGTTCTGAAAAAACAATCTGATCTAAACTTAAAATACCCATTTGTTCATTTTCAATATCTTCTATGAAACTTTGTGCATAACCTGTATCCGTTTCATGCACAATCACCGAATAGACTTCTACATCACCCTCACCATTTTGGGTAGTGGTTGAGTGAAGCACCTGCTGCGCAAGATAAAAGAAAATTCGTGAAAATTGCTCGGCAGATGGCGAAACAGGTAAGGCAATCCAGCGTGCACTAAATGTTTGACATGCGGCGATATATTCAGGGTCATCTTTCTGCCAATAGCAAATGGCATGATCAAAACTGTCAAAAAGCTCCTTAATCACACCTTTTAACAACCCAAAATCATACACCATTTGCCCATGATCCAGCTTTGAGGCTTTTAACAGTAATTCAACTTTATAGCTGTGCCCATGAATCGAACGCTTACAACGGTCCGATGTACAGTTACGCACAATATGAGCATTTTCAAACTTAAATAATTTACGAATTAACATGCACCAAGCTGATCTTTATTTGCAAAACGGATTTTATTATAAAGCAAAAAAACCAAGCATTGTGATTGATTTTAAACCCTGTGACCATTCAATAATCCAATTTATACATTTTAGGTTTACCCACTAGATTTCTATGGTGCTGGCACCACTGTATTAAATGGCGCAAGGCTTCTGGAATAGACTGTTACCTGCTTGTCTTTGCGCATCATGGCACTGGTAAACTGTCGTTTGCGTTCACTTAAAACCACTTCAATTTGAGCAGTGAAATAATTCGATTTACTGTCTAGCCATGCCGCAGCATCGGTCTTGTTTTGTGGTTCTATTCCAGAAAAAGTATTCAGTTTCCATAAATCTTCAACACTATTGAAATAGGTCAATTCTGCCTGTTTCGCTTTTAATTCCTGTTCTAGCATTTTCACATCTATTTTGGGATCAATACTTGCCAATAATAAGGGAGCCGCCGTGTTCATGTTGATTTTTGTGGCTTCTGGCAATGCGGTGACATACGGTGCAATGAGGTCATAATTTTTTCCCTCGAATCCTCTGACCAGCTTTAACTCCTCTACCTGATGAAACTTGGTATTGGAAGCCAAATAGGATGGATCCAAACCCTGATAATAATTACTTTCCGCACCCATCGCGCCCGTGGTTTCATCATCGGCATCTTGCCAGTCAATTACGGCCTGACTCAGTTCAGCAGGCAACCCGACGCGTTGCAATAATTTTTCAAACCAGCGTCGTGCTGAATCATCCACACTGCCATCAGCTTTTAACAAATTATTTAAATTGAATTTTCCAGACTCATCCAGCAAACGGCCTGAAACAAAACCATCATCTACAGGAAAGGCTGGCATTGGTTTTGCCCAGTTTTCCTGTAGATGATCAATATTACCGCCATTGTCACTGTCCTGAATCAGCAATTCAGAGAAAAATGCCTCTGCACTTTTGGCATAAAGTAAGGATTGATCCTGACGCATCAAATAACCTGTATTTTCAGAGGTATTGGTCTGTCGTTTGGCAATGGTTGCAGCCAGAATTGTGGCTAAGGCCACCATCACTAAAATAGTGAGTAATGCGATACCACGTTGAGATGAATCATTCTTCATAGCAATCATGGCCCTGTTTTATTTTCTGACAATTTATTGGTATTCAGTAGACTATAAATCCACTCATAATCTGTGCCTGCAACAGTCAACTGCACCTTAAACCCTAAAGGTAGTTTTTTTAATTCAGTCACATTGTTTGGATCACTGATATTTTCAGGCCATTGGGTCAGTTCTTGTGGGTTGAGAACGGTAATTTTAAACTGGTCCACCCGTTCTAACAGCGTACTGGAAATCGGTTGCACCCGATTAGGGATATTGAGATTTGCATATTTTAAACGATAGACTTTCTTCTGTGCAGAATCATAGCGATATTCGATACGTTCATAAGGCGACACACCCTGCTTTAATGGATCTGAGACACCAGCCTTACTAAACATAAAACTTCGATCATTTAACAATAAAGCCGCTTGTAATTGTCTGCCATCATTGGCAGTCAATGGAATGATTTGCAGGCTATCCCTTAAAATTTGCTGATAAGCGTCCTGTAGTTCAAACAGATAGCTTTCATGTTCCGCATTACGGTCTTTAACCTTTAACAAATAATCAAAGACTTTCCAGCCCAGCATTGAAAGTACCGCAAAAATGGCAATCGCAACCAACAATTCAACCAAGGTAAATGCTTGTTTATATTTCATGATGTTTTGGCTTTTACTGGGTAGTTAAAAAACACCATATTGGTGACCCCTGCTTCAACTTTACCTTGTTCTGTATTAAAAAGGCTCACCTGCAATTCTATCCGCTGAATATTAGGACTAATGGTTGCGTGTGCCTTTTTGTCAATCTGCCAGGTTTCCCCCTGTGAGGTGACTTGTTTGGACTGCGTTCCCTCCAGCCATTCCTGATTCATTTCCATCATGGCCACTTCATTCATGGCCACAAATTGTGCCTTGGTCCGCAAAATCGCATTGGAGGTTGACTGTGTGTATTGCATGGCAATTTTAGTTAATGCAATCGCTGCCACAGCAAAGATAGCAAGTGCCACCATCACTTCAAGTAAGGTAAAGGCTTTAATCTTGTTCATTTATTTTACCCAGGTGATCGAGTTCCAGCTCATGGCCAATGGGTTGCTGTTCATAATAAAACTGAATACGAACAGGTTTGGCCTCGCCATTGCCAAACCAGATCAACTGTGGTGATTTACCACCTAATAAATCTTCATTCTTGGCTTTCGAATAATTCTCGCCATCTAAACTTTGAATGCTAAACGAAACCTGATCAGGTAACTGGCGTGGTTTAAATTCAGGATAAGGTTGCCAAGTACGATTAGCCTGTTGGATTTGCTCAAGGCTTTGATCATGATATTCAAATAAATTATAGCTAAAAGGTGCAACATCGGTTGCATTTTGCGTATTTAATGCCAGCACCTTGGCTTGATCGGTTGCTTCCTTATTTATTTTTTTTAAATCGAGAATAAACATTTCTCTGGCTTGCATGGCACGGCGCTGATCAACACCACCAATATTTAATACCACCAAGGATGCCATGATGGTCATAATCACAATCACCACCATAATCTCAATGAGGGTGAATGCCTGTTGTAATCGACGAGGTGATCTCATTTGCCTGACCAATTATGAAGCAGCCACTTGTTCAAGTTGTTTTGGCATAGCCAAAGCTTGCTCAATATAGGCAACGCGCAATGTATCTCGAGAGCCCAAATAACGCTGATAAAAACTTGAGTTGAGAATCACCGCAGCACCATAAGTCAAAGACCAGATGGAAGCCAAATAATCCCGAGTAGTCATGCTGCTATGGATATCCGCCAGATAGCTTTCTGTCATACGAATGATAATCCGCAGACGTTGACGGCGAATTTTATACAATTCGCTGAATAGCAATTGAATCCCTTGTCCTGTGGTGGAGAGACGTTCCTCAATCTGGTGAAACAAGGCGGTACGTTCAGGATGATGGAGATGATGCAGCATAAAAAATGCCAGATGTTCAGGAAAAGCCTTTTCAGTATCCTGAATCATTTCCAGCAACATTTTCTCGTTACGAATAATCAGCAACATATACAATTCATCTTTACTCTGAAAATGCTTGTATAAAGTCCCTTTCGCAAGATCCAGTTCAGCAGCCAGCGCATCAAGCGTCATGCCAGCTTCACCATTTTCCAATAAGAGTTGTTCAGCAATCTGAAAAATCAAGACTTCTCGTGCTCTAAACTGAGCTTGGCGATCCATTTTCACGTGATAACTCTTCCTAGTGCAACAAAACCGTTTATTTCAAATTTAAAAGATTTTCAAAATTCTGGGCAGTGATCATGCCAATCTCTTCGACCGATTTATCATATACATCACCGAGCGCTTTTGCTACATACGGCACATATTTCGGTTCGTTGGTTTTACCACGATAAGGTACAGGTGCCAAATAAGGACTATCTGTTTCAATCAGTACACGGTCAAGTGGAACCTGTTTGGCGACATCTCGCAAATCCTGTGCATTTTTAAATGAGATGATGCCAGAGAATGAAATGTAGTAGCCATAGTCCAGAACAGCTTTCGCAGTTTCCCAGTCTTCGGTAAAACAATGCAAAATTCCATGCGTTGACTGCTCCGCCTTTATAATATCAACCGTGTCATGCTTAGCCGAACGTGTATGCACCACCACAGGTTTCTTTAAAATCTTTGAGGCCTGAATATGCCGTGCAAAACACTGCTTTTGCGCTGCAATAAAATCGGTGCTGTGATAGTAATCCAGACCAGTTTCACCCAAAGCCCAGACTTTTTCAGATTGGGCAAGCTCCACCAAATAATCTGTTGTCGCACGTGCCATGGTCTGCTCATCCTCACATGGATGAATACCAACCGTATAGCCAACATCAGCATGTCTGGACGCGATCTGTGACAATTGAATATGGTCATCCAGATCAACTGAAATTCCCATAAATTTTGACACACCCGCGAGTCTGGCCTGTGCAAGTGCCTGATCCAGATCTCCTTGATAAGGCGTTAAATCCAGCATGGTTAAATGGCAATGCGTATCAACAAACACTCTTTTTTTCCTATCTATAACGCTTACATGGTGTAACTTGGACGATCGAGGCCTTTTGAACCTGCCAGTAACTTTTCAGCCTCATTTTTATAATACACACCTTTTTCACCCATCAGTTGGATTGCAAAACCCTGTGGTTTAAAATGTGTTTGTTTATAAGAAATCCAGATCACTTTACCCGTCAATGGAATCTTCTGTGCCTGATCTGGTAAGGTTGCCAGAACAAATACCTCCTGTCCCATCTTGACCGCCTGCTTGGTTGGAACAAATAAACCGCCGCCTTGAACAAAAGGCATATAACTTGATTGCAACGTTGCTTTATCAGGAATATTAACCTGTATAATTCCACCCATCATTTGTGGTTGCATAACATTCCCCTGTTAACACAAAAACCGAACACTTTATATCACGCTGATTAATCTAACAAATTGAACCGTCTATAAAAATCAATCTAACTCACACTTAGCAGATAAAAGATAAGTAATGAGTTAAAACATTTACATCATTACTTTTTGATTATAGGAAACATTGCTGGAAACAACAAATAATGTTTAATAAAAACGTTCAAACCAAAGGAATTTGCTTATTCTTTAAACAGAAGAAATTTTCTTTATATTTTTTATCTACATAAATAATATGAGCAAATACTCCAATAAATAAAACAGGACTTTAATAGTCCTGCCTACTTTTTTAAATTATAAATTTTTATAAAAATCTATCACTTAGGATTTTTGACAATCTCCACTTTATCAAATGAGAACCAACATTCACCCTGTTCAGACCATTTTGATTCCGTGGTTCCCAATACGCCTGTCACTGTAATCCGATCACCCACTTTCAGGCTACTGATTTTATCGGTATTGACCTTAAGGTCATCTCGCGTCAGTCCCTGACCTTTACATTTACTATTGACAGGATCCTTAAAGATCACGGCAATCTGGTTTTGAAACACCACATCACCCGTTTTGGTAATACGGGTCACAATTCCTGGCACCTCTAAACGTTGAGAATCCCACTTACGTTTTGCAGTGATTTCATTCTGTTGCCAGTCTTTCCAGATTTCCGACAATGTTGCTTTCTTTGCAGGAGCAAGGCCACGAAAGTCTCCACTAAGAATATCCCCTGTTTTATTCAATATGCCATCTGTTGCAGACATAGCAGAGTCCATAACCTGACAACCAGTTAACAATACAATTCCCAAGCCAACCATGCTTGCTTTTATATACATTTCGAAGTTCCTCTGTCGAACTAGATAATTACCCGTATGTGAAAAAATAACATATTAAATTGTAAATGTGAAATTTTAACACTCTTTAATTAATCTTTCACTGTGACTCTCAAAACGTAAAAAAACCGCCATAAAAGCGGTTTTTTTATTGAAGTTAAAGGTCTATTTATTTTTTAAAACACTTATAGTCAAAGTTTAATCTGCTGATCATTTGATCAGTATTACGCGTAATAACCGCGATATTATTTACCCCAGCTTCAATGTAGAATTTTCCACTCACCTGATTTGGCGTAGAATTTTGAGGGTGATTAAATGAATAAGTATATACACACTCATAAGCCTGTGAACCAACATTAGAGGCATTGATTACAAAGGAAGAGCCATTAATATCTGATATAAATTGTGGTTCCGCCATTGTAAGCATTGGTATAATTGTGAAGGATAGGGCGATTGCTATAGATTTTATTTTCATCACTATATTCCTTATTTTTTAATATTATTGTGAAGTACCTCACATTTTATATTTTTTTTATACAGATGAAAGACTACAAAACAATTTAGATACAAATGTTACAGAAACACCTTAAAGTCATTTAATTAAGCCGATGTCTTAACCTTTCACAAATGCCTGTAATAGACGTCATTTTGATACAAGATTTTTTGACGGTACAAGATATGACAATAGCAACAAAACTTAAGCATTCATTAATTGTATAAACAGTTCATCAAGCACCAATTGCATCTGAACATTTTGCTCCACCATCAATTTCTTCTGCTGTAGATCTGAATAAATTGAAAACAGCCATTCCAAGTCATAGCATTGAATAATTTCTTGAAAATCCAGATCTCCATTCTTGGTTGACTGATTTAATTTTAAGGCAATGACATCAGCTAAAAGATATTCAAACATCATCAGAAATTCTGAAAAATTTAATTCCTTAGACCACTTGTTTGCGTAGTGCAAAGGCATATTCTTTTCAGATACCAGCTTCAGCCAATCGTTTAAAAATGTAGCCCGTTTCTCTAGCCAGTGACTCTGTTGAATCTCGATTGCCTTTAATGGCATATCATTGCCAAGATTCAACAACAGTGAAGTTTGCTCAGATGTTAAATCTGGAATTTGCTGTTGCACAAAAGTCTGTGACTCTTGAGGGGTTAAACGATCTAAGGCGAAATGCTGTAGCCGACTGCGGATGGTTGCGGGTAGTTTTAAGTAATGATCGGCAAGTAAAATCAGCACCACACGCTCACCTGGTTCTTCCAAGGTCTTGAGCAATGCATTGGAAGAGGCAATATTGAGTGCTTCTGCTGGCTCAATCATCACCACACGCCAGCCTTCACCTGTCTGCTGCACAAAAGGCAGTAAATCACGGATTTTTTCAATTTTTATTTTTGCATTTTGCTTTTTATTGTCTTCGTCTGTGGTGATATGCACATAATTGGGATGGGTGTCAGATTTCAGCCATTGGCAGCTAGAACACTCACCACATGCCGCCTCAGTCTGTTTATTCAGACAAAGTACCCATGCAACAAACCGTTCGGCAAACTCCTGCTTGGCACAGCCTTGTTTACCATAAAACAGCAAACCATGACCAAGCTCAGGAAAGCGCGTGGTGAGCAAAGACCATGTTTGCTCATGCCAGGGATAAATCATGGTTTGTTGCATATCACTCAAGACTATTCAAATAAACTAACAGGCATCGCATTTAAACGGTCTAAATCCGTTTGTGTATCTACCCCAGGAGGTAAATTCGCTTCTGCAACAGCAATCGCAATACGGTGGCCATTTTCCAATACACGCAATTGCTCCAGGCTTTCCAGTTTTTCCAGATTTCCCTGTTCCCAGGTGACATACTCTTGTAGTAATTTGACACGGTAAGCATATAAACCCAGATGGCGGAATGCCTGATCATGCAGGGTAGGCTGTGACTTTTTTGCCCCATCACGATCATACGGAATGGTGGCACGGCTAAAATACAATGCTTCATTGCGATTGCTCATCACCACTTTCACAATGCTGTCACGTTGAAACTCATCTAACTGATGAATAGGCTCACATAAAGTAGACATTGAACATTGTGGTTGCTCGACCAGAAGTTGCGTTACCTGCTGTACCAACTGTGCTGGAAGCAAAGGCTCATCACCCTGAACATTGACAATAATGTCATCGGCAGACCAGCCTTTTAGACGGGCAACCTCACTTAAACGATCTGTACCTGATGGATGATCAGCACTGGTCAACACCACATCCACTCCCTCAGCTCGACACACTTCGGCAATACGTTCGTCATCCGTTGCCACACACAAATCATCAAAGCCCTGTACTTTTTTAGCTTGATCAACTACACGCAAAATCATGTGGCGACCATGAATAAACAATAAAGGCTTGCCTGGTAAACGAGAACTGGCAAAACGCGCAGGAATAACGATATGTTTCATAATATTTCCCTAAGAGAATTGAATACCAATTTGTTGTAATTGTTGCTGCAATAAATCATAACAATCTGATGATAAAACTGCCTCAACAGGCACCACCCAAATAGGAATATTAAATTCAGGATGTTGCTTTAATAATGTCTTAAACTTAACCGCATCTTTTTCAGTAGTGATAATTACATCATGATTATCAAATGTTAAATCAGCAATTTCATAATCATGGTGATCTGGAAACTCATGTGCCTGATATTGGTTAACACCCAGCCTATTTAGTGTTTGATAAAAACGCTGCGGAAAACCGATGCCCACCACAGCATTAAAATACTGCTTGGAATCAAAAGTGTTTGTGCTTGAATTGGGATTGAGAAGATAGGGTTGCCCGATCTCTAAATGCATATTTCGCTGAGCTTGTGCAGTTTTGCTATGCTCAATCACTGTACCCTGTTTTAATCGCGATTTAGGTTCACGCAGATAACCTTCAGGCAATAACTTTTCATTGCCTAAACCACGGTTTTGATCCAGCACAATCCATTCAAGCTGACGTGCCAAAGCCCAATGCTGCAAACCATCATCACTAATAATCAGGTCAATCGCGGTAGATTTTAATAACAGTTCAATCGCTGCCTGACGGTTTGGACCAACCGCCATGGGAACATGGGTTGCCTGTACAATCAGACAGGGTTCATCACCCACCTCGTCAGGTTCAGAGGTTGTGGTCACCAGCGCAGGAAAATCTCCCTTACCGCCATAACCACGGCTGATCACCCCAACACGAATATTGTGTTGCTGGAGATACTTGACCAGTTGAATCAATAAAGGGGTTTTGCCACTTCCCCCAACCGTGATATTACCAATCACCATCACAGGCACAGGTGCGGTATATACTTTCTTGATTCCAGTTTTATACAAGCCCTGATTCAGGCAAAAACCAAAACGGTATAACCATGACAATGGACGCAACAACACTAACCATGCTGCCTGTTTATTCCAGGCATCCTGAATGGTTTGCGCCAAAGACATGCCCAGAAACATATTTAGTTTTCCTCAAAATTGCGTTGATGCAATTGGTAGTACATACCATGTTTTGCCAGCAATTCGGTATGTGTGCCTTGTTCTATAATCTGCCCTTTGTCCATCACCACAATCACATCAGCATTTTCAATGGTCGATAAACGATGCGCAATCACAATGGTAGTACGACCTTGCATCGCCTCATCAAAGGCCTGTTGAATAAAATACTCAGATTCATTATCCAGCGCACTGGTGGCCTCATCCAGAATCAGGATTGGAGAGTCTTTTAAAATCGCTCTTGCAATGGCAATACGCTGACGTTGACCACCAGAAAGACTCAAGCCCTGTGCACCCAAAACCGTGTCATAGCCCTGTGGCAAGTTCATGATAAAGTCATGCGCATAAGCCGCTTTTGCCGCCGCAATCACCTGCTCGTCACTTGCATCCTGCAATTGACCATAGGCGATATTGTCACGGACTGAACGGTTAAACAGAATCACCTGTTGATTGACCATTGCAATCTGTGATCTCAGGCAAGACAATTCAATGTCCTGAACAGGCACACCATCAAAATTCAGTTGCCCACCGCTTAACTCCTGAAAGCGTGGCAGCATATTCACCAATGAGGTTTTACCCGCACCTGAACGTCCCACCAATGCAACTGTCTGTCCAGAATGTATCTTTAAAGAAAAATCTTTAATCGCATGTGTACCGTCTTCATAACGTAAATCTGCATGTTCAAACTGGATATTACCTTTAAGCACAGGTGTGAGTTGCCCCTTATTCTGTTCTTCAGGCAAATCCAGCAGTTCAAATACAGAGTGTGCTGCTGCCAAACCACGCTGTAATTTTTCATTAATATCCGTCAGGTTCTTCACAGGTTTTGAGATTAAACCTGCCGCCGCAATATAGGCAACAAACTCACCTGCGGAAGTGTCACCCAAAACTTGTGGACGTAGTGCAATCCATAAAATCACCGCCATCGCACAAGATAAAATCAACTGGATAATCGGGCTGTTAATATTTTGCACCACCACCATTTTTAAGCCACGGCGAAGGTTTTCTTCTGATGATTTATAAAAACGCTGTTGTTCAAATGCTTCACCTGTAAAGCTTTTAACAACACTATTGCCATTGATGGTTTCCTGTACCACATGGTTGACATCACCCATGGTATTTTGTACCTGAATCGACAGCTTACGCATTTTTTTCGAGGCAATACGCACCAGGATGCCAATCACTGGCATAAAGACGATAAAACATAGTGTTAAACGCCAATTGGTATACAGTAAATAGCTCAACAACCCAATAACAATCAAACCGTCTTTGATCAGGGTCTGTAAAGACTCTGATGACGCGGCTGAAAGCTGTTCAACGTTATACATTAACTTGGCAGTAATATGGCCAGAGCTATGATCAAGATAATATTGTGCAGGGAGCCTTAATAATTTGGCGTAAACTTCCTGACGAATACCAAAGACCAGCTGGCGTGAAATAACGGCGGTAAAATATCCACCTAAAAATAATCCAACGCCACGAAAAAACATCAATAGCACAATTAAAACAGGAAACCAGTTCAGATTCTCTCGATCACCATTTTGAATGGCATCAATAATATATTTCATCAGCTTGGCGACAGAGACTTCTGTTGTGGCATTAATCGCAAAACCGATCAATATAAATAAGGCAATGCCCCAATAAGATTTTAAATATGAGATGAGGCGCAAATAAACCTTAAAATCCTGATTCACTCAGTAAAACCTCTAGTCGGAACTTTAGTGCTGATATTGACATTAACAAAGCCAAGCTGACCTGCCACGTCCATCACACGAATCACGTCCTGATGGGTTGCCTTGGCATCAGCCGCAATAATAAACATGAGATCACGCCGATCCTGTGCAGCCTGCTTGATTGCGGTACTTAAATCAGCAATATCCTTGGTTGATAATGCCTGACCATTCACAGAATAATGTCCAGTCGAGTCTACCATGATTTCAATTTTCTGATCGAACTGTTTTGGTGGTACACCCTGCGCATCTGGCAAGGTCAGATTGATACGGCTTTGCTGGCTGAATGTTGTGGACAATAGCAAGAACACCAGAATGAACAACATACAGTCAATCATGGGGGTCAGGTTGATATGAATATCTTCAACCTGAGAACGTTTGAATTTCATCATGTCACCTACAATTTAGCTGGCACGACGATGTTCTTGTGCATGAGGCACTTTTCTATAAAAAAGCGCAGCATGAAACAAAGTGGATTGTTGTTCTAATTCAGCAACATACTCATGGACCACACGCTGAAAATAACGGTAGGCAATCATGGCAGGAATCGCAATCAACATCCCCACTGCGGTGGTAATCAGGGCCTTGGAAATTCCTGGCATCATCATGCTGGCATTGCCCGATGCACCGATATCAATCACTAAAAATGATTCGATAATTCCTAGAACTGTCCCTAACAAGCCAAGTAAAGGCGCAATTGCACTTAAAGTACCTAGGAAATTGATATTTTTTTCCAGATGGCTAATTTCCTGTGAAGCAGTTGCCTCCATCTGCGCACGCGCAAACTGCTCGCCTTGCTCGCGATGTTCATATCCCGCCTTGAGAATACGACCCAAAGGGCTTTTTGCGGCAGCATCCTGCTCCAAATGTGAAATGACAGATTCAGCATCTGAACCATTGACCAGCAAGGCCTGTGGTAATACCTGTGACCGTTTTAACCGAATATAACGCTCAATTGAAATTGCAACCGTAAAAATTGATGAGAGAATCAGCGGCAGCATTAACCAGCCACCTGCCTTGACAAGTTCCCACATATTATTCCCCAATAATATTTAAAATATAACAGGAGGTATTCTAAATTTTAGTTCGGTAAACAGATATTTAGAATGCCATCCAGCTCATCCAATGAGTGATAGTGAATGACCATTTTTCCTTTACCCTGTTGGTTATGGTCAATTTTTACATTCGCTCCAAAACGTTCTGAGAGTTTCTGGGTCAACTGCTCAATATCTGGAGAAACCTGAGCCTTTTCCTTTTCAGCTTTTGGTTCATTCCACTCACGTACCAATTGTTCAGTCTGACGCACTGACAGGGCTTTTTCAATCACGATTTGCGCCACATCAATCTGGTCTTTGGCTTTCAGGGTGAGAATGGCACGGGCATGTCCCATATCAATCTGCCCCTGTTGCATCAGGTCCTTAATTGGATCAGCCAGACTGAGCAAGCGTAATAAGTTACTGACTGTAGTACGCGCTTTACCCACAGTATCGGCTATTTCCTGATGGCTCAGACCAAACTCATCATGGAAACGTTGTAAGGCCAATGCCTGATCAATCGGATTCAGATCCTGACGCTGAATATTTTCAATCAAGGCCAATGCAATTGCGACCTGATCATTCAGTTCGCGCACAATGGCAGGGATTTCAGTTAAACCCGCTAACTGCGCTGCGCGCCAGCGACGTTCTCCCGCAATAATTTCGTAGGGGTGCTGTTCATCGTCAACAGGACGAATCACGATCGGCTGCATCACCCCATGTTTTTCGATGGATGACGCAAGTTCCTGTAAATCCTGTTCCTGAATAAAACGACGTGGCTGATATTCACCACGTTTTAACAAGTTGACATCAATCTGCTTGAGTTGACCATGATCCAGGGCTTGTGCTTCGAGTTGCAGTTTTTCTTTTTGAATTGAACCCAATAGCGCATCTAAACCACGACCTTTAGCCAATCCGCGTTTTTTGATGCTCATACAGCACTTCCTTTTTTCACTTTACTTTTCTTCAACATTTCTGCGGCAAGGTTTAAATAGGCAACCGCACCTTTAGAACTTTTCTCAAAATAAATCACTGGCAAACCATGTGCTGGTGCTTCCGCCAAACGAATATTTCGAGGAATCACCGTATCATACAGTTTTTTACCAAAATACTGCTCCAACTCTGCCGACACATCACGGGTCAGGGCATTACGGGCATCATACATGGTACGCAACACCCCAATGATTTCCAAGTTTGGATTGAGGGCTTTTTGTATACGGTCAATGGTCTGGGTCAAGTCAGCCAGACCTTCCAAAGCATAATATTCACACTGCATTGGAATAATAACACCATCTACTGCTGCCAAGGCATTCACAGTAATGAGGCTCAAACTTGGGGCACAATCCACAATAATATAGTCAAATGAGGACGCAACTTCCTGCAAGGCATTTTTCAGGATAAATTCACGCCCATCCTGCTCCGCAATGGCAAGCTCCACCCCTGCAAGCTCACGGTTCGCACCCAAGACCTTATAACCCACCTCAGCCTTTTGAATGGCTGTTTCAATGGGCACTTCGCCCAACAGCACATCGGTCACTGAATAAAGCAAGTCATTCTTTTGAACGCCAGACCCCATAGTAGCATTACCCTGTGAATCCATATCGACCAGCAACACACGTTTTTTCAAAATTGCCAAAGATGCGGCAAGATTCACTGCGGTCGTGGTTTTCCCGACACCACCTTTCTGGTTTGCAATTGCAATAATTTGAGCCATGACTACCCTTAATATTTTTTATTGAATACGTTGAAGTAACAGTAAATGACGTTGTTCATCTAATCTTGGTACACGAAGTTCAATCACCCTACATGAATATTGATCTTTGATTTGCTCAACTTCGTCGGTTGGTATCAAGCCTTTCATTGCGGCAATAATACTTTGCTCATGCATATAAGGCTGTGCAGCATCGACAAAGTCAGTCAGGGAAGCAAAGGCCCGACTTGTAATGACATCGAAATGACCAAGCTCGTTAATGCTGTCTTCATTTTCTACACGTGTTTGCACTGCAATTACATTTTTAAGCTTTAGATCGGCAATAAACTGCTTTAAAAAACGAATCTTTTTTCCATTCGAATCCAGAAGCACACAAGAACGCTCTGGTTGGCATAATGCAATGATCATGCCTGGCATACCACCACCCGTTCCCACATCCAGCAAACGTCCCTGAGGCAAATCATTCAGGATACTCAGGCTATCCAGTAAATGTTTCACCAGCATTTCTTTAGGATCACGAATGGCGGTCAGATTGTAGGCCTTATTCCATAGCACCAAAGCATCTTGATATTTCAATAAGAGTGTTAAGGCCTCATCACTCAGGTTTAAACCCAAAGCTTGGCTACCTTGCTTTAATTCTTGAAAAAAAGGATGCATAGCGGTGTAACATCTCGATAAATATGCTGTGCAGTATACCGATTTCTGATACAAGACACAGTAGGACTTGTTGAACGATTATGCAGTTAAACAGCGGCAAACATGATAAACTGCACAATCCTATAGGTTTTTGTCTTTTTCCATACAAATCAAATAAAGACAGTGTTTTACTACCTTTTAAGAAAAAACACCCTGTTTGATGTGTTGATCCAACTGCTGCAAGCGCTCAGGCGTACCCACATCCACCCAAACCGCCTGCATCTTTTCAGCCGAAACTTGCTGTTGCTGCATTGCCTGTTTTAACAATGGCGCCAAAGGTCGCTTGCCATTTTCCAGACCAGCAAACATCCGCGGATGAAGCACCGCAATACCGCTATAGGTTAATGCCTCGCCCAACTGTTCCTGTTCAAAGGTATAGGCCAGTCCATTGGAAAGGATAAAATCACCCTTTAAATGCTGTGGGGGATTTTCCACCAAGACCAAATGTGCCTGCTGCTCACCTAACTGAACATCTAATAATGAAGCAAAATCCATGGTGGTCCAGACATCCCCATTCACCAGAATGAATGGCTCATCACCCAACAATGGCAAGGCATTGATGATTCCACCTGCGGTTTCAAGACCCTCACCCTCATGTGACCATAGGATTTTGACACCGAATTGAGAACCATCACCCAAGGCATTCGCCAGTTTTTCGCCTAGCCATGCGGTATTGATGACGATTTCAGTCACACCAACTTTCTGGAGCTTTTCAATGTGCCAGACAATCAATGGCTTGCCACCAACTTCCAGTAAAGGTTTTGGAGTATGTAAGGTTAAAGGACGCATACGATTGCCGAGACCCGCAGCAAGAATCATGGCTTTCATTATGCTGCAACCTCATAGTCGCCATATTTGGCAACGAATTTTGGCATCACTACATCACGGATGAACTGCATAAAGTCATTCAGCTCTTCATAGCCTTGACTCTCTTCAAGCAGGTACCACATCACACGCGGTAAATCTTTTAAATAACCCGATTTACCATCACGCTCAAACAATCGCACGAAGATACCCAAAATCTTAAGGTGACGTTGAATCGCTATTAAATCAGCATCACGCTTGAATTGTTCAAAACTACGGTTTTCTTTTGCAGTTTCAGGCAACAGGTCATAGAACACTTTAAACCATGCATAAACACGTTCAGCATTCCATTGCACATAAGCATCACGGGTAATCGAGATCAGGTCATAGGTATCTGCACCAATCACTGCATCCTGAAAGTCAATTACGCCAAGCACTTGCTCATTGTCGATTTTCATGAGGTTACGACTATGAAAATCACGGTGCACGATGACTTGTGGTTGATGGGTTGCTTCAATCGCAAGGAAGTCGAATGCCTGCTCAATGGTTTCAAGCTGCTGTTCTGTAGGCTGAATATTCAAGGATGGCAACATCCATTCCGTCAACAGACGCATTTCGCTCATCAGCTTTTCATAGGAATAGGCAGGTAAATGATCTTTTCCATCAATCTGCTGCAACTCAATCAACTGCTTAAAGCTTTGTGCATAGTATTGGTCAACAGTTTCGTCATTCAATAAAGTGGACAACACCACATCACCAAAATCTTCAAGCAGCAACAAACCCTGGGTTAAATCCTTGGCGACGATATGTGGCACACGGACCCCATGTCCATCAAAGAACTCATCAATACTCACAAATGGAACACAGTCTTCTTTTTCAGGTGGCGCATCCATGAGCATATAGGTTTTGTTTTGTAACTTGATTCGCGCATAACGACGAAAGCTTGCATCTCCTGCCAAAAAACTGATCTCAAATTGATCGGACTGAAGAACGGCTTGAAGCCAAGTTTGTATCAATTGTTCACGTTGTGTATTCATTTGCAATAAAATCTAAAACTAGCTGAGATTTTGAAAGCTTAAGTGTAGCCACTTATCAACTTTTTCTCTATGATGCGACAATAATTAATTGTGAATTAGCGTACTGGTTAATGAGACAATGAAACATCAGTTTAAATTTAATCCTTTAGCAACAGCTATTTTGACACTTTTGTGTGGCGGCTCGATTCAGTCAGGTTTCGCAGCTTCAGCTGATGCCGTCTCTACGCTTGACAATAAACAGCTTAAAGCCCTCGCCCAACAAAATCAGGCTCAGCCAGAGCAAGAAAGCTATAAAGGTGAAAAGTTTTTCCATCAATATTATGTGGACAAATCAGCAGCAGAAGCCCAGTTACGCGACAATCGCTATCTAAGTTCCTCCTTTTGTCAGGGCACATGGATTACCCCGATTAATCCACAAACCAAGCCATCCGATGCCAATAACACCACTTCAGTAATCACCGCAGACTATGGTCATTACAACCCTGAGGGAAATTCTTTCCTGCAAGGCAATGTTGTTATTGATCAGGAAGGGCGCAGTATTCGCGCAGATCAGGTCACCATTGATTCATCCCAAACCCATGCAAAAGCGCAAGGACAAGTACAGCTTGCACAATCAGGCCTGCTCACGCAAAGTGATGAGATTGACTACAACCTAAAAACACAGACAGGTGATTTAAACAATAGTTTCTACATCTCTGAACAGCAGCATGCGCATGGTTATGCAAGTCAAATCCAGCGTCAGAATGAAAACCTGGTTGTCTTGAAAGATGCAAGCTATACCGCCTGCCCACCTGGACAAAAACCAGCCTGGAAAATTCAGGCAAAGCAAATTGAACTGAATCAGGATACAGGTCGTGGTGTAACACGTGGCACCAAGCTTTATGTCAAAGATGTCCCTGTACTTGCCATACCCTATTTCAATTTCCCGATTGATGACCGCCGTACTACAGGTATTTTAACCCCTACTTTCGGTTATACCAATGATGGTGGTGCACAGCTTGGCGTGCCTGTTTATCTTAACTTGGCACCAAACTACGACTTAACGCTTACCCCAAGCTTTATGAGTAGACGCGGTGGCAAACTGGATGGCGCATTCCGCTATATGACTGAGAGTTTTGGTTCAGGTCGAATCTGGGGCGGATATTTACCAAACGACAATCAATATGACAATAAAGACCGTGATGACCTGCATTTTATTCATTACTGGAAAATGAATAATCAATGGTCGACCAATTTAGAATATAACTATGCATCAGATAAGGATTATTTCGCAGACTTTGAAAATAATCCAAATAGCAAAACCGATGTGAATCTACGTCGTGCCTGGGAACTGAATTATCAAAATGGTATTCCTGGTCTTAAAGCTCAGTTGAAAGTCGAAGATTTCCAGACACTGGATAAAACCATCAAAGATGCAGACAAGCCTTATGCCCGACTGCCACAATTTTTATTAAATTACGTTACAGGCGATCCACAAGGATTACAGTATGAATTTAATAATGACACTGCATATTTCAAAAAGTCCATTGATGATGATTCAGCATTAGAGTCAAGTGGTACGCGTATCTACAACCAGTTTGCCGTTCGCTATAACTACATCACACCATCTTGGTTCTATGCAATCCCAGAAGTTTCTGTGCGTAGCATCAATACATTCTATGATCAGGACTCAAAAGAAAGCCTTGGTCTTTCCAAATCTGATGATCTGGAAAAATCCGTTGTTGTGCCTCAGTTTACGTTGGCAACAGGTGTCACTTTCGAAAAAGAGGGCAAATACCTGCAAAGTATTTCACCACGTGCTTTTTATGCCTACTCACCTTATAAAAAGCAGGATGATTATCCAAACTTCGATTCAACCACAGCCTCAATCAACTATGACCAGCTTTTTAACCCCTACCGTTTCTATGGCCATGACCGTCTGGATGACAACAACTTTTTGTCATTGGGTGTAACCTATAGTTTATTGGATACAGAAGGTCTGGAGCGTATTCGCGCCAGTGTCGGTCAAAGCTATTATTTTAGTGATCGACGTGTCAGCCTAAACCAACAGCCTGACGAGTTTGATACCCAGCGTCAGACAGGTCCTATTGTCAGTGTATCTAGTCAGCTCAACCAGAATTTCACCATTAACGCCAATTCAGCTTGGATGTCGAATGGTGACAATGCCCAGCGAGATGTGCAAGCCTACTATACAGGCGATCAGGGCAACCTATATAACTTAGGCTATTTCTACCGTAAAAATATTCCTGACCGTCAGAATTATTACGATCAGGTTGTTGCATCCTTTATACAACCTGTAAAGGATAATTGGCGTATTATGGGCCATGCTCAATATGACCTGGACAATAACTTAATGCGTGAGTACCTGCTTGGCATCAATTATGAGTCTTGCTGTTGGGCTGTTTCAGTCTATGGTCGTTCCTACTATAACGATCTGGATGATCCGAACTCTCCAGATGTTCGCAAAAAACGTGCGGTTATGGCTGAGTTTACCCTGAAAGGTCTAGGTGCCTTAAACAACAAACTTGCCTCTCTTCTGGAAAATAGAGTTTTAGGTTTCAACAAAATTAATCAATCTTGGACACAACGTTAATGAAGATACAACACTTTCAACATATCTTTAGAGCCACTGTTCTCGCTGCCCTAGTTTCTTCATCAATGCAAAGCTTTGCCCAACCTACGGATGAGGTTGTCGCAATTGTGGACGATAGTGTTATTCTTAAAAGTGACTTAGAGCAAGGAATTGCGGAAACGGAACACCAGTTAAAAGCACAAAATAAAACGGTTCCACCTCAACAGTATTTACAAATGCAGGTACTTGACCAATTGATCGTTCGTCAAGCCCAGTTAGAGCAAGTCAAACGCTATGGCATTAAACCAGACGAGAAAAGCCTGAATGCAGCAGTGTTAAAAGTTGCGAATCAATCAGGTGCCAGCACATTAGAGGCTTTCCAACAGAAACTGGATGCCATTGCGCCTGGTACTTATGAAAATCTACGCAACCGAATTGCTGAAGATTTGGCAATTGGTCGCCTGCGTCAACAACAGGTGATGTCGCGTATTAAAATCAGCGACCATGATGTTGAGAATTTCCTAAACTCACCTGAAGGTCAGGCTGCCTTAGGGATTCAGGCACACGTCATTCATATGCGTATTTCGGGTGAAAATACCGATGAAGTCCAAAAAGTAGCTCAAGAAGTTAAACAAGCCTTGGCTACAAGCGATGATCCTAAAGCGATTAGCTCAAAACTGTCCACTTCAACCGTCAAGGTTGATGGCGCAGATATGGGTTTCCGCCCACTGTCTGACATTCCTACCGAACTTTCGGCGCGCATCACCCCATTAAAAGTAGGTCAAACTACTGAACTGATCAATGTTCGTGATGGTGTTCATGTGCTTAAATTACTTGAACGCAAACAGAATGATCAAAAAGCCTTGGTTTCTCAATACCAGACCCGCCACATTCTGATTCAATCATCAGAAGTTGTAACGTTAGACCGTGCCAAGCAAATGATTGACAGTCTTTACAAGCGTGTAAAAGCAGGAGAAGATTTTGCAACATTGGCCGCAACCTATTCAAATGATACAGGTTCTGCCCGTGATGGTGGTAGTCTCGGCTGGGTTAGTCCAGGAATGATGGTTCCAGAGTTTGAACAGGTCATGAAAGACACACCTGTTGGGCAAGTCAGCAAACCATTCCAGACCCAGTTTGGGTGGCATATTCTACAGGTTACAGATACTCGCCAGCAGGACATGACCAAGGAAGTTCAGGAACGTATGGCCCGCCAGATTTTAGGTGAACGTCAGTTTGATACCGAAGTGGATAGCTGGACACGTGAACTTCGTGCCAATGCCTATGTTGAAATTAAAGATGCCAACTTAGATACCAAAGCTCCACAAAAATAATCCAGCTACTTTAATGCAAATGCCAGTTTTAAAGCTGGCATTTTTTATGTTCGTGATAAAGAAAAACAGCGGCAAATGCCGCCGTTTTTTTAGCTACAAATTATTATTTGTAACGATCAACCATTTTCTCTAAAGAAATTGGACGAATCTTGTCAGCATTACCTGCAGTACCAAAAGCTTCATAACGATCGATACAGATTTGTTTCATCGCTTCAACTGTCTCGCCAAAAAATTTACGTGGATCAAATTCGCTTGGTTTTTCAGCCATCATACGACGCATTGCACCCGTTGAAGCCAAGCGCAAGTCAGTATCAATATTAATTTTACGCACACCATGCTTGATTGCCTCAACAAGCTGCTCTACAGGCACACCGTAAGTTTCCTTAATATCACCACCGTATTGGTTAATCACAGCCAGCCATTCCTGTGGTACAGAGCTTGAGCCATGCATCACAAGATGCGTGTTTGGCAGTGCAGCATGAATTTCTTTAATACGGTCAATTGCCAGAATATCGCCTGTAGGTGGGCGAGTAAACTTGTATGCACCATGTGAAGTGCCAACAGCAATCGCCAGGGCATCAACATTGGTATCTGCCACAAACGAGGTTGCCTCTTCAACAGAAGTCAGCAATTGAGAATGGTCAAGTACACCTTCCGCACCAACACCATCTTCTTCACCAGCCATACCTGTTTCAAGACTACCCAGACAGCCAATCTCACCTTCAACTGAAACACCACATGCATGCGCCATCGCAACCACGCGACGCGTTACATCAACGTTGTAATCGTATGAGGTTGGTGTCTTACCATCCGCGCCCAATGAACCATCCATCATGACTGAGCTGAAACCCAACTGGATAGAACGCTGACAAACATCAGGGCTTGTACCATGATCCTGATGCATTACCACAGGAATATGCGGCCATTCTTCAATCGCTGCCAAAATAAGGTGGCGGAGGAACGGCGCACCTGCGTATTTACGCGCACCAGCCGAAGCCTGCACGATTACAGGTGAGTTTGTTGCATCCGCAGCGAGCATGATTGCACGCATTTGTTCTAAGTTGTTTACGTTAAATGCTGGTACGCCGTAGTTATGTTCCGCAGCGTGATCCAAGAGCTGGCGCATTGAGATGAGTGCCATAATATCCTCCCAGGTAATGCGCCATATTCTACATGCTGATTTATTTCAATTCAGCAACTAATCACAGGAAATCAAAAAAAATCCCCGATCTTTTATGTAATCTGGTAAACGAATTGTATTTTCCAATAAAAAAAGACCAAATTTATGAATAATTTGGTCTTTTCCGTATTTACACTGGGTTTATTAAAATTAACAATACCCATCCAGACGGGTCAACGGCAATTTTTTACCAATCGCCTTTTCAATCTCTGGTAAATAAAAAGCATCGTCTTCAGACAGGAAGCTAATACTTACGCCCTGCGCTCCTGCACGTCCTGTACGCCCAATACGGTGTACATAATCATCAGATTGCTCTGGCAAGGTAAAATTAATCACATGCGACACACCATCGACATGAATACCACGACCTGCCACATCGGTGGCAATCATAATGTTGTGCTTGCCCTGCTTGAATTGGTCCAGCATCTTTAAACGCTTGTCCTGGGCAATTTCACCCGACAACATCCCAACCTTATAACCATCACGTTTGAGATGGTCATATAAACGGCGGACCTGATCCCGACGGTTTGCAAAGATCATGACCTTATCAATAGGCTCATCACGCAAAATGTCTTGCAGAAGCTTGTACTTGTCTTTTTTCTCAACCACATACACACGTTGCTCAACATCCACATTGGTTTTCTGCTCAGGCTCAATCTCAACCGTAACAGGTTCATACAACCATTGGCGTGCAAGATTGAGGACATCGTAGCTAAACGTTGCCGAGAACATCAATGTCTGACGCTGTTCCTTAAATGGCGAATAACGCACAATACGTTTTACTGAAGGAATAAAGCCCATATCCAGCAGGCGGTCTGCTTCGTCAATCACTAAAAATTCGATTCGGTCCAGCCAGACTTCTTTTTGCTCAACAAAGTCAATCAAGCGCCCTGGTGTCGCAACAATAATATCAACAAAATTCTTGTCCAGCATTTTCTTTTGCTTATCAAAATCAACACCACCCAACAAAGTGACCAGATGTAAATTTGAGAATTTTGTTAAAGCCTGAGCATCACTTTCAATCTGTAAAGCCAACTCACGTGTCGGTGCCAGAATTAAGGCACGGGGTTCGCCACGAAAACGCTGGTCCTGAATGGGATTATTGAGTAGATCATTGATCACGCTAATCAAAAAGGCCGCTGTTTTGCCTGTACCCGTTTGCGCTCGACCAATGGCATCATGCCCTGCCAACGTATATTTTAAAACCTTTTGCTGAATTGGGGTCATTTGTGTAAAACCCAAAGCATCAATCGCTTTTTTTAACTGCGGATGTAAATTTAAGGTTTCAAAACCAGATGTCATATATGCACTCGAACCATCAATGAGCAAAAGAAAGTCGCTATTATAAACCATAAAAAATAAAAACGCCCCAATAAGATTGGAGCGTTTTTTATTGCGTTAGAGCAACAAATTAGTCTAAAGGCTGAACGTTTTCAGCTTGGAAACCTTTTTGTCCTTGAACTACGCTGAATTCTACGCGTTGGCCGTCACGCAAAGAACGGTGGCCATCACCCATAATTGCGCGGAAATGAACAAATACGTCATCACCACCATTACGCTGAATAAAACCAAAGCCTTTAGTGTCGTTAAACCACTTTACTACGCCTTGTTCACGAGCTGTCATAAGTCAATCCTCAGATATTGAAAGATAAGGACCTTCCGGTGTTGCAAACAGCAGAGCCAACAAGGTTTTAAAATTTTTTATAATTTTAAAGCTTGTAATCATTCTGTAAAACTATCAACAATTTCCGGTTACATCCATTTGTTATAGAGTTTAATATAATAAAATTTAATTAAACACTTTCTAAAACGCATCGAGCTTAACATGGGTTTATGATAATTAATAGATTTATTTTAAGTTATTTCTAATGTTTCTATCTGTTTTCTTCAATCATTTAGCTGTTTTTTTAATGAGATTTCCCCCTCTAAAATCACACGAAAATTTGCTAAGATAATGACGTATTCAGCGGTTTAAACGATTATGACTCTTATTTCCAGTTCACCTGAGATTATTGATGCCCTAGGACAACCCTGTCCAATGCCACTGTTGATGCTGAAACGTGCCTTAAAAAAGGCACCCGAAAAACAGCAGTTTTTACTCAAGTCATCCGATCCACATAGTGAAATTGATGTAACACGATATTGCCAAATCCAGCAACTTCAATGCCAGCCTCAAAAAATTTCAGAGAATGAGTTTCACTATTTAATTGAATCTATGTAATTCTTTGCTAAACTCTGACTAAAGATAAATGCATTAAATTTACATTTCTATACTCAAATTTCCTTAGTGATGAAGCGTATTCGCATTAAGATGAAATTGTTGACTTAAATATAATCCTATAAGGAGACTCCATGACTACTGACAGCAGCAATCAATTGATGCCCCTGTCATTGTCTGCGCCAGGTGTAAACCTTGGTGCATATATCAGTACTGTCAATCAAATTCCAATTTTAACGGCTGAGCAGGAAAAAGAACTTGCCGAACGTTACTATTATGACCAGGACCTCGACGCAGCCAAATTATTGGTGATGTCACACCTACGCTTTGTGGTACATATTGCACGTAGCTATGCAGGTTATGGTCTTCCGCAAGGTGACCTGATTCAGGAAGGCAACCTTGGACTAATGAAAGCGGTTAAACGCTTCGACCCAAACATGGGGGTTCGTCTGGTTTCTTTTGCTGTGCACTGGATTAAAGCCGAAATCCATGAATATGTGATTCGTAACTGGCGCATTGTTAAAATTGCCACAACCAAGGCACAGCGTAAATTATTCTTTAACTTACGCAGCCTAAAAAAATCAAGTAAAAAACTGACCTTAGAAGAAGCACGCTCAATTGCAAATGATTTGAATGTAACACCTGAGCAAGTGCTTGAAATGGAAGGTCGTTTAACCGCTTATGATGCTGCGTTTGAAGCACAGGGCGATGATGATGACGATACTCCACATACCGCCCCTGCACTGTATTTGGAAGACAATCGTTACGACCCTGCGCGCTTGATTGAAGAGGAAGATTACGAGGAACAAAGCACCACTGCCTTACATGAGGCCATGGATCAGCTTGATGACCGTTCACGTAACATTCTACAGCGTCGCTGGCTGGATGATGATAAGTCGACCTTGCATGAACTTGCTGCTGAATATAACGTTTCTGCGGAACGTATTCGCCAACTTGAAAAGAATGCGATGGAAAAAATCAAAACCGCCATGTCTGCGAGTTAAGATTACATCAAACACAAGGGCTTTCATGCCCTTTTGTTTTATCTGACTTTGTTTAAACACCCGAATATGTTAAGTTTGTTCATCAAATTTCCAGTTCCATTATTATTATGTGGATAGCAATCTCTGCGCTAAATCTCGCACTTGCGGTCATGTTAGGAGCCTTTGGTGCGCATGGACTCAAATCTTTTGCCACACCTGAGCAACTGGCTTGGTGGAGCACAGCAACCCAATATTTTTTCTATCATGCGCTTGGCTTACTGATTCTGGGTGTACTCCATAAAACCACACCAACTTTCCCAATAAAGACTCCTTTTATTTTGATGCAAATTGGCATCATTTTTTTCTGCGGTTCGTTGTACATTATGGCGCTCGGCTTACCTAGAATTCTTGGTGCTATCACCCCGATTGGGGGTGCATTCATGATTGTGGGTTGGCTTTTGCTCGCATGGCAAGCGCTTAAGCATGCGAAATAAGGATTTATCATGCACATCTATTTAAATGGCGAGTTGACTGACACGCCTTGTGAAAACCTACAGCAATTGATTCAGGTGTTGGCTTTAGAGGGCAAACGCTTCGCTGTGGAGAAAAATCAACAGATCATTCCGAAAAGTAAACTTGAGCAAACCACAATTGCTCCCGAAGATCGTATTGAAATCATTCAAGCTGTTGGTGGCGGCTAATCGGCTAAAAATGGAGTAGCCCATGCAAGATTCCCCTTTAATTATTGGCTCACGTACTTTCCAATCTCGTTTATTGGTCGGAACAGGTAAATATAAAGATTTAGATGAAACTGGTTTAGCCATTCAGGCCAGTGGCGCTGAAATTGTGACGGTGGCAATTCGCCGTGTAAATATCGGACAACATACTGATCAACCCAACCTGCTTTCAGTGATTTCACCTGAAAAATATACCATCCTGCCAAATACTGCGGGCTGCTTTGATGCAGATAGCGCAATCCGTACCTGTATGCTGGCACGTGAACTGCTTGATGGTCACAATCTGGTGAAGCTGGAAGTTTTGGGTGATGAAAAAACCTTATATCCAAACATCACTGCAACACTGAAAGCAGCCCAAACCTTGATTGATGATGGTTTTGAGATCATGGTCTATACCTCGGATGATCCAATTGTGGCGCAGGAGCTGGAAAGCATGGGTTGTGTGGCCATCATGCCTTTAGGTAGCTTAATTGGTTCTGGTCTTGGTATTTTGAATCCACATACCATTTCAATTATCAAGGAAAATGCCAAAGTACCTGTGTTGGTCGATGCAGGTGTGGGTACAGCCAGTGATGCAGCGATTGCAATGGAATTGGGCTGTGATGGTGTCCTGATGAATACAGCGATTGCGGCGGCTCAAAATCCGATCTTAATGGCTTCTGCCATGAAAAAAGCAGTTGAAGCAGGTCGTGAAGCTTATCTGGCAGGTCGTATGCCTCGTAAACGTATGGCAAATGCAAGCTCGCCTGAAACAGGTTATTTCTTTAAATAAAAATTAAATCTAAAATAAAAGGGCAAACATGCCCTTTTATTATTTTCAAATTTTAGCGTGATTCCAGATTGACAAGGTGAACAATACTTTCATTTGGCAATAAAACAAGTTCTTGCAAAACATCTGGTTTTAGCATTTTGATTTTGCTCTTAGGCATCCATGAAATGACTTCGGCAGCAGTTGAATTAGTTTCAAGATAAGCTGATTTCTGTTGAATTTCCCCTTTGTAAATATAAAGAAATTCATGGAATTGTCGTTCTGAAGCAGTGTCATAAAAGAAATTTTCAACAATGGCAAAAAGTACAGGTGAATTAAAAATCTCTCCTGTTTCCTCAAGTACTTCTCGTTGAATCCCTTCCAGTGTTGTTTCAGAAAATTTTAATCGCCCGCCAACTAAAGAAATACTCCCATCAGGAAAGTTTGATACTAAAATTTGATCTTCATGCTCGATCCATGCTGCTACACGGATATTAAGTTTCCCCTCAGCTACTTCCAATGTTAAGTCTTTCATCTAATACTCAATCATCTTAGTAGTGTTAATATTTTCAAATTATATTGATCGAAAATTTTTCGAACAAAAGGTGTAACATTCCAACTGTTTTCTAATAATTCATCACCATTAGACCAATAACAAATCGTATGAGCATGGATATTAATATTCTTCTCGAGTAATAGCAGAACAATGGCCCATCTACTATCATTATCTAAATCACCTATCTCTGTAAATGACTCAAGTAGTATCTCCATCAGTACAAATTTTTCTTCATCTAAAGTCTGATTGTGTAAATAATCTTCTAGAAATTCATCAATCCGAGTGGCATCAGCAACTTCGTATTCCCAATCTTGCATATTATTATGATAAGGTAAATTTAAACGTTTTGATAAAGCTGCTATTGCCTCTTTTGTTGGAAACTTAGGAATATATTCATTATCTTTCATTTAATATTTTTTCCAAATTCTGCTTTGCCTGTAATTCAAAATTCTGTTGAAAATATTCAGTCTGATAAAGCGGTTCTGTTTGATAGAAATATCTCAGGACTTCTTTTCTTTTGACTGAGTAAATTTCAGGATCAACCCAGACATATTCCTGTTGTATCTGTTGTTCATATGCTACAAAACGTGCTGGCGAGCTAGCTAAAATGGCTAAATCAATATCCAGTAAAAACTGTAAATCCAATTCATCTGTTGGCGCATGTTTTTGTGTGGCTAAAATCCATTGCTTAATTTTAATAACCGTTTGATCGGATAAATCAGCAGCCAAACACTGCTCAAATAATTCTGCACTCTTCAATTCATTATCTTTAGCTTTTGGGTCATAAACTGCATCATGAAACCAGAGTGCCAAGGCAACTGCATGTGCATCATTTAAATATGGTTTAACCGATTCAAGTAAGGTCAGACATTCATAAAGATGTTGAACTGTATGATACGCCCGTTGTTTTTCGCTATAGGCAGAGATCAGCTTATTCAACATTTTCTGTGGTTCAGAAAAATGATAATGCTGATCTAAATCACGCCATGATTTTTCCAAAGTTGATAGATATAGCTGCATGGCTTAACGCTGTATTTCCTGATTCAACCACTTTGCCAACGACTCGGCATCTTTACGCTCAAGAAATAGTTTAAATAAAGTGCAATCACCAAACTCATGCGTCAGTTCTTGCTGACGGACAGGATGGTTACCAAAACGGAAACGTCTAGTACCATCTGTATCCAGAGGCAGCGCATAAACACCGTAACTGCGAGGTTCAGTCAGTTTACCTTTTAAACAGACCTGATCGAATGAGATCGCATGTTTTAACAAATATTGCTTACTCAGCATCTCATCCCCCTAAAATGCCTAGGCTGCGTGCTGTTCATCCCGCTTAAAGACCAGTTCTTTTGCTGATGAACTCTCTGCATCAAAATAATAGCCATCCGTGTTAAATGCTTTGAGCTGTTCAGGTTGGCTCAATTGATGCTGAATCATGTAACGTGCCATAAGTCCCCGTGCTTTTTTGGCATAAAAACTAATGACTTTATATTTTCCATTTTTTTGATCCAGAAACACAGGCTTGATAATCTCTGCCTGAATGTTCTTTTCATTTACCGATTTATAATATTCGTCAGAGGCTAAATTTACCAATACTTTTGCATCAATATTTGCCAAGTCCTGATTGATCTGATCCGTAATAATATTGCCCCAAAACTCATATAGGTTATGGCCACGGGTATTGTGTAGTTTAGTACCCATTTCCAGACGGTATGGCATCATTAAGTCTAGCGGACGCAACAAACCATACAGCCCAGACAACATGCGTAAATGCTGTTGTGCAAAATCAATTTCCTGATCATCCAAATGATAGGCATCCAGCCCTGTATAGACATCGCCCTTAAATGCAAACATGGCTTGGCGGGCATTGGAAAAATCAAAGTCCGCATTCCAGTCACGGAAACGCCCAACATTTAGGTTGGCGATTTTCTCACTAACACTCATTAAAGAAGCAATTTCAGTTACTGAAAGTTTGCGGCACACGTCAATCAATTGTTGAGACTGTTGCAACAAACGAGGTTGGGTATAAGTATCTGTTGGTAAAGCTGTTTCGTAATCCAAAGTTTTTGCTGGGGAAATTAAGGCAAGCATAATCAATCAAAGTGAATCTAAATTCCCTAAACTATAACAGTTGATAATTTTTAATGCCAATTCGTGTTCTCGCTAAGTTTTATCGGTAAAATAGTGGATTCTTCCATTATCCATTACATTTCTTATGTCTGAACAAATATTCATTCAGGGTCCTGTTGGTCAAATCGAAATGTTTGTTGATCAACCCAAAGGTGAAATTACAGGTTTTGCGGTGGTGTGCCATCCTCACCCTTTACAAGGCGGCACACCACATCACAAGGTTCCTGTGTTGCTGGCACAGATTTTCAATGAAATGGGCTGTGTGGTCTATCGCCCAAGTTTTCGTGGTTTAGGCGGAAGCGAGGGTGTTCATGATCAGGGTCATGGTGAAACGGATGATATTCTGGCGGTGATTGAATATGCCCGTGAAAAACATGCTGGCCTAACATTTTATGCAGGTGGCTTTAGTTTTGGTTCGCATGTACTGGCAAAATGTCAGGCGCAACTCAGCGAAGAGCATCGTCCAAAACAACTGGTTTTATGTGGATTGCCTACAGGTTCAGTGGTCGAATTGCGTCATTACACCACTCCAGCGATTGATGGTGATATTTTATTTGTCCATGGAGAACAGGATGATATTACCCTGCTCTCTGACATGATCGCATGGGCAAAGCCACAAAAGCATCCGATTACCATTTTGCCAGGTGCCAACCACTTTTTTACAGGTTATTTAAAACAGCTCAAACAAGTGATTGCCCGCTTCCTCAATGTGTCGATTTAACAACAAATCTAACAAAAATTACGTCTTTTAGGCCTGATGTCTGTTATATCACTAGCGATAAATAGGCATTAGGGTTCTTTGATGAAATTAAATAAAAAACAGGGGCTTTTTTTAAAACATACCATTGAGTACTGGCAGCAGCAAGGCACCATTACGCCTGAGGTTGCCAATAATCTCAAAGACAGTTTTTCGATTCGTTCCTTTGACTGGGAACGGCTGGCAAAGTATTCATTCTGGATTTCGATGATCTGTGCAGTGATTGCCATTGCAGCGATTACCCTTGATGAGTTTTTGATGAATCTGATCGAGAAAATCTTTGTCGATTCAAAACTCATTCCCTGTCTGATTTTTGCTGTCGTTGCGGCTGCTTTTTATCTATTTGCCTATCGTCGACGTCAAACCAAACCCCTGCATCAGTTTAGCAATGAAGCCATTATTTTTGGCGGGGTACTTTCCACGGCTGTTTCGGTGGCTTATCTGGGACAGGCAATTGATACAGGGAGTGGGCATTTTTCATTATTATTCCTGCTTTCAACCATCATCTATGCTGCACTGGCCTTTTGGTTTCCCTCCAAATTGATCTGGGTGTTTTCCCTGCTTTCGCTCGGCTCATGGTTTGGTGCAGAGACAGGCTATATGTCAGGTTGGGGAGCTTATTATTTAGGCATGAATTATCCATTACGCTTTGTCTTATTTGGTGGCGTAGTGATTGGTTTAAGCTGGCTATTTAAACGTCATGTACGGTTTTCAGATTTTGCGCATTCTACCTATGTGATGGGCTTGTTATACCTGTTTATTGCCTTGTGGATTCTGTCGATCTTTGGCAATTATGGCGACCTGAATAGTTGGTACAATGTCAAACAATATGAGTTATTACACTGGGGCATTTTATTTGCCTTTGTCGCCATCATTGCAATTGTCTATGGCTTAAAACACGATGATGCAACTTCTCGTGGCTTTGGTATCACTTTCCTGTTTCTTAATCTGTATACCAAGTATTTTGAGTTTTTCTGGAATGGTATGCACAAGGCGATTTTCTTTATCTTGCTGGCAGCATCTTTCTGGTGGATTGGACGACATGCAGAAAAACTCTGGAATCTGGAGTTTTTAACGCATGAAACCAAGAAATAGAGAGCTAAAATTAAATAAGATATTGATTATATATAAATTTATCTATTAAATTTTCTATATTTTCAAGTTTCATGGTTTATATCTGACACTTTAAATCAATTAATAGTTCTTATATGAGCTATTAATTGATTTTCGGCTTAACTCGAATAGTGTTTAATTTAAATCTGCCCAACTTAACCCAAACTTTGCCAAATACTTTTTCACTCGGTCACTGTCATTGGTGGTATTGCGTTGCTGGCGAGAAGCAGCAAAAAGCTGTCGTCCAGCATCCGCCATTGACTTGGCATTTTCACAAACTTTCAGCACACCACGTAACTGAATCTGGTCAAACTCATCAATATCGGCAATCTGAGACTGATCTAAATATTTTAGTAAAATATCCTGTTGATTTTCTTTATTTAATTCCGTTTGTACAGACCAAAGCTGTTTTAAACGCTGAATTTCTTTTTCGACTGTTTCCGTTCGGATTAACTCCCCTTGAGACAAGGTCGCCAAACGTGTGACACTGGCGGTTAAATCACGGAAATTTCCTTGCCACGAGGCTTCTTTAGACTTGGCAAATTTTAAATAAACCTCTAAGGCATCACGCTGGAAACGCAGTTGACGCTGATGATTTGCGGCAAAACGTTGCAATTCAAACTCAATATTCGGGGCAATATCCTCAATACGATCTTTTAAATTGGGCAAGAAAAATGCCCATGTATTCAGTCTTGCCCATAAATCTTCACGAAAACGCCCCGCCTGCACTTCCTGACGTAAATCCTTATTCGTTCCTGCAATCAACTGAAAATCAGCCTGAACTTCTTTATCACTGCCCACTGGAAAAAAGGATTTATCTTCCAAAGCTTTCAGCAACATGGCTTGTTCATCCAGCCCTAATTCACCAATTTCATCCAGAAATAAAATGCCCTGATCAGCACTTTTCAGTAAACCTGAACGGGAAGCGGCTGCACCTGTAAATGCACCCTTGATATGACCAAATAGACTCGACATGGCACTGTCACCCCGTAAAGTCGCACAGTTCACATCAACAAAACGGCCACTTAAATGAAACTTGTCTTTCTTGAGCTGAAAAATCTGCTTGGCTAAATGTGATTTACCCACACCCGTTGCGCCCATAATGAGAATCGGTGCGCTGGAACGGGTAGCAACCAGTTCAACTTCGGTAATCAATTGATTAAATGCAGCATTATAAGTAGAAATATTGGCTTTAAGCTGTTGCCAGTTTTGTTGCTGCTCATCTTCAAAACGCTGTTTTAAAACATCATAACGGGATAAATCCAGATCAATAATGCGGTATTCACCCTCTGGTGTTTTTTGCTGGTTCGGTGCGCTCTGAATTAGCTTAGCAGGTAAATAGTTGGCATCCACCAATAAGTACCAACAGATTTGCGCAACGTGCGTACCTGTGGTGATATGCAAAAGATAGTTATTTTTTTCGGTATTAAAGGAATAACTTTTCACAAAGTCATACAGTGCGCCATAGACCTCAGCAAAATCCCAAGGATCACGAATACTAATTTTATGTCCTGAAATGGTGGTTTGTGGCGAAACTACTTGTGCATCTTCAGCGATAAATTTAACCAGATTCTGATGTTGGCGATCATGCAATAAGATCAATTCGTCTATGATCAAATCTTCATGCATTAATAAACTCATGGTTGGACGCCAGCGCTGCCAGCGATCTGGACGTTTTCCTTGATCTAAAGTTGAGCCAACAAAGCCTATCACAACGGTTTTTTTTACATTCGCAATCATTTCTATAAAATTTTATAACTATCTATCATATACAATACGCATTTAACCGAAAATTCCAATAAGATGCTACATTTTACTTTTTTAGGCACATCATCTGGCGTACCTACACTGACACGTAATGTTTCTGCCCTAGCCATACGAAACAGCAAAAATAAAGACTGGATACTGGTTGATGCTGGAGAAGGCACGCAACATCGCATTCAACAGGCCAAACTCTCATTGCAAAGCCTAGTTGCCATCTGTATTACTCATGTACATGGCGATCATTGTTATGGCTTGATTGGTTTATTGGCCAGTGCGGGTATGAATGCCCGTACCGCACCTTTAACCATTATCGCACCCAAAGAAATTCAGCAATGGGTTGAAACCACTGCTCGACTGACTGATTTATATTTACCCTATCCGTTAAAATTTATTGATGTCCATGATGCAATTCAACTCCAACACATTACAGATGAGCTTTCCATTCAAGCCCACCCACTGAGCCATCGCGTGCCAAGTTTTGCCTTTAGCATTATTGCGCAATACACCCAGCAAAAATTAGACATTCAGGCGCTCACACAGCTTGGCGTTCCCAAAGGCCAAGCTTGGGGAGATTTAAAGCAAGGTAAAGACATTGAATTTAATGGAAATATTCTAAAGTCAGCAGATTATTTGCAGACGCATACTCAACAGGTTCATGCCATTGTCGGTGGTGATAATGACCAACCAGAGTTATTGGCCCAAGCCTGCCAGACAGCACAACTCTTGATCCATGAATCAACTTATACACAAACAACCTTGGATAAAGTCGGCAAAAGTCCAATGCACAGCTCTGCCAAAATGGTGGCTGAATTTGCTCAACAGCAGCATTTAAGCAACTTAATCCTAACCCATTTTAGCCCTCGACATCAGGATCGTGCTGGACAACAGGCAATTGCTGATGAAGTGAGTCAATTTTATAAAGGCAATTTCAATTTAGCCGATGATTTTGACCAATTCACACTGGATACAACAGGACAACTGAGTAAAGTAAATTTGAAATAAATGAGATATAATGTTTTAATTAAGGAATATCTGGAGATAAAAAGTCAAATATTCCTCGCAACAAGCGAAATGGTAAAGTGATGATCCAGTAAATGATCTCTACAGGAAAATCAATTAAATCCAGCCAATCCCAAGCATTATCTCGATGATGATTTTTTCGTTTAGGCTTAATCCAATACGCCAATAAAAAACACACCAGACTGAATGCAAACAGTATCCAATCAAAACCAGCAAGCAAGCATTGGACAAAAAACACCACACCTGCCACAAATAATAGAATTGAAAAAAGATAACGAAGAAAAATCATCGTAGGGACGTATCCTATTGTCTTAACACAATTTATACCATGTTTTATTGCGGAATAACGCTATTTCACAGCTATAATACGCAATCCAACTCATTACAAAAAATATAATTAAAGATATAAATATATTTATTTTTATATTTAAAAAAATCAAACCAATCAAAACAACATAAAAAATAGATATTTAAAATTCTTTTAATTATTTAAAATCAATATCTTGAAAAATAAAAACATGCCATATAAAAAACTGGCACGGTGCCTGCAATAGTATAATTACACAACATCACTGGGATATTGTGGATATCACCTGCCTGCAAACGCTTGGCAGGCAGGCTTTGAAAGGAAAATGAAAATGTCTGTCATTGAAGAAATTAAGCAACAAGCTCAAATTGAACAAGCAAAACAACAACGCGCCTACCAAGTGCTGCAAAATGAAAAAAGTATGCCTGTGAAAATGTGGACAAATGGTGTTGTCGTTGATGACAACTCCAAAAAACAATTGCTACAAACCGCCCAAATGCCATTTATTTATAAATGGATGGCAGTGATGCCCGATGTGCATTTTGGTTTAGGTGCAACCATTGGAAGTGTGATTCCAACCAAAGGTGCGATTATTCCTGCTGCTGTGGGTGTCGATATTGGTTGTGGAATGATGGCAACTCGTACCAACCTGACTGCTTCTGATTTGCCTGATAATTTACATGCTTTGCGTACTGAACTGGAACGCTTGATTCCACATGGAATGACTAAACGTGGTCGAGATAAAGGGTCATGGGAAACACCACCTGAAATGGTTGACCAAGCTTGGGCTGACCTTGTTGCAGATTTTGAATTGATTTGTGTCAAGCACCCTCGCCTTAAAAATACCAATAACCGCAAACAATTGGGAACTTTAGGAACAGGCAACCACTTTGTGGAAATTTGTCTGGATGAGCATGATCATGTCTGGATTATGCTGCACTCAGGTTCTCGTGGGGTTGGTAATGCCATTGGGAATCACTTTATTGAGCTGGCACGTAAGGATATGCAAAAGCACTTTATTAACTTACCGAATAAAGATTTGGCTTATTTAGTTGAGGGTACAGAACATTTTGATGATTACTGGTTTGCGGTAGGTTGGGCACAACGTTTTGCCATGAAAAACCGTGAAATCATGATGCAAGCCGCAATCAAGGCTTTGGCGACAATTATTCCAAAGCCATTTAATGCCAAACTAGAAGCGGTAAACTGCCATCATAACTATGTGCAAAAAGAACAGCATTATGGTGAAGAAGTGATGGTAACCCGCAAAGGTGCTGTAAGTGCCAAACTTGGACAATATGGAATTATTCCAGGTTCAATGGGTGCGAAGTCCTTTATCGTGCGCGGGCTGGGAAATCAGGAATCGTTCTGTTCATGTTCGCATGGTGCAGGTCGTGTGATGAGTCGTGCTGAAGCCAAACGCCGTTTTACTGTCGAAGATCAGGTTGCACAGACTCAAGGGGTGGAATGCCGTAAAGACGCTGCCGTGATTGATGAAATTCCATCGGCTTATAAACCGATTGAAGATGTGATGAAAGCACAGCAGGATTTGGTTGAAGTGGTGTATACCTTAAGACAAGTGGTGTGTGTGAAGGGATAAAACTATGTCTGATATTCAGGTAGAAAAAATAAATCATATTCTTGAAGGGTTATGTATAACAGCAAATGCTTTACATCCTGAATTTCAGCCACAATTTGATTGCTATATAGAACAATTAAATTTCAATAACAGTTTATCTTTTGATGAAAATTTCAAGCAGTTTTTTATGATGTATTCATTTTGGAAAGACATGAAGAAAATGAGTGAACACTCACAATTTATCGATTGGCAATTTCAGATGGAAAACATTGGAACACTTAATGAAACGATAAACCATTTTTTCCATAGAAATTTATTTTCTTCTTTTAATGTTCAACAACTTGAAATCATTATGCAGAGCTTAATTTTACATCTTAGAGATTTAACTGGAGAATTTATCGATGCTCAACAAGGATATATAAGCCCTCCAAATAAATATCTTCCTGCATATATACAGCATTGGCAACATCTTTATATAAAAGGTCAAAATGCAGAAATTTTAATTACTTTTGAATCTAACACTTAAATATAGGTAAACGAAAATGAAACTCGCAGAAGCACTATTACTCCGAAGCGATCAACAAAAAAAGCTCGCTTCATTAAAACAACGGATCAACGCCAATGTATTGGTACAGGATGGTGATGAACCAAGCGAAGATCCCAATGAATTGATCAAACAAGTATTTGCTTTAATTCAGGAAAGCAATCAGTTGATTTGTCGTATCCATTTAACCAACGCACAGGCGAAACTAGATGATGGGAAGACATTGCTATCGCTACTGAGCTTACGGGATAATTATGCCGAACAGCATAAGATTCTCATTGATGCGATTGCCAATACTCATCGCGAACCTGATCGTTATAGTGCACGGGAAATTAAATGGCAAAAAGTCATTCCTGTTTCAAGTTTGCAAAAACAGGCGGATGATATTAGTGCCAAAATACGTGACCTCAATATTAAGATTCAGGCTGCAAATTGGCAGATTGATTTAGTCGAATAGACAACAGATTTTGTGAAGTCATTTCACAATACCAGTTTGGACATACTGGGCGAGTACAAGATCCTGCTTTACTCCGATCTGAGGGATTGAAAATAATTCAGGCGGCTACGGCAGCATGTGAGCCGTGCATTGATTCACTCATCAGGCTCAGCACCATGCACCTTGCAATCCTTTGCCAAAAGCAAAGTGACACGTTACTTCGCATTACCATGTACTGACAGTATGTTCATTTAAATAGAAAACAAGGAAAATAGAAGTGAATAAAGCTTTGGCAAATATGCCAGCAACCATCCAGATTGATGGTTCACAAGGCGAAGGTGGTGGTCAGATTTTACGAACTGCCCTTGCCCTTTCAATGATTACAGGTCAGGCATTTGAACTGATCAACATTCGGGCTGGACGTAAAAAACCTGGACTGATGCGCCAGCATCTGGTCTGTGTACAAGCTTCACAGCAAATCAGTCAGGCCTATGTTGAGGGTGCAGAACTGCATAGCCAGCGTTTGTACTTTGCGCCACAGCATGTACAAAGTGGAAAATATCAATTCCAGATTGGTTCGGCTGGCAGCACCACACTGGTTTTGCAAACCCTTTTGCCTGCGTTGTTATTGCAAAATGAAACCAGTGAATTAATCATTTCAGGCGGTACGCATAATCCACTTGCGCCAACAGCGGATTTTATTGAGCATTGCTTTTTACCTTGTTTAAAAAACATCGGGATTGATGTGGATTTTAAACTGGAAAAAGCGGGTTTCTTTCCAGTTGGTGCAGGCGAAATTCGAGTCAGGATTCAGCCATGGCAACATCGAGACAAGCTGAATTTACTAGATCGTGGTAACTTGCAAAGTACTGAGGCTTTTGCTGCTACACTGAATCTTGCAGAAGAAGCGCAAATCGCACAACGGGAACTGGCAACGTTAAATAAAAGACTGAAACTGGATACTCAGCAAGAATTCCATTTAAATGGGATCAGTCAGGGCAATACAGTGTATGTGAAAGTCAAGCATGAGCATCACGTTCAGCTATTCACCGCTTTAGGTGAAATGCGTAAAAGTGCAGAACAAGTAGCAAGTCAATTGGGGCAAAATGTCCAACACTATTTGGCTTCTCAGGCTGTAGTAGATGAATACTTAGCCGATCAATTGCTGTTACCTTTGGCACTCGGTCAAGGTGGTACGTTTACTGCGCAATGTATTAGCGAGCATACTCTTACCCAAGCTACCATGATTGAAAAATTTATTGATTGTGAAATTGAGTTTATCGAGCTGGATAAAAGTCAATTTCAGGTCAATGTCAAAGTTTAGAAGCCCATCAATGGGCTTCTTTTATTAGAGTTTTATTTAACAGCTTCCAAAGCTGTCACCAATAACTTCCAGCATTTTTCGACTGTATCCACTTTCACCCGTTCACCTGGTGCATGTGCCCCTTGAATATCTGGACCAAATGACACCATCTGTAAATCTGGATAATGCTCTGCAATAATGCCACATTCCAAACCTGCATGAATCACTTTCAAGTTTGGTTCAATTTCAAATGCGGATTGATAGGCCTGTTGTAGACACTTCAATGCAGCCGAATCTGGATTGGGTGTCCAACCAGATACCAGAGGTGTCAATTCAGATTGAATTTGGAAATTGGCAAAATGTTGTTGAATCTTCTGGGCAAATGACATGGCTTGCTGATTCACCATCGAACGAACCATAATTAAAGTCTTTGCTTCGTCTTTAGTGAGTCTGACCACGCCAATATTATTAGAGGTCTCAACCACATCGGGTAAAGCCTGACTCATTTCCTTAACGCCATAAGGACAAGTTGCCAATGCCTGCAACCAAGCCTGTTGCTGATGCAAAGAAATGACTTCACTAATTTGATTTAGATTTTGTTGAACTGTGATCTGAACCTGATCATCAATCCCTTGTAACTTTTGTTGCCATTCAGCTTGTGTTTGGGCAATGATTTTTTCCAATTCTGCTAATTTTTCTGCTTCAATTGCAATGGTTACCACCGCTTCTCTAGGAATGGCATTGCGGGCAGTTCCACCTACAAACTCAACCAATCGGGCATTTGTTTGGGCAAAATATTCATTTAAAAAGTTCGCCAAAATCACGTTGGCATTGCCACGACCTAAATGAATATCAACACCTGAATGTCCGCCCTTTAGGCCAGAAACCATGAGATCAACACAAATGGTATTTGCAGGTGCAGTCACATATTCAAGAGTTTGCTGTACCTCAATATCAATACTGCCAGCACAACCGAGATAGAGTTCGCCCCATTCTTCAGTATCAATATTAAATAACCACTGCCCTTTTAATATGCCTGCTTCAAGTAAACGAGCGCCATTCATGCCTGCTTCTTCATCAACTGTTAAAAGGACTTCAATTGGCCCATGTGCAATATCGTTTGATTCAAGAACAGCCAGTGCAAGTGCTACGCCAATCCCATTGTCCGCACCTAAAGTGGTATTCTCAGCGATCAACCAGCCGTCTTTGAGTATAGGTTGAATGGGATCTTTAAAAAAATCATGTTGCGTACCGCGATTTGCCTGCGTCACCATATCCAGATGACCCTGCAAAATCACACCTGCAACCTGTTCTTTACCAGCCACTGCGGCTTTGCGAATAATTAAATTACCAATATCATCAATATAAGTGTCAAGATTGCGCTGTTCCGCCCAATCCTTTAAATGTTGGCGTAGTTGTTGTTCGTGCTTGGATGGTCGGGGAATCGTACACAGGGTTTCAAAATGCTGCCAAACCATTTGTGGTGATAATTTAGAAAAATCAACCTGTGTCATGCACCCATACCCTTAAATAAAGTGTTCAAACAAATATACACCATACGCCTAAACAACGATGCTGTTAAGTCACTTCATTTAAGATTTTATTGGCAAAATGGGCTTAACTTTTCCAAATAAACTGTGAAAAGCTATGTTCAGCCTTTAAGCTATTTTCAACCGCCTGAGCCAATTGGCGAATAATGCTTTGTGTCTCAATCTTTTCAAACCAAGCCTGTTCCTGCTGAGGATTTGCGGAAATCTGACATAAGATATGTCCCTCAGTATCTTGCTGCGAACATAAGATAGAGAGTGGAAGCTGATGGTTATCGATACGAACCTCGATTTTCTCATGCTCATGACGGATATGCTGAGCATCAAAACCATATTGTTCCAGTTGCTTATACAGTAGTGCAGCCACGTATTCTTGCGTGATATAGCATTCATTGGGTGGATGATCAATCACCCCATGTTTAGGGCAATCTGCTATAAATTGCAATGTTTTCATGGTATTCCCTCTATTTTTATGTTTTTACTCTGGATCACAGAATAAAGCCTACTAGTTCGGTAAGAATTATTATATATACAATTGTCTTTAATTGATTAGCCGATTGTCTTACTTCTTTTGCTAAATTGATAAATTTAGACCTGATTAGATATGTACATATCCAAACCCAACATTTTTATTATTTAAACGTTTTATTGCAGTGATAAACAACTTGTTTTTATTGATAACTAAATAAGAAATGCAGCATTTGAACAAGCCAAACACTGCATTTTCCAATTCGCCTATTGATCTACAATCTGTAAGTCCAGACCTGCCGCATTGGCAAGTTCAGTAAAGGTTGGGAAACTGGTTGCCACTGTTTCCGTACCGTGAATGATGATTTCGCCAGAAGTACGCAAACCTGCAATACTAAAACTCATGGCAATACGGTGATCGTGGTGCGATTCAATTTCTCCGCCTGCGAAGATTGCTGACCAGTCACCAGACTTACCCTTACCTTCAATAATGATGCCATCTTCAGTTGGGGTGCAGTCAATACCCATGACCTTCAAACCATCCGCCATCACCTGAATACGGTCAGATTCTTTGACGCGAAGTTCCGCAGCGCCCGTCAATACTGTTTGACCTTCGGCACAAGCTGCTGCAATAAATAATGCAGGGAATTCATCAATCGCCAAAGGCACTTGATCTTCAGGCATGTGAATGCCTTTGAGTGTACGAGACCCCTTGATATGAATATCGGCAATCGGCTCACCGCCAGCGATGCGTTCATTTTCAACACTGATGTCCGCACCCATTTGCTTGAGGATTTCAATCACACCTGTACGGGTTGGGTTGATGCCCACTGCTTCAAGAATCACATCAGCATCCTCGGTAATCGCAGCGCCGACCATAAAGAATGCAGCCGATGAAATGTCTGATGGCACCTGAATATCTGTACCAACGAGTTTACCACCACCAACCAGCGAGATTTTATTGCCCTCAGTTTTTACCTCATAACCAAAGGCACGTAACATACGCTCAGTATGGTCACGAGTCGGCTCTGGTTCAGTCACCGAAGTCTCACCCTCGGCCCATAAACCTGCCAGTAAAATCCCTGATTTCACCTGAGCAGAAGCCATTGGTAAATCGTATTGAATCCCTTGTAAATTCTGGCTGCCTGTAATGCTGACTGGCGGTGTGCCTTTCTCACCTGTGGTCTGAATCTGTGCGCCCATTAAACGTAATGGTTTAGCAATACGCTCCATTGGACGTTTAGACAATGACGCATCACCTGTCATCACTGAATCAAACTTTTGTGCTGACAACATACCAGATAGCAGACGCATACTTGTGCCTGAGTTACCCATATATAAGGCACTGGCAGGCGCTTTTAGACCTTGCATGCCTACACCATGAATGGTCACCTCACCATTCTTTGGGCCTTCAATGCTGACCCCCATATCACGGAATGCCTGTAAGGTTGCCAACGCATCCTCACCCTCAAGGAAGCCAGTCACATGGGTTGTGCCTTCCGCAATCGCCCCAAACATGATGGAGCGATGTGACACTGACTTGTCACCTGGCACGGTGAATTTACCTGTAAATGTTTTCTTGCCTGGTAAAATGGTAAATTGCTGTGTCACCTTGTTTTTCTCCATCAAAGGTTTTTTGGCTAACATATGGTTAAAGTGTTGGCGTGCCGCTTGCGCATGTCCAAGCAGCCCCATCAACGCCTGAGAATCTTCATTTTCAATCAGTTTCTTTAAAACAGAGAGTTGCTGTTCAAAGCCAGCAACGGCATTTAGAATTGCGGTTTTATTGGCAAAGAAAATGTCATGCCACATCTGCGGATCACTGGCGGCAATCCGAGAGAAATCCCGAAAACCACCAGCCGCATAACGGAAAATATCTAAATTATCTTCACGATTGGCCAGTTGCTCGACCAGGTTAAACGCCATTAAATGCGGTAAATGACTGGTATGTGCCAACACTTCATCATGTTTTGCCACATCCATACAAATCACTTCAGCTTTGGCGGCTGACCAGAGTTGAATTAACTTCTCAACTGCCCAGTCGGCACTGCTTGGCAATGGTGTTAGAATCACTTTATGATTGGCAAATAAATCAACTTTGCCTGCATGTACGCCCGTATGTTCTGCTCCTGCAATCGGGTGTCCTGGTACAAAACCAACAGGCAGATTTTCACCAAACACTGCTTTGGCTGCATCGACGACATTGCCTTTGGTACTGCCTACATCGGTAATGATGACATTCTCTGCAAGATAAGGTTTGATCTGTTCCAACACTTTTTGCGTAGCACGAACAGGCAATGCCAAAACAATTAAATCCGCACCCTGAACCGCTTCCTCAGGATTTGCGTAACCCTGCTGAATAAGACCCAGTGCTTTGGCATCTTCCAATGTTTTTTTTGAGCGTGTTGAAGCGACAATTTCAGATGCAAGTTGTTCTGCCACAATCACACGTGCAAGACTTGACCCAATCAGCCCAAGTCCAATAAATGCAACTTTTTTAAACAATACTTTAGAAACAGATGCTTGAGACATAAAAGATGTTTGCCTAATGAGACGACTTTGATATGGATAGATGATTCATCCACCTATCCATACGATAAAACAGTTTTATAAAACAGCGATTGGATAAGAACCCAGTACACGTAACTCTTTGACCATCGGACGAATTTCACTCAATGCGGCTGCTACATTGTCCTGATCAATATGCCCTTCCAGATCAATAAAGAATACATAGGCCCATTTTTCAGGTAAGGCTGGACGGGTTTCAATACTGGTCAAGCTGATTTGATGCTTTGCAAATGGTGCAAGAATTTCCAGCAATGCTCCTGCACGATCATGTGCTGAAATCAACAATGAGGTCTTATCATTGCCACTTTGTGGAATTTTCTCACGACCAATCACAAGGAAACGTGTGGTATTTTCAGGATTATCTTCAATATTGCTATACAAAATCTCAAGGTTGTACATGCTGGCTGCGATATCAGAGGCGATTGCAGCCGAATGCCATTCATTACGAATACGGCGAGCCGCTTCCGCATTTGAATTTAAGGCTACACGCTCTACCCCAGGATAATGTGCATCTAACCATTTACGACACTGTGCCAAAGTTTGCTGATGCGCATAAATCTGTTTAATGCTGTCTTTACGGGTATTTTCAGACACAAGGAATTGATGATGGATACGAAGCTCAACCTCACCAATCACATTTAAAGTTGATGCCTTAAAACAGTCCAGCGTATGGTTGACAATTCCTTCTGAGGAGTTCTCGACTGGAACCACACCATAATGGGCACTGCCCGCTTCCACTTCACGGAATACTTCATCAATGGTTGGCAATGGACGCACTACTGCATCCTTACCAAAATGTTTCAGCACCGCGGAGTGGGTATAGGTTCCTTCTGGCCCTAAAAAAGCAATACTTTGCGGGGCCTCAAGTGCCAGACATGCCGACATGATTTCACGGAACAAGCGTGCCATGGTCGCATCGGACAATGGCCCCTGATTACGCTCCATCACTTTACGCAAAACCTGCGCTTCACGTTCAGGGCGATAAAACAGGGGGTTGTCTTCGGCTGCAAACTTCGCCTTGGCTACGGCTTCCGCCAATGTGGCACGGCGATTGAGTAATTCCTGGATTTGTTGATCAACACTATCAATATCGTTACGAATTTGTTCTAAATTAAGTGAAGTCGATGTGTTTTGTCCATCGTTTACCATTGAATACAGCCTCAGCAAAATCATCTATAAGAATGGATTACAATTCATCTATGAATTGGTTATCTGGGCTAGTATAACAAGACTTTAAGCTATTAAACACGCTGAGTTTTAACTCTTTTCATGATTCAACTTTATTGATAATGATTTTCATTATATATTTCATGCTAAATTTCAATTCTCGTGAATAAGCCATGTTAAAACGTCTCAGTATTTTGACTTTCTCCTTAATGATCAGTACTCAACTGAGCTTTGCCCAACCAGCTTCAACGACTTCTGGCAATTCAGCTTTACAAGTCAATACCCTGACCCAACAAACCTTTATCCTGAAATCCAAATACACATCACATGATTACCTGATTCAGGTTTCAGTTCCCAATACTGAGACTCCAACGCAAGGCTTCCCTGTGCTTTATGTACTCGATGGCAATGCAAGCTTTGACAGTGCTGCCAACATTGCCAAATCTGTAGGTGCTGGCGCAAATCGTCTTGGCTTGGCTCCTGTTGCGATTGTCGCTATTGGCTATCCTGACGAGAAAACCTTTGCTGTCGAAAAACGTGCTTTGGACTACACACCCAAGGCATCGGAAGATGTGCAAAAACAGGCTAAATATCAATATGGTGGTGCAGACCAGTTCATTCAGTTTATTGAAAAAGAGCTTAAACCAGCAATCAATTCACGGATTAAGGTCAATCCACAACAACAAAGCCTGTTTGGACATTCATTTGGTGGATTGTTTGTATTACATGCTTTCTTTACCCAACCACAGAGTTTTCAACGCTATATCGCCGCAAGCCCATCTTTATGGTTTGATAATCAAGTACTATTTCAACAACAGGCAAACTGGCTTAGGCAAAAACCTGAAAATACCCATGCTATGCTGATGACCACAGTTGGCACGCATGAAGATAAAGGTCCAGCGAATAGTGATCGTTCCCAACAGGACCGTTTTTATCAAAACTTTCAGGCACAACGTTCCGAGCAATTTTTATTCTGGAATTTTAAACACCCAGCGGAACAGCATTTAACCAATCTCTATGCGAGTTTACCTAAAGCCATCATGTTGGCGGGTTGTAAAAATGGCAAAAGCTGCTCGGCCTTATTTGATGACACAACAAAACCTTGATATGGAATTGATCTTGGGAGAAAGATTATTTTCCTCTCAAATCTCAACATTTCTTTAGGAAAGCTTGGGATATAATTTATTCAATATTCTCTTAAATGCAATAAAATAATGAATAAAATCATTCTACTTTCTATACTTAGTCTTGCCAGCATTCAATTAACGGGCTGTATTGGATGCTATAACCCTACAGGTTGCAGCCGTGACACCTCACCTTACTACATCACCACAACAACGACTCAAGTACGTGGAATTACGGTGCCACCACAAAGCAAGCTAAAATATAAAGCTCAGCATTCTTTTCAGAAAGAACAGCAAACACAGCCATTAAATGAAAAGGATTTGACCGATATTAAGTTACCGCCTGATACGGCAATCATTTGGGGTGGAATGCCATCTTATATGTTTATTCAATTTTTTAATTCACAAATGAAAGGTTTTTCTGTTTATCCTGCTGATGGGTTCTCTCCCCAATCAACAAATGAATTTATCAGGTTGTGGCAAAGTTGTGCAAGTGATCTGGATGTGACCTTAAAAAATCCACATGACTGGTCGTTTAATCCTGACAATATGGAAGTCCGAGGTTGTGGGGTAAATATTCAAAAAAGAAGTGAATATAATAAAAATTGGCCTAATCAGGATCAGGCAGATGCGTTTCTGATTAAAATCAATCAGGCATTACAGAAATTGCCAAAACAACAAAGCTATCCTGTGGTGCATACCACAATAGAAAAATAGTATCTATCAAAAATCAGCCTACTCGAAAGCAGGCTGATTTATCAAGATTAATTAAGCTTTACCAATCAATCCACGTGCCACGATTTCTTTCATGATTTCATTGGTACCACCGTAAATACGCTGGATACGTGCATCAACAAAGAAGCGTGAAATTGGATATTCAGTCATATAACCATAGCCACCAAATAACTGAAGCAAGTTGTCAGCAACTTTCATTTGCATATCGGTACTGAAGCTCTTAAGTGCAGCCGCAGTTTCAACATCGAGCTTACCGTCGTTATATAAGGCCACGTTTTGATTGTAGAAAGCAGCTGTTGCCAATTCATCAATCTTCGCCTGAGCCAACACGAAACGTGTGTTCTGGAACTGGGCAATGGCCTGACCAAATGCCTGACGCTCTTTTACATAAGCGGTTGCCATATCAATTGCACCACGAATCGCACCTAAAGCGGTCGCTGCGATTGCAGTACGTTCACGTGGTAGTTCCTGCATCAAGTAAGCAAAGCCTGAACCTGCATTACCCAGTAATTGGTCTTTAGGTACTTTGACATTGTCAAAGAAAAGCTCTGAAGTATCTTGTGAATGCAAACCAATCTTGTCAAGGTTTGTACCCTTTTTAAAACCATCCAGATGGGTATCCACCAACATCAGTGATACACCTTTGGCACGGGCCTGTGGATCAGTTTTCACTGCCAAAACCACAACATCAGCATGCTGACCATTTGAGATAAAGGTTTTGGAACCATTTAACACGTAGTGATCACCCTGCAAAATGGCACTGGTACGCATTGCCTGCAAGTCTGAACCAGCGCCTGGCTCCGTCATGCCAATTGCACCAACCACTTCACCCGACACCATTTTTGGTAACCACTGCTGTTTTTGTTCTTCTGTTGCAATGTGCTGGATATATGGTGCAGCAATTTCAGAGTGGCATGAAATGGCAGTTGATAACGCGCAATAACCCGCACGGGCAGATTCTTCAACCAGCATCAATGAATAATGGGTTGGTACACCATAACCACCATACTCTTCTGGCACGTCTACACACAGGAAACCATTTTCACCCAATAATGTCCAAACAGAACGCGGCATAATGCCCTCACGTTCCCATTTTTCATAATGAGGTGCAATGTGTTCACTCATAAAACGTTTAAAGTTGTCACGGAAGAGTTCCAAATCTGCATCGTAAGCTAACATCTTTATTTCCTTTCGCTTTCATTTTTCTTGAAAATTTGCTTCGCAGCCATGCTAATGATTTTTAGGTGGGATGTCATGTCCCTTTTACATCAAATCACCCGACTGATTCGGTCAATAATTTTGTTTGCAGGGGTTATTTTCGAGACATAATTGCTTATTGAATAATCAGAACCTCTGATTTTTTATGCTAAATGCACCACTTTTATGTCATATTGATTTTAATTCTTCACCATAACTGCAAATACGATCATGAATACCAAACGCAATATTTATAAAGATGCTGAACATCCTTTCGCCCAATACATACGAATCATTGGTAAGGGTAAGACGGGTGCGCGTTCACTGACTTATGATGAGGCCTATCAGGCTTTTAGCATGATCTTAAAAAATGAAGTGCTTGATGTTCAGTTGGGTGCTTTTTTAATGTTGTTACGGGTTAAGGAAGAATCTGTTGATGAACTGACTGGTTTTGTTCAGGCAACACGTGATCAACTTAATTTTCAACCGCTGGATGTTGATCTGGATTGGTCATCATACGCAGGAAAACGTAAACATTATCCGTGGTTTTTATTGGCAGCATTAACACTGGCTCATCATGGCTATAAAATAGTGATGCATGGCGCATCGGGTCATACCATTAACCGTGTGTATACGGAACAGGTTTTACAATACTTAGGCTATTCGATTTGTCAAAATGAAGTAGATGCCAAAGAACAACTAGAAAAACATAACTTTGCTTTCCTGCCACTGGAAGTGATCTCACCTATTTTAAGTGATCTTATTTCTCTTCGGAATGTTATGGGCTTACGTTCACCCATTCATACCCTTGCCCGACTGATTAATCCTTTTAATGCCAAAGCTACCTTACAGGCCATTTTCCATCCAGCTTATCGAACCTCACATCAACACACCGCGTTTCGTTTAGGTTATCAAAATAGTGCGGTGATTAAAGGTGAAGGAGGTGAATTTGAACGGAATCCTGATGCAAAAACCCTTATTTGTGGGATTAAAAATGGTGAGTTATATGAACATGAATTGCCAAAACTGACACCTGAACGTAGCCCTATTGAAGAAGAACTTGATCTTGAAGTATTTAAAGCTGTTTGGTTAGGTCAGCAGCAACATGAATATGGTGAAATGGCTGTCACTGAAACCATGGGAATCGCTTTATATACGATGGGTGTGGTCAGTAGTTTTAATGAGGCGATGGTTAAAGCAAAAGAGCTTTGGGAAAGTCGAAAAATTTAGGCTTCATTCATTAAAAAACCCAGTGTTTTTACTGGGTCTTTAATTTAAACAAATCGAATCGGTTTAAATTCAGGTTCATGTTTGTGATGATCATCATCACACTCCTCACCCTCTTCTTTTGTACCACGATCGATATAACCACTACGCTGTTCTTCTGGTAAATGTTTCATTTCCCATGCATAAACAGCCTGCATACAGGTTTCACGTTGCTCTTTGGTCAATGCAATACCATTTGGCCATTTTCCAATTTCAACGGCTGTCTTTAAGCGCTCAACAATTTCAGGATTTAAAACAGCGAGCATTTGTTCAATATTCATGAGTCATCCTGTTGAAAAGATTCAAAATCTTGATTCCAGCCCAGTTTAGTACGGCAAGCCATATAAAAATCATAACCAGGCGGATGCAATAAGCTTAGTTTAAACGGATGTTTGCGAATATGCACAGTGTCACCCACATTTAATGCAACACTATGTTGTCCATCGGCGCTGACCATAGGTAAAACCCGATTTTCACGAATGGTAATTTTAATCTCACTTTGTCCACCAACCACAATCGGACGAGAGGACAAAGTATGCGGATGCATGGGCACCAATGCAATCGCATCCATACTTGGATGCAAAATAGGTCCACCACCAGACAATGCATATGCTGTCGAACCCGTTGGTGTGGAAACAATTAAACCATCGCTGTGCTGACGATAGACATATTGCCCATCAATACTGAGTTCGAAGTCAATCATATGGACTGATCGTCCAGAATGTAGAACCACATCATTTAATGCAATTGCATCATAAATGGTTTCACCATTGGATCGAATTTCCATTTCCAGCAGGAAACGGCGATCTAGTTGAAAATGTCCCTGCAACACCTGATCTAGCTTAAAGATTGCTTCGGCAGGTTTAATGTCGGTTAAAAAGCCCAGTCGCCCACGGTTAATCCCAATCACAGGGGTATTATAGCGAACCAAGGCTCGTGCAGCATGCAGTAGTGAACCATCACCGCCCACTACAATCACTAAATCCACGACTTCACCCAATAAATTACGGCTGACAGTCTGTCCATGGCTATAAGGTACGAGTTTCGCTGTTTCCTGATCAAAGACAGGATTTAAACCTAAGGTGATCAAGTGATCATGAATCAAACATAAGGTTTCTACTACAGAATCTTTATCTGGTCGCCCAATCAAACCAATATTTCGAAAGGATTTATGTGAAATTTGCACGAATAATTCAGCTCCGCTGCGCTTCCTGACTATCATATCATTAACTATCAGAATTTCGTTGACGATTGATTAAAAAGTATAAAAATGTCTATTCGTTGTTTTTTTACCCAGTTAATGTCAACACATTCTTAAAGTTTTTATTGCATGTTGCTATTTATTCACAGTTTTACGATTGCAAATTGCGCATAAGCTATCGCATCATTAGCCCCATTGTTTTGATTTTAACGCAAATCTATGAAGTGTGAACGTGGTATCGGTTTTCTTGCGCTAATTTTTTCCATTTTAGTGATTGGTGTTTTTATTGCCTTTAGTATCTATCTGATCCGTCTGGATAATATTATTCGCAATAAGTTTGAAGGTCAGCGCTGGGATATTCCAGCCAAGGTATTTGCTCGTCCATTAGAAATCTATGCAAATGCGCCAATTACTCAGGAAAACTTCATTCAGGAACTGAAATTACTGGGTTATAAAAATACGGCAAACTATGAAAAATCAGGTAGCTATGTCACCCAAGGCAACCAGATGTATGTACATACACGTGGTTTTGACTATGGTGACAGCAATGAACCTGAACAGGTGCTTGAAATTGGTTTCCTGAATGGGCAGGTCGGTGAAATCCGTTCAACCAAACCATCAAGCACAGGCATTGCACGGCTGGAACCTTTATTGATTGGTGGTATTTACCCTCAGCATAATGAAGACCGCGTACTCATTAAACTGGATAAAGTACCAAAAACGCTGATTGAGGCCTTGATCTCAACTGAGGATCGCAACTTCTATCACCATCACGGTATTTCAGTTCGTGGCACTGCACGTGCTCTAGTCAGCAATGTTACTGGGGGTAAACGCCAAGGTGGATCAACCCTCACACAACAGTTGGTGAAAAACTTTTATCTTTCCCCTGAAAAAACACTGAAACGTAAAGTCAATGAAGCCCTGATGGCGTTATTGATTGAACTGCATTACAGCAAGGATGAAATTCTTGAAACCTATCTGAATGAAGTGAATTTAGGTCAAAATGGCAGTTATTCCATCAATGGTTATGGTCTGGCTTCACAGTTTTATTTTGGTTTACCTTTACGTGAATTGAATATTTCCCAACAAGCCTATTTGGTTGGTTTAGTGCAAGGCCCTTCTTTATATAATCCTTGGCGTAATCCTGAAGCGGCTAAAAAACGCCGTGATGTTGTACTGAACAACATGAAAGTCATGGGCTACCTCAGTGAAGCTGAATATCAGGATGAAATTGCACGTCCTTTGAATGTGGTGAGCAAACCAACTCTAGGACCTGCGAAATTCCCTGATTTTCTTGATATTGTCCGTCGTCAGCTACGCACCGAATATCAGGAAAGTGACATTACCAATCAGGGTTTAAGAATTTTTACCACACTGGATCCAATCACACAGATTCAGGTGCAAAATGCGTTTAAAAATTCAGTTGATCGTCTGGCGAATGCCAATCCTGCCCGTTTAAAGAACTTACAGGGTGCCATTCTTGTCGCTCATCCTGACAATGGTGAACTGGTTGCCGCTGTGGGATCGACTCAGGACTTTACAGGTTTTAACCGTACAGTGGATGCTAAACGTCAGGTAGGTTCTTTATTAAAACCTATCATTTATTTAAATGCACTTGAGTCAGGCCGTTATACATGGGCAAGCCCAATTGAAGATACAGCCGTCAGTATTCCAATTGATGGTGATAAAAACTGGACACCCAAAAATTATAGCGGTGGTGAGCACGGTGTGGTTCCAATGCAGCAGGCTTTGGCAAATTCATACAACCTTTCTACTGTACGTTTGGCGAACGAGTTTGGTCTATCTACATTTACCAACAAGCTCAGACAGTTTGGGGTAAGTTCAGATATTCCAGCCTACCCATCCATTTATCTGGGTGCGGTGAATATGTCACCAATGGAAGTGCTGAGCGTTTATGGAAACTTCGCGACAGGCGGCTTTAAATACCCTACCCGTTCTATCCGTACTGTTGTGGATGCAAAAGGACATTTATTAGAGCGTTATGGTTTGAATGTACAGCAAACCATTGACCCTGCCGCCGCCTACATCCTGAATTATGGCTTGCAGCAAGTCATGCGTTCAGGTACAGGCCGCTCTGCCTATGGCAGCTTGCCTGAATCACTGAATCTTGCAGGAAAATCAGGTACAACCAACGATACACGCGATTCATGGTTTGCAGGTTATTCTGGTAATCATGTCGCTGTGGTCTGGTTAGGGCTGGATGACAACAAGGTTACTGGTCTGACAGGTTCTTCTGGTGCATTGCCAGTCTGGACCAATGTCATGAAACAGCTTCGTCAGGAACCTGTAAATCTTCGTCAAACCGACAACGTTCAGTGGCAGTGGATTGATAGCGCCAGCGGTGACCTTTCTGCCGAGGGCTGTGACGGCGCATTGTATATTCCATTGCTTCGTCAAACTGTACCTCGCCGTGCAACGGTTTGCGGTCAATCTCATTATGAAGTTGAACCAACCTATATGCCTCAGGGTGGTACATCAGAAAATGATCATGATGATGGCATAAACAACTATATTCGGGAAAGCGAAAACCAGATGGACAATGATTTATCAAATCATACGCCAACACGCATCATTTCCAGTGGTAGCTACAGCGGTGAAAATTAATTTCTACAGGGATTTAGACATGATCAAGAAAATAACTTTCGCAATTGGTGTACTTGTACTGGCTGGCTGTACCGCCACCCCAGAAAAAGTCACGACCACCAAACCTATTAATCCATCAGCAGGCACGAATACGCAGAAGAAAAAAGTGACTCCACCTGCTTCTGGTGTGAAAGTCATTCCGTATGACCAAAAAGAGATTAAACGGCAAACCGTGACCCCACAGGTCGTGGTACCTGAACAAAAGGTGCAGCAGAAGTTTAGTAATGATGGTGCTCAACTCCCTGCCTTTAGAACCCTGATGCAAAAAACCCAGACCGCTTATAAAAGTCAGCAACTTGCAGAAGCAGAACGTTATGCACTTCAAGCCCAACGGATTGCACCGCAGGCTTCTGAAACCTATTTATATCTGGGCCTAATCGCCAACCAGCGAAAAGAGTATGCCAATGCCGAGGCCTTGGCACGCCGCGGTTTAAGCTACGCACAGAGCAATGCCATGAAAAAGCAGCTTTGGACAATTGTGCTTCGTGCCAGCGAAGCACGTAATCATCCAGTCAAGGCACAGGAAGCGAAAAAAGCAATTCAGTCACTTTAGAGCCTTGTTACTGGATTGATTCAAACTGGCGAATCCCCGCAAGCCCATAAGCATGATGTTTTTGGGCTTGTTCCAGATCAGTAGGCGCAACACCACCTAAAGCAAAAACAAGAATATCACTTTTTTCAGCGAGTTCAGCGAAACCCTCCCATCCCAATACTTTCGCTTCAGGATGCGTCTCGGTTATATTCACAGGACTTAAAAGCACCGCATCACAGCCAATCTGATGTGCATGTTGCAATGAAACTGCATCATGACACGCTGCAATAAAACGTTTCCCTACAACTAATTCACCTTTCTTTAATGCCATCAGTTGTGATTGCTTTAGGTGAATGGTCATTATTTTTTGCTGCAATGCTGCATCCAGTTGCTTCCAGATTCCAAAATTCACAATGAGTTTTTGATACTGCTCATCGCTGAGTGTTTCCAACTGCTGTCCAATCGCATCAAGATTTTCATTCTGTATCCGCCAATACAACAGGCTGTGCTGCTGTGGCAGTGCCGTCAACTGTTCACTCACCTTGATCAGATGAGGCCAGACCAGACGTTGCAAAATCACCTGATTGGCTTTAGGAAAATTTAACTCTTGTAGCTGATCACGACTATACCAATGCCACGGCTGCTGAATCAGTTCCAGTAACGCATCTGGTACATAGGCATGAAAGATATGCAAGTTCACAATCACATCATCATATTCATGACGAATCACATCAAAACGATGCCAGTCCTTTAAGCCAATGCCCACCTCTTCATAAATTTCCCTGCGGCAGGTCTGCTCAGGCGTTTCTCCCTGCTCAACCTTGCCCCCAGGAAATTCATGCTTATTGCCCTGATGTTGATTGGCTTGACGCCACCCCACCAATACCTTGGATTTATGCAATAAAATTGCAATCGCAACATCAATGACATTCTTTACTATCACAGTCCACATCCCTCATCTTTACAGAGTAAATCCCTGTCATTCATCAATTTGCACATCGTTCTGAAAAAAACTTATAAATGATTTTGTAAATTATTCAAATTTACGTTGACAGGTCTATTCGATAATGATTATCATTTAAAACGTTAGATAATACACCACGGAGCATAACAAATGAACGCACCATTTAACCTATTCACTCGTAGCACTGATGCAACTCAATCCTTACCAATGTTGCATTCAAACAACCTATTTGCCTTAGGCCGCGAAATTCGCATTATGCACGCTGGTGAAGAGTATCGCCTACGCCTCACCCGTAACAACCGTCTGATTTTAACCAAGTAAAATAATAATAATCGGATAATAATAAACGTGGAAATAGCAGTATGTCAGCGCGTACTGCTTTTTAATTCATCTAAAAAATAGAATAAAGCTTTAGGTAAGCAATCTGACTACGACTTTTAATCCGCCATATGAGGATGGCAGCAATTCAATCTGTCCATGATGCAGTTCGATAATTTTCCTACAAATGGATAAGCCTAAACCCGATCCCTGTGTCCTAGTTCCCAAACCACGATAGAAACGTTCTCCAAGATGCTGCAAGACTTCTGGATCAATGCCTTGTCCCTCATTTTCAATACTGATTTCCAGAGACTGACCCTGTTTATTCAGGCTGAGATAAACACAGCCTTTCTCTGGCGTATAGCGTATGGCATTGTCCAGCACATTACGGATACAGGTAAAAATCAGTTGTTGATTGGCAAAAATCCTATTGTCCTGTTCGGCTACTGGAATCTGCTGCTGAATCTGGATTGCTTTTTCCTTGATAAATGGCGTCAGAGCCTGAATCGCCTCGTCAATCACTGTGTGCAAGGTAAAATGTGTCTTGGGCAGGTTCTCAGCATGTTCAGGATCTAAACGTGCCAGTAACAATAAATTTTCCAGCATTTGAGTCCCTCGGCTGATGTCCTGCTGCATTGCAGCAAAATCACTGGCCCGTTCTGGATATTTACGTTGTAAAAGCTGTAAACGCATCTGAATCGCGGATAAGGGCGAACGCAGCTCATGCGAAGCATCCGCAGTAAAACGCTGTTCGGCTTTTAGCGACTGATCCAGACGTTGCAACAAATGATTTAACTGCCCCAGCATCGGCTGCAATTCCTTAAATTCAATGCTGGAGGACTGGATTGGCGTTAGATCATCCGCGTTTTTCTCTGAGATTTGATCGGATAATTGATGAATCGCCCTAAACTGCCGTTTGACCAGAAAATGCAGCATGATCCACTGCATCAGCCACAACATAATCAGAATGACAGAATAGCCAGCAAAGCTATGCATCAATTCTTTAAAGCGATCACCTAAAGGTTGTAACAGCAACACCTGCATGTGGGGCTGGTGATCTTCCACCCGATAACTACGCCAGAGCTGTCGCTCCTGCCAGATAAAGCCATACTGGTCATCACCTGTATTCAAGGTGTAATACTGTTGCTCAAGCTGAAAATCCTCAGACTGGGTCAGAATCTGTTGCTGGTAGCTCAGGCGATACTGGATATCAAACTGGTCACTCAGTTCATCAATCTGCTGCCCTGATGTTGAGGTCAGGTCAGCAATCAGTAACATATCCGAGATTTCATCCATGATTTCATCCTGAACCTGCATGGTTTGATAGATTGAAATCACCACAAATAAAAGCAATGCCACACAACCTGCAATCACGGAACTGATCAGTGAGGTTTTAATCAGCCTGTTTTGTAGCGACACCACTTTCATAAACTTAATCCTGATGCATCCGATAGCCTAAACCACGAATGGTTTTGATATATTGCCCGCCAATTTTTTTGCGAATCTGGTAGATATACACTTCGATGGCATTACTCTCGATTTCCTCGCCCCAGGCATACAGTGATTCTTCCAGTTGCTCACGGGTCAGGATATGTTCTGGTTTTTGCATTAATTTATGTAAAATCTGAAATTCTTTTGCAGTCAGGTTGATGACTTGCCCCGCTTGTGTCAGGGTCTTGGCTTGCGGATCAAGCTGTAGATTGGCAAAAGTCAAATATTGGCCTGCCTGAGTCTGATGTTGCCGCAATTGTGAGCGCACCCGTGCCGACAATTCTTCCAGATTAAACGGTTTGACCAGATAATCATTGGCACCCAAATCCAGCCCCTCCACCCGATCATGAATGGCATCTTTGGCGGTAATAAAAATGACGGGCGTATTGGAATTTTGATGGCGAATGCTTTTTAGAATGTCATCCCCCGAAGCCTTGGGCAAACCGCGATCCAGCAGGATACAATCATATTGATGCTGCTCAACCGCCAGTATCGCATGATCACCCCGCTCTACCCAGTCGACGCTATAGCCATCCAGCTCCAGCCAGTCCTTGATACTTTCTGCCTGAGAGGCATCATCCTCAGCCAATAAAATTCGCATAAAGCCATACTCGCATCTGATCCATCCACATCCATCATGCCTTTAAAATAAATCACATGCAAAAAAACCACATGATCATCATGTGGTTTTTTTGACAATATTGCAGTGATTAGAACTTCACTTGATCTACATCCACTTCTACACGTTTGGTCGGTTTATAGTCAATGTCGATTTCACCGATAATGGTTACAGGCGTTTTTGCTGAAACAGCCCTTTCTTGCCATAAATCATCATCAATATCGACCGTGATGCTGCCAGTCTGGTCACTAAACTGGTATTTCTCATCACCTGTTGCCTTGACCACATAGCCCTTAAGCTGAACAGGAGTGTCATCCTTTAAGGTCAATGCCTGTTTCACCGTAGTAATTTGTGTAGGGGCCAATGCCTGCTGATTGACTGCTGTCGTATTCGCAACCGCAAATGTTGTTGCACCAACCAAACCTGCAATTACAGCAACTTTAGAAAATACGTTCATTTTAATTTCCTCATCTTTGTTGATCATCTCGATGGAGTCATTAAAACAAAACAAGATGAGGTGAATCTTAGGTGATGAAAAAACTTAGCTTAATGGAACCACCCGAAGCACTTCTTCCAATGTGGTCACGCCCTCAATCACCTTACGCGCCCCTGCAATACGCAAAGGTTCAATGCCCTCTTTCTTGGCTTGCGCACGTAAATGATCCAGTGTGCCATTAGCACTAATGATGGACTTTAATTCCAGACTGACTGGCATAAACTCATAAATCCCGACACGCCCTTTATAACCTGTCTGGCGACACACTTCACAGCCCACAGCCTTATACATGGTGGTTGGCATATCCATCATATAGTCAAAAGTCAGGTGTTCCCATTCCTGCTCATTCATGGAAGTTTGCTGTTTGCAATGCGGGCAAAGACGACGCACCAGACGTTGTGCCAATACACCCAGAATCGTGGCTGCGGTTAAAAATGGCTGCACCCCCAGATCATGCAGACGGGTCAAGCTGGATGGCGCATCATTGGTATGCAATGTCGATAACACCAAATGTCCTGTCAGTGCCGCCTGAATCGCCATATTGGCAGTATCATGGTCACGAATCTCCCCGACCATAATAATGTCAGGGTCTTGACGCATGAGGGCACGCACACCATCAGCAAAGCCTAGTTCAATGTTTGGATTGACCTGCATCTGGTTAAAGCTGGGTTCCAGCATTTCAATCGGGTCTTCAATGGTACAGACATTGACCTGTTCAGTCGCCAGTTGCTTGAGTGATGAATATAGCGTGGTGGTTTTACCCGAACCTGTTGGCCCTGTCACCAGAATAATCCCATGGCTATGCTGGGTCAGTTGTTGCCAACTTTGTAAGAGATGCCCCTCAAAACCCAACTGCTGAAAACTGCGTACCAGCACTTCTGGATCAAAAATACGCATCACCAGTTTTTCGCCAAAGGCGGTTGGCAAAGTGGAGAGACGCAATTCGGTTTCCTGACCTTTTGGTGTCCGTGTCTTTAAACGTCCATCCTGTGGTTTACGCTTTTCCGCAACATTCATGCGACCCAAAATTTTAATACGGGAAATGACGGCAGTCAGCGTATTGGCTGGCATGTTATAAATGGTATGCAACACCCCATCAATACGGAAACGCACCTTGCCTTTGTCTTTTCGGGGTTCAAGATGAATGTCACTAGCCCCCTGTTCAAAGGCAAATTGCAGCACCCAGTCCACCAATTTGACAATATGTTGATCATTGGCATCAGGATTCTGGGTATCGCCCAACTGTAACAAGGCCTCAACGCCTTTATTGTCACGGTCAAAGGCACTGGTGTTTTGTGAAGAACTGACCGCACGACTAACCTGATAATACTCCACCAGATAGCGCTGTAATTGCTCAGGATTGAGTAACACCCGTTCAATCTTTCTTGGCGCTAAACTGCGCTCCAGATTATTTTGCCATTCCGTTAAAAATGGCTGATCCGTCCCGATCAGAATCCGATCTGCATGTACTTCAACAGCCAGAATATGATTCCGTACTGCAAATTCCTGTGACATGACGCTGGTTAATGCCGCCACATCAGCTTTTAGCGGATCAATTATAAATAAGGGAACTTCGGCTTTTTCAGCTAACCACTGACATAAACGATTCAAGGTTAAGGTTGTGGCAGGATTGAGTTGATCTTTTAAATTAAAATTGGCAATCCACTGTAAGGGATGCCATTTCAACTGATCTTTTTGACGATGAGTGGTTTGAATAAACAGTTTATCCCGTTCCGTAATTCGCCCATCTTTTTGTAATTGTTCCAGACACCACGTTACATCAATCGAAAAAGAAAAACCTGCAAATTTTGCCTGTGCTTGCATAACCGTCAAATCCCCAAATTTATGATTTATATTTTTAAGTTGCCTGTTCCACAGCAATGACTGTTACATTGCTTTCATCGACCTTAAAACGTACATTCAAGTCGGCAAAACACATGCCATAGACTCGTTCTGCATCTTCCTGATAGGCAGGACGAGGGTCTAAAGATAACACCTGTTCCAGTTCATCGAATACCTTTTTATTTAAAATAGCCTGCTTTAGTAATTGCTGTTGTTGTGTTTGTGCAGTTTCTGTCCAGATCACTGATTTACGTACAGGCTCATCCTGCGCATAGGCACTATTTGCCTCTGGCACTGCATCCGAATACTGGATATAAGGTTTAATATCCAGAATCGGTGTGCCATGTAGTAAATCACTACCCATCACATAAAGTCGCACGCTTTTCCCTTGCTTTTCCACTCGTAAAAACTGCACCACGGATAGACCGATTGGCGATGGACGATACATGCTTCGGGTGGCAAACACCCCCATTTTCTGGTTCCCACCTAAGCGTGGTGGTCTCACCTGCGCACGAAATTTAACCACTTGGTTTGAAGCGTTATCATTTTGTTTATTCTCATGAAACTGCCACAGCAACCATAAATGGCTAAACGCCTCGATCCCCTCAAATGCCAGAATATCGTTATAAGGTGCCACCATCTCTATATAAGACTCGACCTGTACCAGATTTGGCTGACGCGGAATACCAAACTTTTCACGGTAGGGAGAATGCATGTAGCCGATAATCGGCATCTCAACTAAATTACTCATCACTTTTTCTTATAAACACAATTAAATATATTCAGTTTATCGAGAATGATTTTAGATTAGAATAGCAACCTGTTTCTTTTAACTGTGATCGAGACCTTGAATGGCTGCTTTTAACGTTGAACGCATTACTCATGTTCACCACTGGAATGACACACTTTTTAGTTTTAAAACAACACGTGACACCAGTCTACGTTTCAAAAATGGTCAATTCGTCATGATCGGTCTTGAAGTGAATGGCAAGCCTTTAATGCGTGCTTATTCGATTGCAAGCGCGAATTATGAAGAAGAACTGGAGTTCTTCTCAATTAAGGTACAAGACGGTCCATTGACTTCCATTTTACAAAAAGTACAGGTTGGCGATGAAATCCTGATTTCTAAAAAACCAACAGGGACGCTCGTACACGACGATTTATTACCAGGTAAAAATTTATACCTTTTATCTTCTGGTACAGGTCTTGCTCCTTTCCTTTCCCTGCTGCGTGATCCTGAAACTTACGAAAAGTTTGAGAAAGTGATCATGGTTCATGGTACACGCTATGTTTCAGAGCTTGCCTATCAGGATTTAATCCTGAATGAACTGCCAAACAATGAATTTTTTGAAGAACTGGGCATCAAGGATAAATTGGTTTATTACCCAACCGTAACCCGCGAGCCATTCCATACACAAGGTCGTGTCACCACTGCCATTGAAACTGGCGAACTGTTTGAAAAAATCGGTTTACCACGTTTTAACCGTGAGACAGACCGTGCCATGCTCTGCGGTAGCCCAGCTTTCCTGAAAGATGTGGCTACCCTGCTAGACCAACATGGCCTGGTTGAATCACCACGTATGGGTGTTATGGGTGATTATGTTATTGAACGTGCTTTTGTAGAAAAATAACTTTTTCATGATGTACAAAAGAACCGAGGTGAATACCTCGGTTTTTAATTTTTATTTAAAATATTATTAAGGATTTATTTATATTAATTTATACAAAATAGTTTATTTAGAAATACTGTATTTATTTAAAAATCAAGCCGCATCCAAAGTAATCAATCTTTCAATATAATACCAACACTCCTCAATTTTCGCATGGTCTTTATTTACTTTCGCATATGCCGTCATACCATCCAGAATATTAATATACATTGCTGTCAATACATGCGGTTGAAACACTTTAGCTTTCTCAAACAGACTCTCTAGTAATCCCATTAACCATTCCCTATATTCTACAATCGGGCGAATAATCGATGGATATTGCTGCAATATCTCCAAGGAAGCCTTTTGAAACATGCATCCATGAAAATCATCTGAATTAAACCAGGCTAAATGCCAAAAATAGACAGCCTTAATTTTACCCAAATAATCGTCTTCTGCTTTCAGGCTAATTTCCTGCTCAATCGCTTCCTGAATACTCTTATTTCGTCGGGACAAACACTCCTCAATTAAGCTCTCTTTGGAGGGAAAGTACTTGTAGAACGTCATCTTGGCAACACCAGACTCACTGATAATTCGATCTACCCCGACAGAACTGTAGCTATAGCAATTGAAGAGACGAAGAGCTGTTGCAATAATATCTTCTTTTTTAGACATTTTATTATCCTTTTTAAATTCTATCAAAAAGCTTAATATATTATTTAGACATAGTTTAAATGCTGGATAAATCTGGCAACTATGTATTGTTTATCTTATTTTAAGAGCATTTAAGAAAATATAAAACATTTCTTCACTGTCTCTGTTATTAAGTTAAGCAAAAATGAACATATAAACAAGATGATTTGTAAAAAAACTTTTCTAATTAAAAATTTTTTAAATATATCGTGAAATAGTTCACCTTTTATTTAAAGTTAAGTTAATTAATAACGTATATTATCATTTTTTAGCCTATTTAATAAATTGATTTCACAAAAAAATCATTTTATATTTAAATTATCCAATAAAAAGATGTTTGGTTGATCTAATTCGTTATATTCATAAACAACCAAAGAAATCGAACTAAATAATTGGAAAAGCAATAATATTTATTAATACATGAGTACAAGACTATGCCAAAAAAATTTGAAAATTTTGACAGCCCTAGACAGAATGCTATAGACGGAATGAAAAATAGTATTTCTGCTGAACTATGGAATAAGAACTTGAACTTTCTGAATACCCTGAGAGCAGAAATTTCAAATCATCCTGTTTCCAAACACCCTGCTATCCAGCTTTTAAATGATGGCTTAATTGACAAGGAAACGCTCAAGCATATCCATCTGGAATACCGTCATGCGATTGTTCAGGTATTTACCGATGCCCTGCTCATGGCACAGTTCCAGACCAAACAACTGGAACCTCGCCTTTTGTCTGGTTCCAAAATGTTCCCTCGTTTCCTACTCAACCTGAACATTCTTGATGAATTTGGCTTCCGCCCAGGCCTGGATCAAGAGGGTTATTATTCAGGCAATCCACAATATGCACACTATCCATTATTTGAAGATGTTCTCAATGACTTTGAACTTAGCCAATCAGAACGCAATGATTATCAGCCATCCATTATCGCGCAACGAGTACGCAGCTATTTAGAAGATTCCTTTGATCGTTATGAAGCCGTTTCTGCCCTGCTGGCGGTTGCTGAAGAAGAGGTAATTTTATTTAGCCCAGCACTGCGTCAGGCAACCCATGCAGTTGGTTTCGATGTGGATAGTGGTTACTACTATGTGCATGGTGTATCCCACGATGCAACAGCAGAAGCGGCTGATGATGACCATGAAGATGATTTATGGTTTGTATTGGCTCAGGCCTGTGAAGAATCAGACTATGACTCGATTCGCCAAATTTGTCTGGAATATTGTGATCTCTGGCAGCAGTTCTGGGATGAACAAATTGCAACCTATCAATACGAAACGTTTAAGAAACTTGCTTAACTTTATGACCTGCTCCATTGAGGAAAAGCGCCCGAGAGCGCTTTTCTTTTTCTTATAGACCAGTTGCTATTAATACAACAAAACTAAATAACAACGAGCCGAAAGATCTTTTACAATGTACATGAACTTCTTGTTCAACCTTTTGCGTATACTGCTCTAAGTTTTCCATAACCTAATGCTCATTTAATGTACTGCAACTACTAATTTGCCTAAACAATCTATTAAATGAAATTAGCAAAAAGTCGTAGATCATACTAGGACAATAGTTTAACCATATGGTCTAAATGTGACAAAATTCAGCACTTTCTAAAAAATAATCCTGAACCTGAATATTTTTATTCTATCCATTTAATTTTCAGATAAAAAAAGCTCACCAAAGTGAGCTTTTTTTCAAAAGATTTTATTAGTTCTGGGCAACTACGGTGATACCCGTTGCCTGAGGACCTTTTTTACCTTGAGCAACAGTAAATGATACGCGTTGTCCTTCATGAAGAACTTTGAAACCATTGCTTTGGATTTCACTGAAATGAGCAAATACATCTTGCCCAGAATCGGCATGAATAAAACCAAAACCTTTAGTTTCATTGAACCATTTAACTGTACCAGTCACAGAATTAGACATAAATTAACCTATATACAAAAATACTTTGGATGCTTAGCAGCAATTAACTGGAAATAATAAACTCTGAAACTAAATCTGATAAAACGAAAGGTTTGGTTAAACTACGAAATCTAAGATTTGCTGAATCAACAGTATTATTCTTCTAGTTATTATTTACTATACACGCTTTCTCTTAACACGCAATCAATATCTGTTCATATCGATATACAAAATTTGGATGCGGGGGTTGGATTTGAACCAACGACCTTCGGGTTATGAGCCCGACGACTTATCATTTTTTATTATTATAATTTAATCACTTACATTTTACTTTCGTTTTCTTGACAGGTTTTTGACAGGTTTTACCCTTTTTAAGTATGTTTATTTAGCAGGCAAATATGCGTCTCAAGATGTCGCACTTTTTTACATAATTATTCTATTTGTCATTTATATTTATTAAAATATTGCTGCACTTTTGATCAGCGAGATAGATATGAGCACGAAAGGAATTAAGATAGAAAATCAAGAGTTCCCATCCGATGACTTCAATCAAGACAACTTTATTGATGAGTCACAAGTAAGCACTTTTGATGAATTCAACCAGGATATACCGCAAGATAGCGATCCCCAAATTGTTATTGATGAGTATAGTCAGGATTCTGGCTATGATGATTTCCTACAACCTGAAGCAACTGAAATACAGAAACAATCACGAAAAAAACGTTAATTAATCCTCCTTTAAAGGCGTGTTTCAACATGCCTTTAAAGATAGCTAAATGGAATGAATTATTCAAAACAGGATGAATACCATGCATTTATTTAAATTATCTAATGAACAATTAGCTCAGTTGCTTATCCCAAAACGTTTTATACCAATCAAACCCAAAGAGTTAGAGGGTAAGAATGTTGAATATATATTTGATAGCTCTGATAAATTTGAATTGACTTATGATGAGCTTGTTGAAATTATTGGAAAAGCTAGAGCTGCTGGACCGCGGTTGGTTCCTGTTATTGGTACAGTAGAATAAAATTTATCCAAGGATTTAGAATGTCATTTTTCGATCACCAAGCACTAATTTCTAGTGAGATGGCACCCACATGGGCTAAGGAGTTTTCTTCTAATGAATTTCTTTATTTAAAGCATGTCATAAATGGACTAATAAATAATAGTGGAGGTTTTGAGGACTTCTTAATTGAAGTGGATGGCAATTCTAAAACACTTCATATTTATGAACCATTTACTTCATTAAATTTTTTAGGGTATCTATCCCCGTCAGTTGTATCAATAAAGTTTATTTCTGAAAAAACAGTAAAATTTCTAACTGGTGATGATAATGGTATAGGTATACATTCATCTCGCTTACAAGAATCTGAAGAAATTAAGCTTCCAAATAACTTAACAGATAATATTTGCTTATGGCATTTCATTGATTCAATTGGGAATGCTTATCCTGACCACTATGAATGATTCAAGCCCTCTTTAGGGCTTTTTATCTCAATTGAGTAAGGCAACAATCAATACACTACAAAGTAAAGTAACTATTGATCGCTTGCAAATATGTACAACAATGTCAGGGACACCTCAAAGCTTCTTCAAAAATTACAGCATAATTAGCAACTTTTTCTGCCCTATCAGTGCCGTTAATGATACGGCGTGCACTTAAATAATTTTTGGTTGATGCATTGAAATAGTCAGAAAGCTTTTTGCCTGTGAATACACCATTTTTCATGCAATAGATCATGATTTTCACAGCGACATCTGGTTTTAAAGCCAAGTCAGGATTATTGAATAAATCAAGTCCCAAAGCTTTACCGACACGTTTATAGTTATCTGTACCCGTGATCTGAGTATAACCACGACCACGATATTTAAATCCATCCCCATCTAATGCAGGTGTATTACCCAGCCGCTTTGCTAACGTGCCCGTATCATACTTATCAAAATACTTTACGCTGCCATATTCAGTGATAGGCTGCATCGTTTTGTCAGTTTCAAGCCATGCCGTAGCAAGCATATAAGCAGCTTGTGGATAAGAAATTGTCTTGTCTGCATCAAAGGCCGCTACTAGGAAATTAATACCATCCACCTGATCTTGAATTAATTTTCCAAAATTTTGACGAAGTACATCAAACCCAGCTTTAGTCATTAACATTGTCTTTCCCCTGAATTGCGTTTCTTACTTCACTACCAACTTCAATAATTGTTGAATCTTCTCGTGCATTGATATAATTGAATGTCCATCGAACAATGGCCCAAAACGGCAAACCGCAACAGAACATGATCCCGCCAATTGCACACATCCCAAACCAGTTTGAGGACCAGTCATGTAGACCAAATTTCTGTACAACCAGCGAACCACCTGCCACACTTCCCACAACGGTTGTTACGAGTGAAACCACCCACTCTTGTCTGGTGCGTGGCACACGGGTCATTACGGCAACAAGATAGGCAAAAAATGTCGCAACCGCTAAAATTGTTAAGAGACCATATATCTTCACCAGTGCCGCCGCACCAACCCCACTACTCACTGGCTCAGCCATTTGTAAGTCACCTAAAGTTCTATTTAGGTTTATTCTGAATGATCGGTAAAACTGGACCTGGATGTTGTTCCAATAAAAAAGCCACCTTATGAAAGGTGGCTGTGTTTAGAGTTTTGAGTATTTATGCTGGCGCTAAGCAAAAAGCAGTCCATACATCATCTACAGCGTGCAATGTAGGGTTTGTATTTTCAGCATTAGGGCCGATATAGACACTTGCATTAAATCGAATACTTTTAAACTCATTAGTATTATTTATAAACTCAGCGCGACCATATGACGATGTATAAGTTATTCCAACTGACGATAGCAATGATGCGAGAGCACTCTCGCCACCACCTAAACCCCATACATCGTTAGATAGTACCTGATCATTAACTATCAGTTGCCAGATACGCTCAAAACCTGCTGTTATACAAGTAGTGGTAGCCCCATCACAACCAATAGGAATTTGTTGTGGAGATAAACATGCACGAAGATCATAATCATACTGAATGTTCTTGACAAAGAACGCTGTCGGATTTGAACTTTCAATATCTGTAATTTCAATACCATAAGCACCATCATCAGAATGGCCGTTAGCTATCACTTTCAACTTAATGCTGTTCGATGTCGCATTTTTTATAATAAGTGCATCATTTTCAACACTAAGGCTATATGTCAGAGCTTCATTTTGCTTATTCATGTTTAGTGTTTCAGCAAGATTTGGGCTGTTTTCATCAATATCATTATTTGTACAAGATGAATATAAGAGACCTGTTGTTGCATCATATATCTCTATGCGCCAAAGAACATCAGGAGTATGCATAGATAAATACTCAAACAATATCCCAATCTCTAGTGTAGCCCCATCACAACTAATTTGGTTTGGTGCTGGTACGGAGTGGGCCAAACAACACGTTACTAAATTAGTGTTCTCGTCCCATTGCAGCGTTGGATTACTATCCCAGTCAAAATACAATCCTTGCGGTCTGGCAAACTCAATGCGTTTATTCGGTCCAATATCATTAATCAGTTTAACCCTTGCACCATTGGCCTGCTCACTAATATTTTCGCTGCCGTTATAAAGTAAAACGAAATCCCAGCTAAATGGAAGCGAATTTGTAGGAACATTCACACCATCAATTTTAAAATCATTCACCCCAACATACCCAAATGGATCATAAGAAATCAGGGATAAATTATCTGTGAGTGGGAAAGAAATTGTGAAGCCTACATTGTCAGTTGCACCATCACAGCTTATTGCACTATTTGATGGTGCTAAACATGCAGAAACCTCTGCATACAATGGTGTATGACTATCTTCATCGTAAACTTGAGCTTCAACACTGATCGGTTGATCGTAATCAGGAAGTATTTTTCCAACACTTACAGTAGGGTTTGCAAGTGTTGGCAAGGTCCAGAAATTGTAATATCCCAGCACTTCATTTGTGTTTTCGTCAAAAGAACCAGCTATCACCCTTAGTCTTACAAACTGATTGGAAAGATTGACAATACCAACATTGTCAATAAAACAGAGGCCATATGGTGAAAGGATTTCGTTTATCGCAAGAATATTCAATCCACCATCAATGCGCCCCGCTATCTGATCATTCACAATAAACAATAAAGTTAGTTCCGCACCTTGTCCTGACAGCGGCAAATGAGATATAGCTCCAGCACAGCCAATAGGAACATTCCCATTTTCAATGCCACCAATGCGCAACACCTGGACACTGGGTACACCAGTGTCCAGACAGTCCTGCACGGCATTGTAATAAGGGTTATTCGGTTCATGCCCAAGCTGACCACGAATATTAGCATTGTGGATTGTCATGGGACGGTCAACACGGCCACGTTTAAACTGACCAATAATGATTGCACTGGTCAAGCCCAGATTGGTCTGTGTTTCTGTTTGGTCCAACACCCCTTGGCTCTGGATGCCTACAGCCTCACCTAACATCTTTGTAGTATTCATCGTCTTTTACCTAGGTTATTAAGACTTTTGATAATTTCATTACCCATTTTCATCAATGCATTTTGCTTCTGGACATCACTTTCCATTTCTTTCTTACGATCTTCCCATGCGTCTGATGCGTAATAGTCAGCCTCAAAACTGACAGGCAAATTCAGCACTTCAAACAGGGACATCTTGCAATGGTTGGCAAGGTCTTGGGCTGTACTAAGTAAATGACTTGTCCAGTTCCTTGATGATTCCGATAAATGCGGAAGCGGCGCGAAATCGTAAAGGAGCGTCATCTGCACCTCTTAACACCACAAGCCCATCATTGTTGACACTCAGCTGAACATGGGTGAAAAGCTGGTTGTTTAGCTTCTGAAAATCTTGGTAAACCAGGTCAAAATCACTCTGCGGCAAAGATTTAAGGTAATTTAGGCGCAAGGAAAATTGATCTTTATATGCCAGATCAGGCAGGCCACGGTCAGGAAAACTTCCCAGATGTTCGTGATTTTCATAGCTGATTTGAAAGGCCAACATGCAGGCAATCCATTCCGCTGCGTTCATGCAGTGCGCTTCAAGATATTCAGCTTCAGTACCGTTCAATTGACGTACCGTAACACCACGCTCGGTGATTTGGTCAAGCCATACCCCTTGTTCAAGGAAGCATTTCGAAAGGTCGGCATCACTTGAAAACAATGTATTTGTTTGCTGCTGAACATACTTAAGCATCAAGAAAATTCGTTCCTGTGCTGTCATCTTTAAAGGTAGCAGACTATCTTTTAGCGAGTGAGCCAGAAAAGCCGATATTCGCTTTTCATTGAATTTAGCGGGGACTGCTGCAACTTTTAACGCATCGTTGAAGATGACTTCATTCAACTGATAGCTTTTTTCGCCAATTGGTATGGGATCAAAATTAAGCATATTTACACCTTATAGCTATAGAGGTTACGAACATCCTGGGCATCCCACGCCGCCTTACTCATTAAACTGAGGGTTACGGCAAGGCTTAACCTGTTGCCAGCCTCATCAATTGGCGCAACGATGGGAGCTGAAACGCTCTGGAGAACAAAAGGAAAATAGGTTTTGCCGTGTGATGTAACAGTTAAAAAGGGTGGAATCACACCAGAAAACAAGCCATCAATACCCTGGTCGGAAATATCAGTCAGCACGGTTCCTTGCGATAGATGCGCTGGCACAGCCCAAGACTGCAAATGCATGATCTTGTTCTCAACTTCTTTTTGTGCATCATTCACGGCGATGAAAAAGACATTCAGGTTTAAGTGGACAGATGCGGTAGACAAAAAAACCTGAGTGGTATTGACCTTGTTTAAATTGGTCTTACCCTCGACCTTTTTTGCAAAATCAGCGATTGGCTGCATTGCTGATGCAATACCCTCCGCTGCCTTGCCAAACAACGCCCCGCCAACGGCACCGATAGAGGCAACCGTCTGACCAGTTTGCAGACCAGCCATAAGCATTGGCATTTTTAGTTCAGGATTGGAATTTTCAAACGGCGTTTGCCATTGGCTCTCAAAATTAATGTCACCATCGGTTAAAAATGCGCGGATTGTTGGCTGCGACGTATCTGTCACATATTTATCCTGTTCATTTTCATCCTTGGTTTTGATGCACAGGTTAAATTCGGCAAACTTATGCTTTGATACATATCCCCAGAACGGATCAGCGCTAAAATCCTCTGGCTGGGTCGTGGTGTCAGCGTTTGCCGCCTGTGCGCTTGCCAAATCTGCCATAAAAAAAGCCCTATTCAGATAGGGCTATTTTTAATGACAATGAACCACTGAATTAAGCTGAGTTCCAATTAGGCAGCGATATTACTGGCTTCAAATTCCTTGATCTTTTTAATGATTTCAGCCGACTTGTTATATGGCATAACAACCTCACCATATTCATTGACATCGGCAAACCAATAATCTGTAAGTATCTTGTTGATGTAGTCCACATTTAAGCCCTCACCATTGAAGATATAATTACTTCGCTCCGTTCGCATATATAAGCCATAGCTGTCCAGCTGCTCATCTATACGCAATTTTCTTGGCTTGACCTGTGCATGACGGATCATTTCAAACAATTGCTCTGGATTTTCCGCATGTGAAAAGTTCATGTTTCGTGGGTAACTTGGCGCATCTTCAGGATTGCTATGTCGTTCGATAATGACAATACGTGTATTTACGCCTGTGCCTGCATTTCTAAAGGTGCTTTGAGGCAATGATATTTCCCCAAAAACATAAGCCTCTTTTTCATCGGCAATCCAGTCAGAAAACTTGTCATCCATGCTGCCACGCGGGATGATCGCCACAATACGGCCACCATCATATAAATGCTCAAATGCCTTTTTAACATGGGTAAGTGCAAGTGAACCCGCGTTTCCAAAAGGTGGATTCATCACAATTGCATGGTACTTGTTGTTGGTACCGTGAACCTCAAAGCCACCTATGATGACATTTGCGCCCGTATTTGCCATTTTTGCCCGACTTGCCAATGATTCAGTTGGTTCAATCATGGTCAGGTTGACATCATTCGGCGCAAAACGCCCAATAGCACCATCCCCTGCACTTGGCTCTAAAACATCATCCCCAGTATGCACGCCAGCCCATTCAAGCATTTTGTAGCCCAATGGTTCAGGCGTTGCGTACCATTCCTTACCCTCCCTATTTTGGCGACTCTCGGTACGTTTCCCTTTGGCATGGTAATAGGTCATTGCCTTGTCGAATGGAGAAAGCCTTGCAATACGCGCATTTTCCTCATCATAGGCTTTACCACCAATACCATCCAGCAATGAGGGCTCATGATAATCCGCTTCCTCATAGGCCTGAATCAATGCCTGTTTAATGCTGACCAAGGCATCTTCACCTTTTGCCAGGTTGTCTACTGTTTCCGCCCGCCCTGCAATTGTCTCAGCAAAGGCCATACGCTCCCAGTTTGTGCCCGTGGTGAAGTAACGCTGGATTGCATTGGAAGCCTGTCCAACGCGATAAATACGGCCCTCGGTCTGACGTAGCTTGGCTGGCTTGATTGGCTGACCAATATTGACATTGACCCGTTGATGTGTGCCTGTGGTGTCATGTAATGAGATACCAGTTGACCCCGCATCAGACTGGACAATCAGCAAGTCAAAACCACTGTTGTCCTGGTTGAACAGGTCCACATTCTTCTGACGTTCTTTCTTGGAAATACGTCCATTGAATAGCAATGCTTTAGGGAAAGCACGGCGTAATGTCACCAATGGCGAATTATAGTTACAGTTCAGACGGATTAAATCGGGACGCTCTTGGCAAAACAATTCATATTCAGCAGCTGCAATATCATTGTAATCACCATTTTTTGCGGAATTAAATTGATGGTCCACAAATGCAAATGGCCTAAAACCTCCGCCCTCGTTATAGTCATGGAAAATAATGACTTTACGCCCCAGCGCAATGTTCTTTTTAAAGAATGGCAATCCCTCCTCAGCCTTGATTGCCTCCAGCAGGCGACGGCGTGAAAGGTAGTCAAAGCGCTTGTTGACCAATTGACTTAACTCGGAATATTTACGGTCTCCTTTTTCATTCTTGGAGTCACTTAAATAATCCAGTCCCTCATCAATTTTTTGCCCAATATTCGATTTAATGAGAACAAACTTGCGGTCATAGTCAAACTTAAGCTGCAATTCCCGTCCACTCATTGCACCAGACTTTTTTAAACCCTCTGCAAACTGCCGCTCAAACACACCCTCATCTACGCCGCCAACAGGACGGGTCAGCTTGTTATAGCGCATTCGATAGCCAAAATTACTCATATAGAATTTTTCACGGGAACCACCAGAGTTATAACCACCAACATCATCATGCTTGAATTGGTTGGCTGGTTCCTTGAAGTGGAATAAATATCCCTCAGCCCAGTCAATTGTTTTGACATAGGCAAATGGTGTGGCTGAAAGAAAAACCACTTTGGCGCGTTTTCCAGTCTGGTTGGTCCAGTTCTTTTCCCATTCGAGTCTATAGTCATGGATAAATGCATACCAATCCGTTACAGCCTGATCTGTCCGTTCTTCTTTAGGAATCACAAATGGATCACGTTCAGAGAATCGCATCTTTGCCCATGTATCAAAACCAGCATGGTGTCCAGACAGTGCCCTTAAATTTGCCAGTGCAGAGGTCACATCCCCATCAGCACTTTGCATAAGCGTATGGGACTCATCAACGAGAATGAGGTCCCAGTCTTTTTTCCCTAAAGACTTGTTCTGACCAAAATTTGCATAGGTCGTGACAACCACATTGTTATTATCACTGCCGTTGTCATCCGTGCTTAATAACTGGTGAATATTGATATTTAATGGCTTGCCTGACTTAATGAAATCATTGGCAATCTTGTCACTTAAGGTAATGATAAGGATATTGTTTAGCCCAGCATTCAGGAATCGTTTGACCGTGCCCAGCCCTGTAAATGTTTTGCCTGTCCCTGTGCCATTGGTAATCAAGACACCATTGGCATTGTCTTGAATCAGCCTTTTTTCAACTTTTGCAACATCATCACATTGCTCAGTTAAAAGATAGGGTAAGGCTTCATTGATATTTTGCTGATCACCCCACTCCGTTGGCGTGCCCTCGGCAGCAGCCTGAAGCTGTGCCTTGGCATCTAGCTCAACTCTACCTGATTTAGCAGACTGAACAATTGATCTATCTCGTTTAGATCGAGTAGATGGTCGAGTGATGCCAGCTTGACTGCCTCCGATGCTGTCAGCCCCTGTATGATCGGTTGCACCTCCCCCATCTGTAGGTTCATTTCCTCTATTTCCTGTGCCAGGTAAACCTGCATCATAAACTTCTGGTAAGCCAGTATCACCGTTTCGGTATAACCCTTGCCCTGTAGCAACTGTTCCTGTTGCTTGAGGCGTTGCTCCAGCTCCACCTGATTCAGGCTCAGGAATTGCTGGTCCTCTTGATCGGCGACGAAGTTCACTAAGTCGTGCCACACTTGAATCGGTATCTGTAACATTGGACAAGACCCCTTTAACTAAAACTTGGTTTTCGGTCAGTAAATCATCTGGTATTTCAGCAATATGCTTTGCCCGTACCAAGGTATGACCGTTATATATGAACGCATACGGATCGTATTGCTTAGCGTCCTTGACTCCAACATTTTCCAGTGACAATACTAAAAGCGGTTTGCCTTTTTTGGTCACATATTCAATCAGTTCATCTTCACAGGCCAGATATGCGATTGCAGCCTGAATCTGGGATAAGGCATCGGATGGAGTATCTTTGACAATGAAAGCGCGTAGACTTTCATCTAAACGCTGCACGGAATGTAGATAGACAAAATCGGCAACATCACCCAGGAACCCCTTATCTTGGTCCTGTTCTGCAAATGACAAAATCTTTTTGGCTTCAGGTAAATCAAGTTCAATTTCCCCAGCCAAGACCTTTTTAAAATACAGTGTAATGTCACTGAGACTTTTTAATGCATCGATTAATTTATCAAGAGAACCCAGAACATTTTCAGGCTTTAAAATGAAGTTCTTTTCAAAAATGGACATACAACCCTCAACATGGGATTTTTTCATCTGCCCATGTTAAAGGTGTAAAAGTGTATGATTTTTAAAATGTTCCAATTAACATGGCTGATATAAAACATTAAGGAAATCATCAGTGACAGAATCAAACTCTGACCAAGTGTGCTGAATTTTCTGTAATAGATCAGCCATTGATATTTTTCTAATGTCGCCTAAACCCTGCCAGCCCTGTTCATAGTTGGAAAGATAAATTTCTTTGGCCTCATCCTCAGTTTCAGCACCTAAAATAACCTTGTGCTCATCAAACTTTCCATCTTTATCCAGTTGTTTAATGATGTAGGCATTATCAGGAATATGGTCTAAATGGTTTTTAACAAATACATCGATTTCATCTCCATCGGCACCCGTGGTGTTTTCCAAAAAACCATAGTGGTGCTGCATCCTAATTTTCCATTCGTTACCCAATTCATCAGTACCTGAACGAATTGAACCTGCGGGATTCTCAATTGCAATGTTTAAGTCACTAATAGCAAGGTGGCCCTTTTGGTAATCCCCTGACTCTTTTTGTTCGCTAGATGGGAGTTCAAGATCATTTAATGTTGATGTGGCAGCTTCATGGGCTTTTTGGTCCAATTCTGTAAAATCATTGTCATTGCCTGTATTGGATTGAACTTCAAACGTCCCACTTGGCAAATAGATCAGTGTGGCAAAATTAGTATTAGAAATTCTCAAAGCCAAGCCATACCAAACTTTATTTAATTTAAATTTAATATCAGCAATGAAAGCATCAAATTTAAACATTGAGCTATTTTCATCAGTATCAGTGATCGAAATAAAAACCTTATCTCCAATTTGGTGCTCAGCAGGCAACTCTAATGAGTGTAGGTAGTTTTTATCAGGCTCATCAAACCACCGAATAATTTGCCCATTCATCCAACTATCAGCATTTGAACTATTTTCATCTGCATTGTCATAATCACTTATAATTTTAGGATCAATCTGCTGTTCATCGAGTAAAAAACCATTAATATACTCAAAGATTTCAGAAATCTTCTTATCTTTGCATCCCCCAATCTCTGCTACAAAACCTCCATCAGATTCAGCAATTTCAATTGAAAAATCATTTTGATTTTCATTCATATTGAAAAGAAGTTTTCTTGCTCCATTGATATGCTCTTTAATATAAGTATTTTTATCAGAATCCTTTTTCTTCCATCCAGATTTGCATAATAGATGTCCGATAAAATATCTTTTCTCAATAACACTATAATCTTGGAGTACAGAATCAAACATACTCAGATTGGTATTTTCCCCGTAATTTTCTTCAATGATTTTTACAGCATAATCAATCGCATCTTTAATACTGACGGGTTCAGGATCACCAAACAGTCCAATATTCTGTTGATCTAATGCCTGTTTCTCTGCAAATTCAGCCATTGCCTTAAACAGTAGACTCATCTTTTTTGCGCTGCGACTGTTTTTAGACAAGAAAATCGCAAGCTCTGGAACGCCCTCTGCCAAGTCACCAAAAAGCCCCTGCTGTTTCACAAATTCCGCAATATCCTGATCATTCTGCTTTGCAGCCAATATCGTATTTGCAGCGTCAATAATGGCATTAGCAACCCGTTTATCCAATGCCTGTTCAATACCATCAACTATCGACGATGAAACATCCTGAACATTACCACGGCTGACCGACTGGGCTTCAATGAATTTTGGTGCCGCTGCGCCCAAGGCATTCAGCATATTCTGCAAGTCTGGCTTGGTTTGATCTGCCATCATCTCTAGTAGGCGGTCATCATTATAGGCTTTGCTAAATATTGCGGCTTTTATACGTGTCACCAATGCCTGCGTTGGCTTTCCATCTGTGGTGATATATTGCGCCGCCTCTGTTTCGCCCAATGATTTAAGAAAACCCTGCACGAATTTTTGATTTCCCACTGTCAGTAAATCGCCATCATCACCAGGCATAAACAATGACAATAAGTTCTCATCCAATCGTCTTGCATCAGATTTCGCACGTTCCGTAGCACTGAATGAAAGCTTGTCATCCTGGTTTGCCTCTACAGTAAATTGAATACGGTCAATTTCTGAAGTACGGATACGGACAAGAATTGGTTTTTCAAAATGCTTAATCTTTTCAGGATCAAAACCAAAATATTCAGCTTCATCAATCAGCCACTGTTTATATTCATTCGCATTTCCACGCTCATAGGCAAGCTGTATTGCCATGGTTCGCCCATTGCCAGATTCCACAACCAGATCATCACCGACAATTGGCGCACCTGTATCAGCGCGTCCAGAACGTCCCAAGCTTTCAGGATCAAGTGTGTTTGAGGTTTTTTGCACCCATGCCTGTGATGACTCACGGCTGCGGTCACGCGGTTGTAACTCTTGCGGGTAATTTGGATTCTCTGCACCAGTGGCGGTATGCGATGCAATGATCTTGTCAGCATCAAGCACCGCAAAAACTGTAGACACCTTGGTGCCCTTTGCTGTTTTTACATTGTTACTACGACCTTTTAATACCTTATTTTCACTACCATGCAGGTTTTGTAATGCAACGATCATGGAATCAATCTTATCCAATACCCATTGCCCATCCGCATCAATGCTGTCAAAACCATCAACACTATCAAATGCACCCTGTTCATAATCTGCCTGAAACTCAGTTCTGATTCGCAACACATCTTCATGATCTAGGGGTTTATCATTTTCATTCGGGTTTTTATTAAATTCTTCTAATTTATGATGTACAGCCCAGCTCAGCACATCTAACTTCTTTCGCCCAGCCTGATCATAAACATAAATATTAGTTCTTTGTTCCTGTGGTATGAAATGTTCTTTCTGAGCTTTTAACGTAAGAATTTCCAGTTGCTCAAACGTCAGGTTTCTTGCCATTTCTACAGCTTTCCAGCCATACACTTTAATTTTCTTTGATTTTTGCTCAATATTGACATTCAAGGCATCATGCAGTACATTTAATAAACGGGAGCGTCCTCCATTTTGGGTAAGCAAATTATTTTGCCCAGCCACTTGGTCTGAAGGGATGTTCCCTTTTTTTATGTCTTTAGCAATGGTAACGGCCTGAGTGTAAAATCTGGGTTTATCATTCTTATCTTCTGTATGTCGTCTTAAACGAACCACCATATAACATTTTTCATCATCCAGATTAATTGGGGCAGCTACAACAATATTTTCAATTGGCTTGCCCTCATCATCCATTGACCTATTTAGAACCCTCGCTTTTTCAATAATCAGGGGTAAAGCAGGCAATCCCTGAATATCTATCTGTTTAGGTTTATGGCTCATAGCGGATTTAATACCACTGGGAGCTATGATTACCGTACCTAACTGCTCGTTTTGAAATTCCTGACCTTGGTTATTTGCAGCCAGCCAATCACGCAACCATTGCATTGCATTTTTTATAATTTTACCCTCGGCATCAGGCTTGATCTGTCCTGATTTAATTGATGCGATAGGCGGCCCTGACAGAAATTTGAAATTCTTTTTTTGGAATTCTGTAATGAGATTCGACATCTCATCCAAAGCAGTTAAAGCTTCTGTCTCGTTTGTCACATTTTTGACTTTGCTCATTTCACACACAAAAAAATAGCCCAATTAAGGACTATTCTCTTAGGATATATAGTTGTTAAGCCTGTGCTGTTCCAACCAGTTCATTCACTTGATTAATCAACATATTAACGGCATCAATCAACAAGGGATCATTAGGATTCTTTTCCGCTTCACTACGAACATTTTGTAGTAACTCAACAGAAACACTCACCTTTCCATCAATAATCGACTGAAATAGTTCATTGACTGATTCAGGAATTTTTCCGCCAAGTAATTCAATCAACTCACGCAACCGTTTTGTACCCTGTAACTTTTCCATGCCTTTTAAACCTGGAATATTTTCTATCAAGGCACGTAATTCTTTCGTGAGTTTCAATTTCTCTAATGCATTCACTTGAAAATATCCTTAATTAATCAATTTAGCCTGATCTACTTGATATACAGAATATGCCGTTACAGCCTGCTCAAACAGGTCATTAATCTCAGAAGTTAATCGCCCACCAATCGCTTCAAGTTGAGTCTCAATCTCACTCGAATTAGAGAAATCCACCTCTCCCTTAATGACTTTGTTCAGGTAATCGACATCATCTGTAGATGCCTCATTCCCAGTATCATCAGGTTCATTTCCATCTGGTACTTTTGCCTCCAGCAAAGCAGGCAATGATCTAAACGCTGGATACTTCACCATCATTTCCTCAATTGTTTTAAAGAAACGTGGTGCACCTAGTCCACGATTCCATGATGCTCGTGACTGAGCATTGTTGGCTGAAACCTCCCATTCGCCATTTGGATTAATATGTGCAGTCCAAGTATCAACCTTTTTATCGTTTTTAAATGCACGATAGAAACCATTTCCCAAGTCCTCAATGGGTGGATAAGTCTTGGTTTTTGGTGCATCTTCTGTTTTACCAGCTTTCCAGCGTTCAATCGTGTTTTCAACGGATTGAACCATTCGCTCAATTGACTGTTTAAGGCCCGATGCGGTTGCAACTTTCCCGAAAGGCCTATCCAGCAATGCTTTAGCCTCTGTTAAGGCTTCATTGATACTTTCTGGGTAGTTCTGTCTAAAGAATTCTTCAGTGGTCCCGCCAGTGAGCCAACTATGACGAATACTGAGCGCATCATAGATATTTTTGGCTTCGGTTTTCGTCACAAGTTTTGGCTTATCATGTTGTGCTGGTTCATTATTTGCCTGTTTTTCTGCCTGATAGCGTGCCAGTGCATCACTGTCATCTGGATACTTTAAATTCGCTTCTCGGCTTTCAAGCATACTTTGATATGCCTGTTCCAAGGTTGGCAATGTTTCGGAAGCACTATACTTGCCATCTGGAAGCTGATAAAAAAAGGTATATCCTTGATCTGACTGTTTAATCACCCAGGAACCATCAGGCATATCTTTTACTTTTTCTGCATCCTCAATTGATGTAACAACGCCCTGATAGCCTGCCTTGTCTGCACCAAAAGCATTCATCTCATCATTAACTTTCTGGGATTGTTCTATTTCAGTCTGTGTTTGTGATTTAGCTGATTCCTCACTCTGCTCCAACAATCCCTGAATTTGAGCCTCAAGCGCAGATTTCTGATTCCGCTTATCTGCAATACGCTGTTCAGCATCTGCCAAAGCCTGAGCACTGGCAGCTTTCTTGACTTGGGTTCGTTTGAATCGGGCACTGTTCTGATTAATCAACTTCACTACACGACCTGCAAGCACTGGCAAGGCAATGCCCTCTCCCTGATTCGGCTGAATCACACCCGTTACATCTCGGTTATTCATCAGGATTTTCCAAGACAGCAAGGTGTCCTGTGGTGCAATACGCTTTGCATCACGGTCAGGATGATGAAACAGGATCGTTATAGTTTGCCCATCTTCAAAGTCATAAGAAACGGCAACATTTAATACTTTTTTATGGCGGAAAGGCTTGTCGCTCTGGTCCACTTTCAAGACTTTTACACCGCCTTTTGATGCGGTCTGCATTGCCTTATGCAGCATGTTTACCAGTCTGTCGAGATACTGGTACTCCACAATGATCGAGTCAAAGTCTGCATATTCGGCACCAATGGATTCAAGCAATTGTGCCAATCCATCAAAACTTGACAGTAATCCTGACTGGTCATCATGGCGCTGCATATCCAAAAGTAAATTGGCAGTTTTGCCCTCATGTGTAGTGAGTTCAATCCCATCCCAACCAGGTACAACGGCGCAGGGAACGTCCTGTAATGCTGTTAAATGACAACGATGAATTAACTGTTTATTCTTGTGAAAATGTGGAGTTGCCAGATGACGTAAAAGGCCATTTAAATTGGTTTCAATCACATCATCCTCAATTGCATCAAACATACGCCCAAACTGTAATTGAGCCAAGGCACTGGCTTGATCGTCATCCACAGCACCCAATACAGCGATTGAATCAAAAGCAGGTACTTGTTTAATTTGCCCCTTGAGATTCACAATACGCCATTGGTCATCATCGGTTGCGGTTTCAGTCACAATTGCATTGAGCTGACGGTATTGCCCTTTAATGACTCCAATTGAACATGATCCACTGTTGACTGAATCAAAACCCTCTACAATGCGGCTGGTATGCGGTTCATGCAATGGATGAAAAATGTCGATATTACGCATTGAAAAATGCCCCAAAATTATTTTGTGATTGAGGCAATTTTTACATTTCAGGCTTTCTATAAAGATAGGCTGTTCCAATCATGGCAGCATTGGAAACATCTTCACAAAATTAAGGGTAACAATACCGATCCCATTTCTATTGGTCGCATCGAGTGGAATGCTCCCCGTCTGCAATGCGACCAAATGCTGTACTTCAAACACCCATGTTGAAAAGCTGTGTTTGTCATAAATAAAGACTGTCATACGCATCAGGTAGTCTTTCGGTAATGCCTGAGTGCCTCCGTGCTCCCCTTTTGGAAACATGATTTCTTTTATTGCCATGGCACTATTTAAAATCGAGGCATTACGGGTTTCAATGAATGGGATTGATATTTCACCAGAGCCATTCCCAGTGATGTGGTTCAATTGATAGGTTCCCACCTGGACACTATCCGTATTTGCATCCAAAAGCGAAAGGTCGATACTTTGACATAGCCACGGTAGACTAAACTCCTCATCCACCAGTGGAACAGGAATACTAATTTCCTCTGGTTTAAAACCCTCTTGCCCCTGTTCAAAGGCATTAAAGAATCCCGCTTCCTGATGGGTCAGGTCATATGTATCAAAAACCTTGATTTCCTTATTTGCCAAGGCACCATTGAGATCAAATGGTTCAAGCTTCACGCCAAAGTGGATGGTTGAAAGCGCATCTAACGCATAGATTTTGCTGTATTCCACTTTTGCCTGATCTATCGGCATTCCTGACCACACACCAACTGAACTACTTGCCCTAACCGAAATTGGAGACATCTCCGCTGTACCAGGATCGTTATCATATCTGACATCATATTCGGCCATAATTATTGCTCCATATTCTGTGCTTGTGATTGAGCCTGTGCCCGCGTTTCAGCAATATCCTTGGCTATACGACAGGCATCATCATAATTAAAACCAGCGTCTTTTTCTAAAATGTATTGCATGGTTTCTTCTGATAAATCGGATTCTTTTAATGAGTTGATCACCTGAATCTTAAGCAGGGTTGTATTCATCTGTGTCTGCTTATTTGTGTTTTCCTCAGTCACAGCAGCCGATTGCGTGCTTGAAAACTCAACCTGCCAAGGAAAATCTCGTTCGTCAAAATCTTCGTTATAGCAAAGCCCCCAGTCAATGCACATGATCATGTTGACCAACTGTACAGCAGATTGTCGAATGTACATTGAACGGCGCATGATCTGGCTTGAAGTATGAAATGCTGCACCATCTCCAAGTCCACCCGCCAACATATCCGCCCAGCCGACTAAGCTGGGATCAAGCCCAATCCCGCCCATTAAGATACGAACATTAATCATAAAGGTTTCAATGTTAATGGGTGAGTTACGCTGCCCCTTAATGTCTCCCACAGGGTTTAATACTTGCTTTTCATCCCATGTAGGTAGTACATGGTATTTTGTATTCCATATGCTCTCACCACCCTCCAAGGCATTTTTTACAAACTTCTCATGGTCCCTAAGCATCCCCTCCAGTCCACGGGTGTATGCTTCCCGCTGGGCTGGAGGCATCCCCGACATATTCAGGGTTAAAAACATCTGGTTGACAGCATCGGCAACCTGCTGGCTGTTCATTGTTGTCAGTGCAAGAATGACATCATCGTATGCTTTCTCGATTGTGTAGAGAAATGAACCACCGACTTGACTTGGTAAAATTGGCAACTGTTCAGGATCGTCATTCTCAAGCATTCTGGTGATCATGCTTGCTTCCACAGGATTAAACTGGGGAACGTTTTGAATCCTTGGCAATTTCATGCGAACCATCTGGTTCTTGTTGAGCTTGGTGATTACCTTTGACCAATTTTTTGGATCAAGACCGAAATACGCAACCGTTTTGCTGCCCTGTTCATAGGCTTCAATCTGAGGCGGATAGGTATATTCATTGCTTAATAAGTCAGTAATCCCTACTTTCTTTTCCCCATAAACACGGGCATAGGCATCACCGAATGAGATACCCTCAGAACACAATTTTGTAATGTATTTATTAACGATGTTTTCTATTGGCTTGATACGGGCTTCAAGTTTTTTCAACTGTGCCTTTTCCGTGACACTTATCTCCTTGCCCCGCAAACGTTCAGATGGAGTGATAAAAATTTGTTGGCCGTTGTGGGTATCACCACCCAATGCAGCCATTACATGAATCCCGATACCCTCTGCGATAGGTGCAAACTTTAGCATTTGCTCCCACTTGGTATAGATTTCCTTGCGTGTCCGTTTTTTATTTTCCTTGGTGGTATAGGTACCGAGTGAAAATGGCGCAATGGATTCATACATATGCGCCATGGCTTCCTGGTTCGCGTCCACCATTTGCTGTGGCACAACGCTATTAACACTTGGTCCCAGCAAGAGCGATAAGATGTCTGTAGCAGCCATATCTAAGCCAAAAATTGAGAATTAAGGCAATTTTGGCGAATATTGCTTGATCAAAATCTAATATGTTCCAATCATATAGGTTGTGAGGTAGTGCCTCCACCATTTTGTACACCACCATGTACATGAGTTTTTAATGATTTACCGCCACTCACTACATCTTCCGTTGCAGTAATTTTACCTGTTGTTGTCTGGTTTCCCGTGTGTTCAATGTCACCCTCAATCACCACTTTCCCTTTTAAATTGATGGTGGGTGCTTCAATAGTCGCTTTAGTGCGGGCCAATAGCTCGATGTTTTCCTGACGGATGCGTCGGGTATCCACCACTGCCCCCGTACCATGACTGCTAAAAAAAGCGATAACAGGCCGTGAAACCTCACCATTATCAAAGAAAATATAAACATCTTCATCAGTATTAATTTCACGCTCTGTTTCTTTGTCACTGTCTCCAACTGGATATGCAAAAGTTGCTGTTAGTCCATCACTCGCACCATCAGTTAAACCTGGGATGTGAATTTTTGCGGTACGCCTGTTTTTATCATATGAGAGAATTTTTGCCTTTCTAAATCCCAGGTTCATTTCATTCCCCTAAATGTATTTATAAACTGGCAAGCCAGAGTTTAGTTTCTGAACCCACATTTCCACCAATTGCCCCCGTCTCGACATGATGCGCAGCGGTTAGGATCACATAGTTCTTTTTGTCAATTTCAATGAGATCACCTGCATTAAGCTCAAAGTTTATTGGACGATGAACAATTCCACGCGGGATTAAAACCTTTTCAAGATTCTTTAACTGACGCGCATCCAGTCCAGCCTTTTGAATGACAGACTGCCCCTGTGTTGTGGTGTCATCACCAATTACGGTAGAGCCATCGACATCAACCGATACATATGACGACTTTTGGTGCTTTTCCAACACTTTGCTGTCAATCCACTGCACCTCACTCGGATCAAGCTTTAAAACAGGTGCCTGTTTAAAAATTGCATCAAGTTTTAATGCACTGATCTTTAGGTCCTTGAAACAGATCACCGCGGCTTCCTGTTGCAAATACAAGGCTAAGCGTTCTGTCGGCAGATCACCTCTAAGGCATATGAATTCAGGTAATGGAATATCCTCACCCAGACGGATATTGGATGCACCGCAGGCACGGTAGGCAGCATTAAATGAAGTTTGATCAAGAATTGTGGCATTTGAAGCAAACTCCAGCAATTTCTTGCAGCCCTTTAAAACCGCAATACATGAAATCCCCCCGATGCGGCCATCTTCTTTAATGGTTTGGGATTTAATTGGATTGGCATAAACAATTTCAAAGGAATGCGGAATATCAGTGACAAGGAGTTCAGCACCATAGGCCAGTTGTTTTTCAAGCTCTTTTGTATACTTGACAGCAAATTCGACACTGACAGGTACAGGCACCAGATCAGTCCTTAAAGTTGCCACAATGAGTTCAGATGCTGAAATCACCTTGTTGGTTGATAGAATCGCAATCCGCATTAATCACGCTCTCCCATCGTTTTAAAGCTAAAAGGAGGCGCAACAAAGGCATTTTTAGGCATCAATTCCTTGGCTTCACGAAATGCCTGTTCAGCATCACTGACTGACAGACCAAAACCATCACCTCCCATGCTTCTCGAACCCTCCACCAGTTGCGCCTGAATCAAGTCGCAGTTGGCACTAAAACAGGGTTCAATGATTGCGTACTCAAAGCCCTCCAACACCAGGTTCCCATCAATTTCAATGGCACTGGTTAAGCCACGTTGACAAGACAACTTAGCCCAACCCGCGTAACGCTCGGTTTCCTGTATCAGTGCGGCGGTCACATCCTCCAAAAGTAGGGAATACCCTTTCATTTGCAATTTTTGATAAAAATTGTTTGCCAGTACCGAAATTGGACCAGCAACTACTTTTGGATTTTGTGAGCCATCGTCTGGTAAAAGTTGCATAGCAAATTACCCGAATAGTGAACCGATCTGACGAGCAGTATTTAATGCTGAACGAGCAGTATTAGTTGCTGACTGTGCTGCACTGACAACACTCTGGACACGGTTGATCAAGCCCTCAACACCTGCAACCCCTCTTTGACCTGGCAATACGGTACCGTTAGCACCTATGCTGGCAAAGTTACCAAAGAAGTTAAAATCGATTGGACAGGAAATCGTCATTACTTGACCACGACTCTCTGTATCAAACTCTGGCATTTCAAATCGGATTGCGCAGTTTTCCAATTCATATGCACGGGTAAAGCTTGCCACATGACCGTCATAGTAGTCACAGTCAATCATTCCTTTATTTGCCACGATATAGTCTGCAAACAGTTGAGCATGAGCCGCTTCAGTCTCCAGAAGCTGTAGAGTGCCTGTATACCAGTCTTTTGGAGGCCCTGCGACAATACCCGTATGCCCGCCTGGATACTGTACCTGCACTGGATCATCATTAGTAATAATTGGACGTGGGCAACTTTTAATTAAAAAACGATAATCTTCCAGTCCACGCGGTACCAACATCCCCTGACATGACAGAATGGGTGAACCTAACTGCTGAATAGCCAAAGAATCGGCTTTCATCTGGCTTAAAAGTATTGGATTGACCTGACGCATCTTGCTTCTCAAATCTTATGTGATAAGTGTATTTTCAATGATCGTCAGAATGGATTTTTAGAAGTGTTCCAAAACAAAAAGGCCGCATCATCATGCAGCCTTTTTTTATCCATCGAATAAGAGGATCAATAGAATCCCATATTTCGACCTTTTTTAAAGGATTTTACTTTTTTCTTGAGTGCATTGGCTGTATAAGCATGTAGGCGGGCTTTCTTCAACCCTGCTTTCTGAGCAGCCGACAAACGCACCTTTTGTCCAGGCAATCGTTTATTTACGATAGCTCTGACTCCCTTTCGAATCGCCAAAACACCACGATAGGCAACTTTACGACCATTCACCTTTTTCTGGGAGAAAGCTCCTACACGGGCTTTAATTTCTGCTTTAGACAAGCGCTTACTTTTGTTTGCAGAATCAAAGCCATCTTCAACTTCATCAGGTTCACCGTAGATAAACTCACGAATCAGTTCATCCAGTGGATCACCCTCGTCAGGCATATTGGCAATCACTGTACTTGCAGCAGCTTCAATTGCAGCATCCGCAGCGTCAACATTATCGCTGAAAATTTCTTGAATCACGGAGTCATCAACACCGAATGTTGAAAAGGCATCATCAATTGAGGCGATCAATGCATTTTCATAGGTGCCGTCCTCATCATCAGCACCGTCAAGGGCATCAATAATCAAGGCATCCAGTCGGTCAGTCGGCAACTCATCTTCATCAAGTGTACCGTCTGATACGGCGTTCACAAGATCAGATACGATATGCAATGCAGTTTCACGCACATGCTCAATAAATGAAAGTTCTTCACGCATTGCGCTTGTCAATGTATTTACGCTGGTAGTAATCCCAGCAGCAGCCGAATCAAAATCACGAAGCACCGTTGGTTGATTCAGCGTTTTATTGAATGGACCATTTGTACCAAACATTTATATCACCATTATAATTTAAGGTTACTTAACAAGAACATCTTCATCGAAGATGACTGAACGTGTTGTACCCTGTGGACAGCGTGCCATATACAGTCGAACACGTTCAAAAGGCTTGTCCTGATCAGGTGTTAATCGGAAGTCATAAGGCTTCCCACCTAAATCATCGGCTGGTACCAACCATCCAGAAGTGACCGCACCAGACAAATATTTATCAATATCCTTACTGGCTTTTTCCAGATAATCTGCTGTTGGCTTCAACATATGGCGCTTAAGAATATTGACCGCATCATTCTTGGTGCGCATTGCAATTTCAGCGGCTGGTACCAAACGTAATGCACTGGTTGCACTCTGGTACTGAGTCAATACGTCGCTTAAGACAAACTGCACTACATCAAACTTAATCGGACGCACCACATTTACTTTTGCAACTGCAAGCATTTCCATGGTTGGTTCATCGAGCACAACATCTGGACGAAGTTCCAGCGCCTTTTTACGGAAAGGGAAATCTTTCCAAGCCACCGCAACGTGAATAGGTGCATAGCCCTGTGCATTGGTACGCGCATTGCGGAGAAGTTTGTCACCGATATGTTGACCAATATAAGTTGCGAAAATCTTTCGTCCTTTTAAAGAAACTGCATCACGGGGACGACAAAGGTTTGGAGACCAGATTGTTTGAACCTGCTGTGTCTGTGCATCCAGGGTCTCTGCAAATTGTGCAGCCTGTTCAGGTGTGATGGATGGATCAATTTCAACATCAAGCGGAATATTCAGCTTTTCTGCTGCCCTAAGCAATGCGACATAAATCGGCAATTCCTCGGCAACAGGCAAGGCCAAATATGCTGGTGGATCAACCAATGTTGTAAGGAGTGTATAGGTCACATCTGGATCAAACACAGGTGGTTCTTCATCTTCCAATGCCAAGTTGACCTTGTTACGTCCTAAACTGTTCAGGGAGTTAAAGGCATCACAGTCCAAGATGGCGTTAAATACCCCTACACCAAAGGATAGTTCAAACTGCTCAAATGCTTCAGTCGCATCGGCCACAGCAACTATAGATGCCATGTTTTCAGGATCAGCATCCACAATACCCTGAATTTTAATTACCTCGTCACCCGTCGTGGCATCCACAATGCGTAAACGCATGATGAGATCAGAAAGTAAGACAGGCGCACTGATTTTGCTGAAAAACGCGACTTCCAATTCGGTGTCAGATAAATAGCTATGTGTTGAAAAATCCAATGTCAGCACACTGGCACCAACACCGTTAATGGACAACCCACCTGCTGCTGATAATTTTAACGTACTCATGTTTGCTCCATTATTCGCCTGAAATTAAGCTACCAACTCGCAATACATTGACACTGGGTACACCCGTATCCAGACAATCTTGCACAGCCATGTAGTAAGGATTATTCGGCTCGTAGCCAAGTTGTCCACGGATATTGCCATTATGGATCGTCATCGGACGGTCAACACGCCCCCGTCTAAACAGCCCAACGATAATTGCACTGGTTAAACCAACCTTTGTCTGTGTTTCTGTGCGATCAATTACCCCTTGGCTTTGGATACCAACCGCCTCTCCCAAAATCTTTGTTGTGTTCACTTTGTTTGCGCCTTTGGCTAAACGTTTTAGTTATTTTGCGCCGTGGCTATTGTGGTAATTTTTGTTAGTTCCAATGAAAAAAAACTCCGCGATAAGCAGAGTTTTAAAGATGAATCTGAATTGTTTAGGGTTCAGGATCAGGTTCATCCTCAACAACTTCAACACTCATGGCGAGAACATCATAGTCTTTTAAGGCTTTCAACTGATCAATATTGCTCTTGATCTGATTAAAAGCCGCATCACCAGTGACTCGGATCACAACTGTCTGACCTGGTTGAATGTGGACACCCGTCAATGGTTCAATGATTCGTTTATAACTTTGATTGAACAAAGTCACGTCCCGAACTGTTGGCTCATCACCAAGGGCTTCCAGCAGTGGATTAGTACCATCAAAATCATGATCAGCCATTTTTTAGAACCTCAACGTTTTTGCCAAGCGCTTTAAACTGTTTAATATTGTTTAGAACCGACGTTTTTACGGTTTTTGTCGGGCACTCAATAGTAACAGTCTCACCCGCTTTGATTGAAGTTTTTGTTACGGGTTCATAAATGGTGCTAAGCCCATTATTTCGAATAGTAACTTCCAGCGGATTTTGATGTTGGGTGGCTTCTTTTTGAACCACGATTTTTTCGTTGTTCTTTTCTTCACCGACTAGTGGTTGCATATCAGCATTAGGTAAAAAACTGGCTTCATCAATCCACTTCAAGTGTTTGTTTGATTGATCACCAGCAGCCTGCAAAAACGGATTTTCATTTTTGGCTGGCGTTGATTTCACTTCCAGTGTTTTCGATTCATCTGTCAAATCGGAAATTACCTTTTCAACATCTGGTTCCTTATTCTCAGGTGTTGAATCTGTTTCCTGGTTCGCTTGTAATTCCGCTTGTGAAGATGATTCAGTGGCCTTAGCCCCAGTATCAGCTTCTTCG
>NZ_JAOCLL010000013.1:0-114085 GCF_029845285.1 Acinetobacter sp. GD03645 | reverse complement strand
TATTAAATATTGTGTAATTGCCAATTAAGCAAAGTCTAACTCTTTTTCAAATGTTTTTAACTCATGTCGAGCCATTGCCAGATTAGATTTACTGCGGTCCAATACTAGATAGAGGAACAGGTTGCCATTGCTTTCCAGAGGGCGGATCAAGTGATATGCCTTACCAAGGGTGATGAGAATATCTTCAATATCATCATTAAGTTTCAGAGAGTTAGCAACACGGCGTTTAGCTCGAATAACTTCAGTATTACCCGCAGCCGCCAATTCTAAATCAAGTGCGCCCCCGCCTTGAGTTGCCAGCGCCAAACCGCTTTCTGTATCTACCAACGCTGCTGCAACGAAACCATCAATATTTGTTAAGCTTTCTAATGAAATTTTAGCCATGATTTTATCTCTACTTAATACATCTTGTTTATGAATTTATATTCCCTACTTTTGCTTTTGATTAGTTTTCAAAAGTAGATAACCTTATTATAGGAAACTCTTTTATTAAATCAATAATACTTTAAAAGTGTTGAAATCACAGGAGTGCTAATAATTGACAATTTTTGTCAAATAAACAACTTAAAATACCAATTAAAGATAATAATCTAAATTTAATGTGATTTTATTCACACTAATATTTGATTTTAAATTCTCCTTTTGATTGTAAATAAATGTAAATATTTTTCTTGTTAAACTGTATTAAAACATATTTTATGAAATTTAAATTTATTATAAGTACATGATAAAGAAAGTTTTTAAACTTTCTTTATCAATTATTGTTTAATTAATGTGCAAGTAATTGACTGTAAGAACAATACATGAATAGTAAAATGACCAATGCAATGATTGGGGAAAGCAGATAGGACCAGGCTGGAATATTTGGTTGTTCAACCTCAATTTCTTCAGTGTGATGGATGCTAGGTTGTGCCTGATGAACCATTTGATTGAACTCCTGCATGGTGGTTTCCAGTGAAATATCTTGCTGCTCAACAGGTTTGGAGCCTTTCAGTTCTGTGAGCTGGTTGGTTGACCAAACCCAGTCTTCTGCCTGTCCAGACAAGTGCTCGATTTGTCCAAGCAAAAGCTCTGTGAGCCCTGTTTGTCCAAAGCTTCCTGTCTGGTCAAGTTGATTCAGTTCAGTAAACTGTAGACTCAATACCTCTGAGATACTGGACTCTAGCTCGGCTGGGCTAAGTGCAGATTTATTATGTTTGGAGGTAGTGAGGTGTCGGGCAATTTCCTGAATATAAAGCGGGTCGGCAGCCTTGATCTCTTGATAAAGTTTTTGGGGATTTTGTCTCCAAAGACTAATCAGTTGCCCCAATGTCAGCACATTGACTTCATGAATATAAGATTGCTTTTCTTTGGGAGAATACTGGCTAAAAAGCTGTGGTTTTTGAAGCTTAATTTGTTCGCAAAAGTATTGAACTAAGTCAAATGCCATCGTGTATTTCCTCGTTTAATCTAAAATTCTAAGAGAAGGTTTCTTTTTACTTGGTTCTGCTTCTTGCTTTGTTTCAGTCACCTGAGGCGTGTTTGTATCTTCAATGTCAGCATATTCAGCTGGATCGAAAAATAAACCCTGTCCATTTTCTTTGGCGTAAATTCCCAACATCGCCCGAACAGGCACATAAATTTCTTTTGCCACGCCGCCAAAACGTGCCGAGAACGTGATGGCCTCATTACTCATATGCAGGGCATGGATGGCATGTGGGGCAAGGTTCAGGACAATTTGTCCGTCTTTTACGAACTGTAGTGGAACGTCGGTATGGGGTTGTGTGGCATCAACCAATAAGTAGGGTGTCAGTTGGTTATCGCAAATCCATTCATAAATGGCGCGGGCAAGATAGGGACGTGTCGGGGTAAAGGTTATTTGCTCAGACATAATTAAAAAACTTATTAAATCGTAGAAATTAAGTCATTGTAGCTGTTTTTTTCTTGAGCTGTCATTGATTTAATAAAAGATGGTCGGCTAAAGATACGATGGCAATACAAGAAAATGGGACGGCAGTGCTGTTGGGGAAGCTCTATCCCCATGCTCCTTAAGCGCAGGAAAATGGGAGCAAGCATACAGTCCAGAATGGAGAAATTTTCAGACATGAAAAATGGAAAATGCTGAAATAAAGGGGTTAGTGAGATTAGGGTATCTCTCAGCTCTTTCTGTGCTTTCTGTTTTTGTGCGGGATTGAGTGTGTCTGCATGGCGGAGCATGTGGTCAGCCAGTTGAAACCAGTCCTGCTCAAAACGCCAGATATATTGACGCTGCTCAGCCCTTGCCATTGGCGCATCTGCATAGAGCTTGTTCTGGCGATAACGGTCATCAAGATATTCTGCAATCACATTTGCCGAGAAGAGTTTTAGGTTCTGCTCAATGAGCATCGGCAACTGGTTGTATGGATTCAGGTCAGCTAAGTCCTCATCTTCATGGTCGGTAATGATGAGCTGATACTTGATCTGTTTTTCAGCAAGTAAAAAACGAATCCAGTGTGAACGGAAATCATCTGCATGACTATAAAGCGTAATACCTTGAACAGGCGTATTTTCAACCGATGACATATCACAAAGCTAGAGATATAAACGGATTAGCATACTAAAAAAATGTTAGAAAAGCATCTTTGTGACACTAAACTGCCCAGAAATAAAAAACCTCGGAAAAATCCGAGGTTTTTTGTCCAATTCGTAAAACGATTAACGTTTAGAGAATTGAGGACGTTTACGTGCTTTACGTAAACCAAGTTTCTTACGTTCAACTTCACGAGCATCACGAGTAACGAAACCAGCTTGACGAAGAGCAGGTTTTAAAGTTTCGTCAGCAGCGATCAACGCACGAGTAATACCGTGACGGATTGCGCCAGCTTGACCACCGATACCACCACCCTTAACAGTGATGTAAAGGTCATATTTTTCAGTTGCTTCTAAAAGCTCTAAAGGCTGACGCACAACCATACGAGCAGTTTCACGACCGAAATATTGCTCTAAAGTACGATTGTTGATTACGAGTTTGCCTGTACCAGCTGATAAGAAAACACGTGCAGTTGCGGTCTTACGGCGACCTGTACCATAATTAGTAGCCATGTGCTGTATCCCTTAGATGTCCAAAACTTGTGGCTGTTGAGCAGTATGAGGATGCTCGCTACCAGCGTACACTTTCATCTTCTTGATCATCGCGTAACCAAGAGGACCTTTTGGCAACATACCTTTTACAGCACGTTGGAAGATTTCTTCTGGTTTATGCGCAACTAATTTTTCAAAATTAGTTTCACGAATACCACCAGGGAAACCAGTGTGGCGATAGTATTTCTTATCAAGTGATTTGTTACCAGTCACCTGAACTTGTTCAGCATTGATCACTACGATGTAGTCGCCAGTGTCAACGTGAGGGGTATAAGAAGTTTTGTGTTTACCGCGTAAACGACGAGCGATTTCAGTCGCAAGACGACCTAAAGTTTTGCCAGAAGCATCAACAACGTACCAGTCGTGTTGAACTTCAGCTGGCTTAGCGCTGAGAGTTTTCATTAACCACTACCTATTATAGTTGGTTTGGGCAAGGAATCGCCCAAACAAAAGGAGACCGAATTCTATATGAATTTGAAAAAGTGTACAAGAACAATTCGATGGGGATGCCATATTTTGCTGTAAAGTGACTGATTTTGTAACTATAGCGTCGCGAATTTTAGGCTACATTATTTGCCTTGTGAGGGTATGGGATTTGCCCTATCATTTTTACATCAATTAATTGAAATAAATAGAAGTATCTAGCTCTCTTAGGAACCCTCCATGAAACTGTCGTTTGCTGCAAAAATTGCTGTAGTCAGCCTGTTAATCGGTGTTTGCTCTACACAAGCAAACGCACGGCGACTGTATAAGTGGGTAGACCAGAGCAGCGTGACCAATTATTCAGAATTCAAGCCTAAAGAGGGGACAGAGCGCAAGCTGGAGGTTCTGGAAAGCCGTGGTAATGATCATGTTGACCCAGCCATGGCGGTAACTGCTGAAATGAAGCCGATTGAAATTCCTGTGGATATGGTCAATCCAGCCAGTTCACCTGTGGCAACCAACCCCAACTCGCAAACGGTTTATAAACAGGGAGCGATTGTGGAGCCATATACGCGCCCAGCAAGTGGCGTGGTGGCAATCCAGCCATCTGTAGAGAAAAAAGAAGCGGTTATTACACAACATCAGTCAACTAGCCCTGAAAAACAGGGAACGACTGCAATTGCAGAAAGACCAGCGAGTACAGTTGTTGCAACTGTAGAAAAAGTGAAAGAAGAACCAGTGGTGGCGACTGTACCAGCAGAGAAAAAAGTACAAATCAAGGTTAATCCGTGGACACGTACGGTGGATGCCGTTCCATCAAATCTGGTTCCTGAAAATCTACCTAGAACATCAAGTGGTAATCCTGAGAAATAATCGCCATACTGAACGTGATACAGCTTGGGAACCCAGATGATTATGCTTCCTTTATATGTCACGTCAGGTGAACCCGCAGGGATTGGTCCTGATATCTGCTTAAGTTTGGCTGGGCGAGTGGATGAGCGCCCAGTGGTGGTTTTGGCGGATATGCAGATGTTGCGGCAGCGTGCAAAACAACTGGGCAATCCTGTTGAATTGGTTGCATATCAGGGACAAGAGCAGTCAAGTCTGTCAGGACAGCTTTTTGTGGAGCATATCCCTTTAGTTGAACCTGTTGAACTGGGACAGTTAAATCCCGCCAATGCGGCTTATGTGATTGAGCAGTTACGACGTTCAGCCGAGTATGCGATGTCTGGACGTAGCGTGGGTGTTGCAACGGCACCTGTGCAAAAATCCGTGATCAATGATGCAGGCATTACTTTTAGTGGGCACACAGAATATTATCAGGAGTTTGCGGGTGTTGATCGTGTGGTGATGATGCTGGCCACCAAAACATTACGGGTTGCTCTGGCCACGACACATTTACCCTTGCGTGATGTACCTAATGCGATTACCAAACAACGCCTGCATCAGGTGATTGACATCCTGATTCATGATTTAAAAACAAAATTTAAAATAGCCAAACCACGAATTTTGGTCTGTGGTCTAAATCCGCATGCAGGTGAGGATGGTTATCTGGGGCGGGAAGAAATTGATGTCATCAATCCCGTGCTGGAAACCTATCGGGCGCAAGGCATTGATATGAGTTTAAGTTTACCTGCGGATACCCTGTTTACCCCTGAAAACCTGAAAGATGCAGATGCGGTTCTGGCGATGTATCACGATCAGGGCTTACCTGTGTTAAAATCACAGGGCTTTGGTGAAGCGGTAAACATTACATTAGGCCTGCCATTTATTCGAACCTCTGTCGATCATGGTACGGCACTTTCTCTTGCAGGCACTGGACAGGCAAAATCGTCGAGTTTGCATGTTGCGGTTGATTTAGCACTTGATTTAGCCCGTCAGTGATTGACGGGTAAATTATTCACGTTGGAATTATTATGTATCAAATTAATGCCCTAAACCCTAAAGATGAAGGGCATCAGGCTCGAAAACGTTTTGGTCAGAATTTTTTGCATGACCAGCGTGTGATTGCCAAAATTGTACGCTCAGTGAATCCACGTGCGGGCGATAATATTGTCGAAATCGGCCCAGGTTTGGCTGCACTGACATCGCCCCTGATTGGTGAGTGCGATGCGCTCACAGTGGTTGAACTTGACCGTGATCTGGCAGCAGGCTTGCCTGCTCGCGTGCCACATCCTGAACGTTTGACCATTGTTGAGGCAGATGCCTTAAAATATGATTTCACCCAGTTGTTTCAGGCAGGCCGTCCACTACGTGTCGTAGGAAATCTGCCCTATAACATTTCAACCCCACTCTTGTTCCATCTGTTAGAGTTTGGTGACAAAGTCAAAGATATGCATTTCATGTTGCAGAAAGAAGTGGTTGATCGTATTACCGCTGTGCCAAATACCAAAGAGTACGGGCGTTTATCAGTGATGATCCAGTATTTCTGTAAACCAACCTTTTTGTTTGAAGTACCGCCAGGTTCATTCAATCCACCACCGAAAGTGACTTCTGCGGTATTTCGTTTGGAACCTTATGAAACTAAACCAATTATCGCAAAAAATGAAAAAGCTTTGGCACGTTTGGTCAGCCATGTGTTTACCCAGCGCCGTAAAACCTTGCGTAACAGCTTAAAAGGCATGTTGGTTGAAGAGGGTTTTGAGAAAGCAGGTGTGGACCCGATGGCACGTCCAGAAACCTTGAGTCTGGCTGATTTTGTGGCATTGTCCGATCAAATGGTGTCTTAAAATGTCCAAGCGCTACAATTATGTCATCGGTGATGTGCAGGGCTGTTTTGAAGCCCTGAAAGCGTTATTGAAAGAAATTCGCTTTGATCCAGATCAGGACTTTTTATGGTTTGCAGGTGATTTGGTTGCGCGTGGCGAAAACTCGGTGGGTGCCTTGCGCTTTGTTAAAAAGCTGGCTGACCGAGGCGCTGCCGCGACTGTTTTAGGCAACCATGACTTAACCCTGATCGCCTGCGCGCGTGGCTTGAAAAAAATCAAGGACAAAGATCGTACACAAGAGATTATTGACGCAATTGATGGTGATGAACTGATTGATTGGCTGCGTAAACAGCCTCTAAGTTTATGTCCGAATGATCATACCTTGATTACCCATGCGGGTGTGCCTTGTATTTGGTCGGCAGAACAAACTGTGCAGTTGGCAAGCGAAGTGCAACAAGTGGTTGGGCATGACGATCTTACGGTATTGGATGTTTTCCTTGCAGAAATGTATGGTGAGCAACCTGATCTCTGGTCGGATGATTTGACTGGGCAGGCTCGCTTGCGCTGTATTACCAATTATTTAACCCGTATGCGCTTAACCAATGCAGAGGGTAGGCTGGAGTTTGAATTCAAGGATGCACTGGATGCACCGATGCCAACAGGCTTTCAGCCGTGGTTTGAGTTTGATAGTCAGGCTGCACAAACTCATCAGCTGATTTTTGGACATTGGGCTGCCTTGCAGGGCAAAACCATTAGCTCTCAAATTCAAAATGTCGATGGTGGCTGTGTTTGGGGGCAGCAACTGGTTGCCTTGCGTTTAGAGGATCAACAGTTGTTTAAGGTGGATAATCCGTTGGCGTAGGAAAATTCTTAATCACTTGTTATTGCTCTACTTAGTGCTTAAGTAGAGCATTTTTATTTTTAACCCTGTCATAAAGCTGTCACACACTGATCATTAAAGTGTCAAAAAATATTTATAAGCTAAACGCATGAAAATAACGACACAAATGGATGGCGATATGCAGAGTACATACGCGACATCTCTATTAAAGCAAGATCAGTTTCCTGAAAATTTTAAATTCTATTTTAAGAGGAAGCAGCAAAAAGATTATTCTTATGAACGATCCGAGCTGCGGGATTTGGTTCGTCCACGTCTCAGGATTGCAATTGTAACTGAAACGTGGCCACCAGAAATCAATGGTGTGGCTTTATCCATGATGCAGTTATGTCAGGGCTTGCAACGTCTTGGGCATAAAATCCTGCTGGTTCGTCCAGTTCAGAAAGAAACCTGTACGGAATTCCATCCTGAACAGGAATGTCTGGTGCTGTCCCAGCCGATTCCAAAATATCCAAGCCTGCAATTTGGCTGGCCGCAATATCTGAAAGTCACCAAGGCCTTTGAAAAATTCTCACCCGATGTTGTGCATATTGTGACTGAAGGACCTTTAGGACTCACTGCATTACAGGCAGCCAAGGCAAAGAAGATTGCGGTGTCCAGTGGCTTTCATTCACCTTTTCAGGATTTTAGCCGCTTCTTTGACCTGGCCTTTCTGGTCAAGCCCATCCAGCGTTACTTAACCTGGTTTCATAACAGTACCGATGTGACCTGTGTGCCGAGCCAGTATACCGAACAGGCACTGCGTGGTTTTGGTGTGACCTGTCCATTGGTTGTGGTTGGTCGTGGTGTCGATACAGCACGGTTCTCCCCAAAACATCGTTCCCAGCAACTCCGTCAACAATGGGGTGTCGATGCTGATACCCGTGTGATGTTGTATGTCGGGCGCTTATCACCCGAAAAGGAAGTTGATGTGCTGATTAAAAGCTTTCATGCCTTGCAGGCCCAGCAGGGTGTCAATATCAAGTTTGTGATTGTGGGTGATGGGCCTGACCGTGTCCGACTCAGCAAGATGACCACATCCAAAGATGTGATCTTTATGGGGAGTCTTGGCGGGCATGAGTTGGCAACAGCCTACGCAAGTGCAGATGTGTTTACCTTTGCCAGTCAGGCGGATACCTTTGGCAACGTGGTGCTGGAGGCAATCGCCAGTGGTTTGCCCGTGATTGCCTATGACTACGTCTGCGCACATCAGCACGTCAAACATAATATAACAGGATGGTTGAGTCCTTTGGGGCATACAGCCGAATTGATTCAGTCCATTTGCCGTTTACCTGCGCTTCCGCAATTGCGGCAAATGGGCTTGCTGGCCAGTGAAAGTGTGCAGCACAGCAGTTGGCAGTTTCCTGTACAGCAACTTGAACAAGCACTTTATCAGGTGGTGAAGGAGTCTCCCATGACCTCTACCTAAAGTATTCTCAACAAGAGGAGAAAAAGTATGAAATTTCAAAATGCAAAAATAAAAATGCTCGATCTCGATTTAAAAGGCTGCGTATATCTCAATCATCTCTCCCAGACGCAAGCAGTTGCCCTGTTTTTTAAAACCATCAGTCGTTTGGGAGATGGGCCTTTTTGGTATGTGATGTTGCTGTCCGTATGGATCATGCAGGGGTTGGCATACGGTCTACAAATTCTGTACCTGATTGTGGCAGGTTCAGCAGGCACCTTAATTTATAAATTCCTCAAACACAAAACCACACGTCCAAGACCTTATCAAGTCCATCAAGTCATTATTTTAGGTGAACGGCCACTGGACCATTTTAGCTTTCCATCAGGCCATACCCTGCATGCGGTGATGGTTACGATGACCTTGGGCTATATTCAACCCATCTTATTATTGTTGATGTTGCCATTTACGATTCTGGTTGCATTGTCACGAATGATTCTTGGGCTACATTATCCAAGTGATGTGATTGTGGGGGCGATCATTGGGGCATCGGTTGCAAGCGCAATCATCCTGCTGGCACCAGGCTTTAATATTCTTTTATAAATATAACAGTAAATTTCAGGTGAATTTACCAAAACAGCACTATTCCTTAAATCTGCTGATTTGTTAAAGTAGGCTGAATCACATTCATTACATTCAGGTTGTCATATGGGCTTACGTTGGACAGATACGATTGATATTGCGATTGAACTCACCGAAGCGCATCCAGAGGTTGATCCACAATGGATTCGTTTTACCGATTTACACGCATGGGTCTGTGCCTTGCCTGACTTTAGTGATGACCCAAACAAGTCAACAGAGGGCTTGCTGGAAGCCATCCAAATGGCATGGTTGGATGAAGTTCGATAAAAATTCATCAGAAATTAGCGAACTTTTACAGATTCAAGCTGATTATTGGTGCTGACATCGGTATAATGCGGCAAATTTTTTTAATGTTTAGACCTGGATTAGGGAGCCAATCATGGCAGTTGAACGTACTTTATCAATCGTAAAACCAGATGCAGTTGCAAAAAACCACATCGGTGACATTTTTGCCCGTTTTGAAAAAAATGGCTTAAAAATTGTTGCAACTAAAATGAAACACCTTTCTCAGGCAGATGCTGAAGGTTTCTATGCTGAGCACAAAGAACGTGGTTTCTTTGCTGACCTCGTTGCATTCATGACTTCTGGTCCAGTGGTTGTTTCAGTTCTTGAAGGCGAAAACGCAGTTCTTGCTCACCGTGAAATCTTGGGTGCTACAAATCCTAAAGAAGCGGCTGCTGGCACAATCCGTGCTGACTTTGCTGTAAGCATCGATGAAAACGCGGCTCACGGTTCTGACTCAGTTGCTTCTGCTGAGCGTGAAATCGCTTACTTCTTTGCTGACAACGAGATCTGCCCACGCACTCGTTAATCCAAAGCATTCAGGCCAGATAAGTGGTATACTGCTTATCTGGTTTTTTATTTTCTTATAGATCGGTTTGTGTAAATAATGCACAGCCTTTTCTAGCGTTGACATCTTTTAGGTAAATTCACATGAGTTCTGTAGCCGTAGTTTCATCAGAAAATCTGGATGAAAAACAACAGTCTGTTTATACGCCTGTAGTTCAAGCTACCCATACAAAAGTGAACCTATTGGGCATGTCTCGTCCTGAACTGGAAAAATTCTTTGAAGACCTGGGCGAAAAAAAGTTTCGTGCTGGTCAGGTAATGAAATGGATTCACCAGTATTTCGTAACTGATTTCGCTGAGATGAGCAATATCTCAGGTAAGCTGCGTGAAAAACTGGAAAAGATTTGTGAGATCAAGGCGCCTGAAGTGGTGCATCGCAACTATTCCAAAGACGGTACACGTAAGTGGGTGTTCCGTGTTGGCGATGGCGAGGGTTCCCTGGTTGAAACCGTGCTGATTCCTGCTGAAGATAAAACAGGTGCACGCAAGACCCTGTGTATTTCTTCGCAAGTTGGTTGTGCACTGGATTGCTCATTCTGCTCTACAGGCAAGCAAGGTTTCCAGCGTGATTTAACCCCTGCGGAAATTATTGGTCAGCTCTGGATGGCAAACTATTCCTATATGGAAGATGTGCCTGTTGCTGAGCGTGAACGTACCGTGACCAATGTGGTAATGATGGGCATGGGTGAGCCATTGCTCAACTATGATGCTGTCCTGAGCTCCATGCAGTTGATGCTGGATGATTTTGCCTATGGCATGTCGAAGCGCCGTGTGACCTTGTCAACATCAGGTGTGGTTCCCAAGATTGACCAGTTGGCACAGGATATAGATGTGGCACTGGCGATTTCACTACATGCGCCAAATGACGAGTTGCGTAATGAACTGGTGCCGATTAATAAAAAATACCCTTTACAACAATTGATCGCTGCATGCCAGCGTTATCTGGCAAAGGATGGCAACGAAAGTGCCCGCCGTCATGTCACCATTGAGTATGTGATGCTGGATGGGGTCAATGACCAGCCTGAACATGCACAGCAGTTATTAAAACTATTGAAAAATCTGCCAAGTAAAATCAACCTGATTCCATTTAATCCATTCCCGCATGCGCCTTATGGGCGTTCAAGCCGAAACCGTATTATTGCATTCCAAAAAACTTTGTCTGATGCAGGTTTTGTGTGTACGATTCGTCAGACACGGGGCGATGATATTGATGCTGCCTGTGGTCAATTGGTGGGGCAGGTGGCTGACCGTACCCGTCGTGCCGAACAGTGGAAAAAGAAAGTGGCGCAGCAACAAGAAATTTTGCGCACACAAGGATAAAACTTGAGGGTAAAGCGTTGAATACAACTCGACCAAAAACGATTATAGCGACAGCTGTTGTGTTTACTGTATTGGGCCTAAGCGCCTGCCAATCAACAACACTGAAGAAAGACCCAGAAAAAGGGGTACAGGTGCGTACCCAGCTCGCCGCAGAATATATCCGTACAGGTGACTTGGATTCAGCCAAACGCTCTCTTGATCAGGCGTTGAAAGTCGATTCCCGTGATGCAAACGCCAACATGATGATGGGCATCCTGCTGCAACAAGAGGGCAGTAAACCCAATATGGAAAAAGCAGACGCCTATTTCAAGCGTGCGATTTCCTCTGAGCCGAATAATGCACAGGCTCGTAATAATTACGGTACATATTTGTACCAGCTGCAACGTTATAATGATGCCATTGAGCAATTTACCCGTGCGGGTGCAACCCTGGGCTACGACCAGCGCTATCAGTCGCTGGAAAATCTGGGGCGGATCTATTTAAAACTGGGCGATGTTGCGAATGCCGAAAAATCATTCAAACAGGCGCTACAGGCGAATCGAAATGCCACCATCTCCATGTTAGAGTTGGCGGAAATTTTCTATTTGCAGCAGAACAATAGAGATGCATCACAGCTTTATGAACAATATGTTCGTAATGTGGGGCAGAAGAATCAGGGTGCCCGTGCACTCTGGATTGGTATACGCATTGCTCGAGCCAATGCGGATCAGTTGGGAATGCAGGTGTTGGTCAACCAAATGCGTGCCTTGTTTCCTGATAGTCCAGAATATCAACGTTATTTGCAATTACAGTACAGTACTGAGGCCGTATGGAAATAAATCCAAATTCACATCAGCCAACTGGCTCAAACTCACTTTCGTCAACGTTAGGAAATATTCAACGACCTGGTGAGTATTTGCGTCAAATTCGTATTGCACAAAAGAAAGAACTTGAAGGGATTGCAAACGTATTGAACATGCCTGTCAAAACCCTGACGGCATTGGAGCAGGATGACTACAAGTCATTACCTGAAGCCACATTCATCAAAGGCTATTACCGTGCCTATGCGAAACTGCTGAATGCAGACGCCAGCGCCATCATCCAGCGTTTTGATGAAATCTATGTCAATGACACGGGGCTCAAGGCGAATCATGCCCTGAGCAACTCACCGATCAAAACGATGGGCAAGCTTGCTGGGTCGAAAAGTGTGCGCAACCGTAAATGGTTAAAACGCATTGCAATTCTGGCTGTGGTGGCATTATTGGCATGGTTGGCTGTGATGGCAGTGCAGAACTGGACCTCCAGCCATAAGGATGAGGCGGATGTGCCTAAAATCACCAACTCGGATGTTGAGATTCTCCCAATGGGGAATAGTGTTGCAACAACGGGTGACCAGCTTGTATTGAATTTTAGCCGACCAACCTCTGTGCATATTGTCGATGCAACAGGTAAAGTATTGGCTACAGGTCGTCAGGCATCGACATTGACCCTGAGTGGTGAGTCACCATTCCAGATTCGTCTTGATGACGCGACCGCTGTATCATTGGCCTTAAATCAGGAACAGATTTCCCTGTCTCCATATACGGTCAATGGCAAGGCAGAATTCCGTTTGTCTCGTTAATGCCAAAGAGTAGAGCTATACGATGATTGTGAACCCAATTAAACGCCGTCCAACACGTAAAATCCGTGTCGGTTCGGTGTATGTCGGTGGTGATGCCCCGATTAGTGTTCAAAGCATGACCAATACCGAAACCTGTGATGTCGATGCAACGGTTGCGCAAATTCAGCGCTGTGCCGATGCAGGTGCCGACATCATGCGTGTTTCTGTGCCTTCAATGGAAGCGGCGGAGGCGTTTGGTGCCATCCGTAAGCGTGTTTCCGTACCATTGGTGGCGGACATTCACTTTGATCATCGTATTGCCTTGGCGGTTGCCGATTATGGTGCGGACTGTCTACGGATCAACCCAGGAAACATTGGTTCAGACCAGAAAGTCCGTGAAGTGGTGGCTGCGGCCAAACATCATGGCATCTCAATCCGTATTGGGGTCAATGCGGGATCACTGGAAAAAGACCTACAGGTCAAATATGGTGAGCCGACAGGACAGGCCCTGCTGGAGTCTGCCATGCGCCATATCGACATTCTTGATCGTTTAGACTTTCATGAGTTTAAAGTCAGTGTGAAAGCATCAAATGTGTTTTTAACTATGGATGCCTACCGTTTGCTGTCCCAACAGATTGATAATCCGTTGCATTTAGGTGTGACTGAAGCAGGGATTTATCGTACAGGTACAGTGAAATCAGCTATTGCGCTGGGTGGCCTGTTGATGGAAGGTATTGGCGACACCATGCGTATTTCACTGGCGGCCGAACCTGAAGATGAAATTAAGATTGGTTTCGACATCTTGAAATCGTTAGGTCTACGTTCCAATGGAATCAACTTTATCGCCTGTCCAAGCTGTTCGCGTCAGGAATTCAATGTGATTCAGGTGATGCAGGCACTGGAAGAGCGTCTGGAAGACATTCGTACCCCAATGGATGTTTCAGTGATTGGCTGCAAGGTCAATGGACCTGGGGAAGCCAAAGAGGCTGATATCGGGATTGTCGGTGCATCACCTCGTTCGCTGGTCTACCGTAATGGTGAAAAGAGTCATTTGATTGACACCAATCAGTTGGTTGATGAAATTGAAACAATGGTTCGTCAACGTGTTCAAGAGCTTGAAGAAGCAAAATCTAAAGAAATTATCCGCACAAGTTTTTGAGTAGGTCATGAGTTCAATTAAAGTTTTAACTGGTTTTAAAGATATTCTTCCTGATCAGACCCATGCTTGGCGTAAGTTGGAGTCGGAGTTGTCTTTTTTGATGGATAGCTATGGTTACCAACAGATTAGATTGCCATTATTAGAAAAAACACAACTATTTAAACGCTCGATTGGTGATGCGACGGATATTGTGGAAAAAGAAATGTATACTTTTGAAGATAAGGGTATACCACCAGAATCTATTACCTTGAGGCCTGAAGGAACAGCAGGTTGCGTTCGTGCGATTTTGGAAAGCAACCTACTCAGGGGTGGGGCTCCACGAGTTTGGTATCTTGGTCCAATGTTCCGTTATGAAAAACCACAAAAGGGCCGTTATCGCCAGTTCCACCAGTTTGGTGTGGAAACCTTTGGTGTGGCAACGCCTGATATTGATGCTGAACTCATTTTAATGACTGCTCGTTTATGGAAACGTATGGGTGTGTCAGCCAATGTCCGTTTAGAATTAAATACGCTGGGTGAAACCGATGAGCGTGCAGAATATCGTGCTGCACTGGTTGAGTTTTTAAACCAGCACAAAGAAGCATTGGACGAAGATTCGCAACGTCGCCTAACTACCAATCCATTGCGTATCCTTGATTCTAAAAGTGAATCCACCCAGAAGATTCTGGAAAATGCACCCAGGTTGCATGACTTCCTCAAAGAAGATTCAATCCAGCACTTCCAGCAATTACAACAGTACTTAACCGATGCTGGCGTGGAGTTTGTGATTAACCAGAAACTGGTTCGTGGTCTGGACTACTACAACAAGACAGTTTTTGAATGGACCACCACCATGTTGGGTTCACAGGGGACGGTTTGTGCGGGTGGCCGTTACGATGGTCTGGTTGGGCAGCTAAAAGGCAAGGCGGATCAGTCTGTGCCAGCAGTCGGTTTTGCCATGGGGATGGAACGCCTGTTGTTGTTGCTTGAGCAGGTCGAGCAGGCGAAAGAGGTACGTGACTGTGAAGTGTTCCTTGTAGCCGAACCAGCTTATCAGGCAAAAGCATTGGTGTTGGCAGAGCAAATCCGTGACCAGTTGGAAGCTGCGAATAGCAATATTCGCCTAAAAACAGGTTCTCAGGGCAGCATGAAAAGCCAGATGAAAAAGGCAGACCAGTCAGGTGCGGTCTATGCCGTAATTCTGGGTGAGCGTGAATGGGATGCGCAGCAGCTTTTGGTAAAAGAGCTTGCCACTGCTGAACAGTCACAGGTAAGCCTGACTGAGCTGACTCCATTTTTTATCGAAAAATTTAAACAATAAATTGCACAATATTTAGGAAAAGGACAATCACATGAGTTTAAGTGATGAAGAACAACTCGACCAGATAAAGTCGTTTGCCAAAAAATATGGTTCTGCCATGATTAGCGGAATTCTCATTGCCCTGATTGCCTTTTTCGGATGGGAATACTGGCAAAAGAAGAACCTGGCTGAAGCCCAGAATCAAACTGCCAAGGTACAAAAGCTAATGGATGAGGCAAAAGCGGCATCAGGTCAGCCAAATGCCTTGGCAACGGTTTCTGAAGCGGCAGACAAAATTGTCAAGGATGATGCGGATTCTGTGCAGGCGATCCAGACCCAGTTTATTCTGGCAAAGCTGGCTTATGACAAGCAGGATTATGTGGCTGCTGAAAAAGCATTGAAGAAAGTTGAAAACTCGAAAGTCAAAGATGCGGGTTTGGTGCAGATTGTTAAACTACGCTTGGCTGATGCACAACTGGCGCAGAAGAAGTTTGATGAGGCGTTGAAAACCTTGTCAGGTGTGACAGAGCCTGCCTTTAAGGCAACCGCAGATGAGTTGCGTGGCGATATCTTTGTTGCGAAAAAAGACAATGCATCCGCGCGTAAGGCATATCAAAGTGCCTGGGATAACCTGCTTGAGCGTAAGCAGGAGCGTCAGCTTTTACAAATTAAACTCGAAAGTGTTGGCGTTTTAGTAGATGATCCTGAAATTGAGCGCCCGATCTTAGATACCAAAGTGGATGAGTCTTAATGCAGAATAAACTAAAACTACCTTTGGCAATTGCAGTTGCTTCAGCTTTATTGCTTGGATGTTCGAGCAATAAGGTCAAAGAGGCCAAACCAAATCCATTGCCGAAAATTCAGCAACAACAAGGCCTAAACCTTGTGTTTTCGCAAAGTGTCTCATCTACAAATGCGGCTGAGGCTTTACGCCTACAGTTGGATACCGACAATGGTGTGATTTTTGCGATTGATCCTGATGGTCAGGTTTCTGCCTATAAGGGCAAGGAACGACTTTGGAAAAGCAAGATTACCAAACAGGAACTCACTGCTGGTGTAGAGGCGGCTGAGGGAATTGTTGTGGTGGGTAACCGTAAGGGGCAGTTATTTGCATTGGATCAGGCCACAGGTGAACAAAAGTGGACAACCCAGCTGTCTGGTGCAATTCTTTCTCCATCACTGATCCAGTCTGGCCGTGTGATTACCATTGCCAATGATGGAACCATCTTTGCGCATGACGCTGTATCTGGGCAACAGGTTTGGGCATATAAATTGCCAAACGTCCAGTTTAGCCTACGTGGTCAGCCTGCACCTGTACGTTTGGATGATCGCACCATATTGGTTGCTTCGGCAAATGCGTATGTATATGGTCTGGATGTGATTAGTGGTGTGCCACGTTTCCAGCGCCGTGTGGCGATCAGTGAGGGGCGTTCAGACATTCAGCGCCTAATTGACATTGTGGGCGACCCAGTGGTTGCGGGTCAATATCTGGTCACCACCAGTTTCCAGGGACAGGTCACAGTCACTGATCTGGCTACACAACGTGTGGTGTGGAGTGAAGATGCCAGTAGTACCAACCGCCCAGAAGTATCGGGTGACAAGGTATTTGTTTCTACGGTGGATGGAAAGCTGAATGCCTATAGCCTGAGTACAGGTGAGTTGGCTTGGCAAAATGAAGAGTTGCTGAATCGTCAGCTCAGCAATCCTGTCATGTTGGGACAAAACCTTGTGGTGGGTGATCTAGATGGTGTGATTCATCTGATTGATCCTGCTTCGGGTAAACTGCTTGGACGTGCCAAAACCAGTGGTGAAGTACAGTCGCTACGCGTGATTGATAACCAGCTTTACGTCGCTACGCGGAAAGGTGCATTAAGCATTTGGCAGAATCGTTAATTTTAGCGCTGCTTGTGCTAAAATAATCAATTAGCGATTGCTAAACAGAACATTAATCGGGGTATTTGATTATCAAAGCCCCGAATTTTTATTGTGATTACTTGATCACCAAAATCTTCCATACTGTTTCTGATACGATGTCATCAAGATGGCTCGTCTGAATTAAGGTTAGTTTATGAAACCCGTTATTGCGCTCATTGGTCGTCCAAACGTCGGAAAATCAACGCTATTTAACCAAATCACCAAAAGTCGTGATGCTTTGGTTGCTGACTTCGCTGGTTTAACCCGTGACCGCAAATACGGTGATGCGGTTTATCAGAACAAATCGTTCATTGTGGTCGATACAGGTGGTATCGGTGAGAATGAGGGTGGTATCGACACCTATATGGCGGAGCAGTCAAAAACTGCCATCCATGAAGCCGATATCATTATTTTTGTTGTGGATGCCCGCGCAGGCCTATTGGCTTCAGATGAGCAAATTGCGCGTGAGTTGCGTACCCTTGGTAAGAAAGTCTACCTCGTTGCCAACAAGGTCGATGGCGTGCATGCGGAAGCAGCTCTGGTTGAGTTCTATAAGCTTGGTATGGGTGAACCAATGCAGGTCGCGGCCAGTCATGGTCGTGGTGTGCAGCAAATGCTGGAAGAAGTCCTGGCGGAAGTCCCAGAAGATGAAAATCCAGAAGAACACAATAAAAACACGGGCTTGCGTTTAGCAATCATTGGCCGTCCCAATGTGGGGAAATCAACGCTGGTTAACCGTTTACTCGGTGAAGAGCGTGTGGTGGCTTTTGACCAGCCTGGAACAACACGTGACTCGATTTATATTCCATTTGAGCGTGATGGCCGCCAATATACCCTGATTGATACCGCAGGTGTGCGTCGTAAAGGTAAGGTGGATGAAATGATTGAGAAGTTCTCAATCGTTAAGACGCTTCAGGCGATGAAAGATGCCAATGTTGTGGTCGTGGTGGTTGATGCCCGTGAGGGGATTGTAGAGCAAGACCTGCATTTAATTGGTTATGCGCTTGAAGCTGGCCGTGCCATGGTTATTGCGATCAACAAGTGGGACAACATGAGCGAGTATGACCGCAAGCAATGTAAGCTTGATGTTGAACGCCGTTTTGACTTTATTCCCTGGGCAAAAATCCACTTGATTTCTGCACTGCATGGAACTGGGGTGGGAGAGTTATATCCATCCATTCACCGTGCTTATGAATCGTCAAACTTAAAGGTTTCACCAGCGAAACTGACCCAGATTTTAAATGATGCCACCGAAGCGCATCAGCCGCCATCCATTGGTAGCCGCCGTATTAAAATGCGTTATGCGCATATGGGCGGACAGAATCCACCAACCATCGTCATTCACGGAAACAAGGTTGATAAAACCCCTGCGGATTACCGTCGTTATTTAGAGAATGTGTTCCGTAAAGTGTATAAGCTTGAGGGTACACCTGTAAAAATCGACTTTAAGACCTCCGAAAACCCATTTGAAGGACGTAAGTCTCAAGTGGATGAGCGTGTTGCCGCACGTAAACGTCGTTATATCCAGAAATTTAAAAAGGCGGAAAAGAAATTCAAGCGTTAAGTTTTTCTTGATGTCAAAAGCCCAAAGTTTGCTTTGGGCTTTTTTATCTGCAATGGAGGCTATTATGGCGCGTATCATCCAGATTTATGTTCAGGCATTGGCTCAACTCCTCGAACAAAGTAAAACTGATTTTGCTGATTTAAGTGCTTTTAATTATTATAAAAAACAGCAGATTCAAGCTCAGCGTAATCACTTTGTCGCTAATCAACTGGATTGCTCAATAGAAGATTTGGCTTTTGCCCAGCATGAACATGGTAAACCTTTTTTAACGTCTCATTCGCTACATTTTAACCATTCACATAGTCAGCAATATTATGCTTTGGCCATGAGTGAACGTGTTAAAGACATTGGGATTGATGTTGAGGAACTGGATCGAAAGGTTCGCTTTGATGCCCTGGCACAACATGCATTTCATCCCGAAGAATATCAGACATGGCAAGAAAGTCAGGATAAAGAATATTGGTTTAGAGTCTGGACGACCAAGGAAGCAATTTTAAAGGCATCGGGTTTGGGGATTCGTTTGGACCTCAACAGTTTAAATACCCAAGTTCACCCAACCAGTCATGGAGGAATGTGTTCCCATCCGCTACTGGGGACTTTTGCCTATCAGAATTTTATCTTAAATCAGAAGATTGTGTTGACAGTGGCATGGCGGGCAGAGCAGTCCTGTCGTGGTTTTCAGTTTCCACAGATTCAGGTGATTCAAGCTTAGTCTGCTTTGACTTGTGGAGATGATTTTTTCTATACTCTCGGTTCAAAAGCGAATAAAAATTGAAAACAATGAAGAAAATTTTTTTGGTTGTGGTTTTATTGGGGGGAATGGGAATTGCTGCTACACATCATTATGCAGATGCACAGTTATTGCCCAGAATCATTACTCAAGCATTTCGTCCTCAATATGAGCAGCTTTTAATTCAAGACTGGCTTAAATACCAAAACCTCATACAACAGGAAATTCCCCGTCTCAATACTGAGAAAATAGATTTAAGTTCATCAGCAGGAAGAGAAAAATTTAAACAAAACTATGTTAAAGATGCCAAGTTGATCATTGATGCCAATAATCAAAATATTGCAAGAATTCGGCAAGCCACTTTTGCCACGGAAAGTTACCGAAATATTCAAAGTCTGGATATGCAGACCTTAACAATAATGAATCAGCTTTTTCAGGACAACGTCATTGATTATTATGCCAAGCATGGTGATACTCAGACATTTTTAAGAGAGCCTGCACTCAAAATAGAGACTGTCAGTAAATATCAGGCACAGCAAGCAGAAATGAAAGTTCTGGAACAGTTAAGAATCTTGGCCATTAAGAAAGATAGACGTTTAAGGCATATTGATGCTGATCTGTTCTCGGACTGGTTGGATTACTCAATACTTGAGCATCAACTTTATCCACGAGATGCTCAGTGGGATACACTTGGAAATCTTCAAAAGCTATCGCAACGAACAGAATATGACGATGTACGGGAACTGCAAGCTTATCAGGCCTTGCAACCACGTACAGCGACTTTTAAAAAGATTCAACAGCTCAATGTGCAATCTATACAATCAAACCTCCAGATTTTTGCCGATTTTAAGCAACCTACAAATGCCCAGCAGGCTTTGGAGAATATCAAGGCCCTTAATAAAACGATGCAACAACAGGATTTTAAAGCAGGTGTTGAACTTTCCAATCAGCTTACCGCAGAGCAGCAACGCATAAATAAACAAATGGTTTTGCAACTCAGTCAGGCACTTTTGTAGGTCATAAAAAATGCCAGCAATTATGCTGGCATTTTATTTGAATCAAGAGAAGTGGAAAGTTTAAGGAATCTCTTCTTCTTCAAACTCAGGTTTAACTTGGACAATAAAGTCCTGACGATTCAGGCCACGCCATAAAGCGAAAGCTGTACCAATATAAATGGATGAGTAAGTACCGACGAATACACCGACAAACATCGCCACAGAGAACCAGTGCAGGCCATCACCACCCAAGAACATCATGGCAAGCACCACGAGTAACAGGGTCATCGAGGTATGGATAGTACGGCGTAAGGTTTCAGTAAGGGCAATATCCACGATTTCACGCGGGGTTGCACCACGAATCTTACGGAAGTTCTCACGGATACGGTCGGATACAACGATGTTATCGTTAAGCGAGAAACCGATAACCGCAAGTACCGCAGCCAAAACTGTTAGGTCAAATGGCCATTGGAACAGGGCGAAAGCACCAATAATAATGACGATGTCGTGGAATAACGACATGACTGCACCCATCGCGAGTTTAAACTCAAAACGAATGGTCACGTAGATCAGCATCAGGATCAGTGCAAGTGCCACCGCACCCGCAGAGCGGATATACAGTTCATTACCTACCGCACCACCCACAGAATCGACCTTGTGAACCTCTACTGAGTTGTTTGGCAATTGAACCGCTTTGGTAATGCTGTTGCTTAAATCTTCAACCTCAAGGTCTTCCTGCACAGGCATACGCACGATCAGGTCGGTATTGCTTCCCAGAGTTTGTACCACGGCATCCTTGAATCCAGCACGATCCAGTGCCTGAACCACCTGAGCAGGCTGAACCGCCTGTTTATAATTTAATTCAGCCGAGATACCACCAGTGAAGTCCAGACCGAGGTTCAGGCCTTTGGTCACAATAAAGAAGATGCTGGCAATGGTCAGCAAAATCGAGAAGATTGCGGCAGGTTTGGCAATCTTCATGAATGGGATGATTTTTAGATCATCTGGACGGCCGTACTGCTTTGAGTCCTGTTGAGTCAGATCAGTCATGTGAATCTCCTTAAATACTCAACTTTTTCAAATTACGGCGTTTGCCATAAATGAGCTGTACGATTGCACGTGTTACCGTAATCGCAGTAAACATCGAGCAGACAATACCAATCATCAGGGTAACGGCGAAGCCTTTAATCGGGCCTGTACCAATTGCGAATAAGATAAACGCAACAAGGAATGTGGTTAAGTTCGAGTCAAAAATGGTGTTGTAGGCTCGATCATAACCCGCGACAATGGCCTGCTTGGGCGATGCACCCCAGAGCATTTCTTCCCGTATCCGTTCACAGATCAGTACGTTGGCATCGACCGCCATACCAATGGTGATCACGATCCCCGCAATACCTGGCAGGGTGAGGGAAGCGCCAATCCATGACATCACGGTAAGGATCATGGCAAGGTTAAACACAAGTGCAAAGTTGGCAATCAAACCGAATAAACGGAAGAACACAATCATCCAGATTGCAACAAGCAAGAAACCAATTTGGGTAGATAACACACCCTTATCAATGTTTTCTTGACCCAGACTTGGACCAACCACACGTTCTTCAACAAAGTACATTGGCGCAGCCAAAGCACCAGCACGTAGCATTAATGCAAGTTCAGCAGCTTCTTGAGGTGAGTCAAGACCTGTGATACGGAACTGTGAACCCAACACAGCCTGAATAGTTGCGGCATTGATCACCACAGACTCGGTATATGGGGTACGGACTTCAGTCTGAGTCCCTGTTTGAGGATCAGTGACATAGCTGATTTTTTGCTTATTTTCAATAAACAGCACGGCCATACGCTTGCCAACAGAATTGCGTGTCGCATCAGCCATGAGCTTGCCGCCCGCGGTGTCCAGGGTAATGTTGACTTCTGCACCGCCTGAATCCTGGCTAAAGCCAGAGCTTGCATTCTGGACGCGTTCACCTGTCAAAATACGGTTACGGTTTAACAGAAGCTGTCGGCCACTATCCAGTGACTCATAAGCAAATACTTCCGTACCTGGAGGAAGCGGCTGACCATCATATTTACCTGTATATTTGTCAATATATTGATCATTGCTATCAGCAACCAGGCGGAACTCAAGGTTTGCGGTACGTCCAAGAACACGTTTTGCCTCGGCAGTATCCTGTACGCCTGGCAATTCAACCACAATACGGTTGTTACCCTGTGTCTGTACAAGTGCTTCAGCCACGCCCAACTCGTTAATACGGTTACGCAGGGTGGTTAAGTTCTGATTCACCGCATAAGACTGGATTTCCTGACGGCGTGCATCGGTGTAATTCAGTTTTAAGGTCGCACCTGTAGCCGTTGCAACCGCCTGCTGGGTAAACTCATTACCATTACGGCGCAGAAAATCTGTCGCTGCATCACGGTCAGCATTGTCTGCGAACTGGATGGTAATGGTGTTGTTGCTTAAATTAAGGTTGTTAAACTTGATTTTGTTGTCACGAAATTGACGACGCAGATCAGTCGCAGATGTTTCCATACGCTGACTAATTGCTTTATCCATGTCGACTTCAAGCAGGAAATGTACACCACCACGCAAGTCCAAACCGAGTTTCATCGGCTTGGCCCCAATCTTTTGCAGCCATTCTGGTGTGGTTGGTGCAAGGTTGAGGGCAACCACGTAGTCATCACCCAAATCACGGCGCAGCACTTCCTTGGCCTTTAACTGGGCCTCTGAGGAGTCTAAACGTAATAGTGCCGCGTTGTTGGTGAAGCTGTTGTCGTGACTGCTGAGGTTGGCAGCTTTTAAAATCTGCTCAGCTTTTTGCACTATGCTCTGATCAATCTGGGTACCTGCCTTTGCCCCAGAAATCTGGACAGCAGGTTCATCTGGATACAGACTAGGAAGTGCATATAACGTACTGATCACAAGTACCACAAGGATCAGTAAATATTTCCATGCAGGGTAACGCATTCGCTTTCTTCTTAAATGAAAAAGTCGTGCTGAGGCACGACAATCTTATGATTAAAGGTTGTTTAAAGTGCCTTCAGGCAATACTGAAATGACACTGGCACGCTGGATTTTGACTTCTACGCCACGAGAAAGCTCAACAACGGCAAAGTCACCATCAAGTTTGGTAATTCTCCCCATCAAACCACCAGCAAACACGATTTCACTGCCAACCCCCAGGCTTTCAATCAAAGAACGATGTTCTTTGGCACGTTTCGCCTGTGGTCTCCAGATCAGGAAATAGAAGATCGCGATAAACACCGCAATCATCAATAAGTTTGCCATCAGGCTAGGACCTTGCTGGGCCGCTGGTGCAGCGTGAGCAGTAGAAATTAAAAAGCTCATTTCGATTTCCTAAAGTTAAAAAGCCAAAAAATTAACAATAAATTCCAATTCGTTTTGCAATGTACCCTGTCTTGCGGTCAGGCGCAAATCTTGATGCATTTACTTCACATCAGTCTTCAGGGCAGGGTGGAACTTCCAGTCCTCGACGCGCATAAAAGTCCTGAACATAGTCATCAAATGTGCCATTATCCAGTGCATCACGCATGCCCTGTGTCAGGCGCTGGTAGTAACGTAGGTTATGGATGGTGCCAAGCATGGAGGCCAGCATCTCACCGCACTTCTCTAAATGATATAAATAGGCACGGGTGAAATTTTTACAAGTGTAGCAGTCACAATGTGGGTCTAAAGGCCCTTTATCATGACGATATTTACTGTTACGGATTCTGACCAGACCATCGGTCACGAAATAATGACCATTACGGGCGTTACGGGTTGGCATCACGCAGTCGAACATATCGACGCCACGGCGCACCGCCTCCACGATATCTTCTGGCTTGCCGACGCCCATCAGGTAACGTGGTTTGTCATGTGGCATCTTGTTGGGTAAATAATCCAGTACCTTGATCATTTCCTCTTTCGGTTCACCCACCGATAAACCACCAATCGCATAACCATCAAAGCCAACCTCTAACAGGCCGTTGAGTGACTCATCACGCAGGTCTTCGTACATGCCACCCTGAATAATGCCGAATAAGGCATTTTTATTGTTGAGTTCATCATGGTGGTGGGTTTTACAACGTTTTGCCCAGCGTAAGGAAAGCTGCAATGATTTTTGCGCTTCTTCATGGGTTGCAGGGTAGGGTGTACACTCATCAAAGATCATCACAATGTCTGAGTTGAGTACGTGTTGAATCTCCATTGAAATTTCAGGAGATAGGAACACTTTCGAACCGTCGATAGGCGAGCGGAAAGTCACGCCCTCTTCCTTGATTTTACGCATTGCACCCAGGCTAAACACCTGAAAGCCACCTGAGTCGGTCAAAATCGGTTTATCCCATTGGATAAACTCATGTAGACCACCATGCTCTTTAATGACTTCCAGACCAGGACGTAAATACAGGTGGAACGTATTTCCCAAAATAATCTGTGCCTGAATCTCTTCAATGTCACGAGGTAACATACCTTTCACTGTACCGTAAGTACCAACAGGCATAAATACAGGTGTTTCCACCACACCATGTTCTAAAGTGAGTCGACCACGACGGGCGCGCCCCGACTGGCCTAATTTTTCAAATTGCATGACACTATCCTGAGCAAGATCGAAGCACTGCTTTGAGCGCAGCGCAAGGCGAAAAAACAGTTCGCTGATCAAAAGCGGGTATTTTCCTTGATTATGGCGTGTAGTTCTACTACTAAATGTAGCGAGGGATAAAATAGAGAGAATTTACTCTTGAATTTTTCCTTGAATATTCTTTCATAGGCGTAGCTAAATTTTTCTGTATAGCGGAAAGCCATTTGATTTGTTCCCGAACTAACGTTTTGTAATTCGGGAACACATTTTATTACAAACGCGTAAAGCTAACGGTTACAGACTTCTAGGTTATCGAGTACTAGAATATATCACTAAGAAAATACTCTTAATGACAGACTTTATTCCATGCTGATTCGAACTCACTTGAAGTCATATTTTCACCTTCTATAGCGACTACAGTCGGACTTGCTATATAGCGTTTAAAACCAGTGTATCCGCCAAAGCCATTTTTTGAATTTACTTCACCACAGTTTCCATTTTGATTTCTAACTTCAGCACTATCAGGATCTTTCAAGAAGTTCATTAAAGCCATTTTAGACTCTACTTCTATATTAATAATTCTATCTCGTTCCTGTCTTTGAGCTTCTTTTACTGCTTCTTCTTCAGCTTTTTTTGCCTCAAGTTGCTGTCTTTCTTGTTCAAGCTTAATACGATTTGCTTCACGATCTTTTAACCCTTGGCTTGCGGTTCCATTTTGTAAGGCATTTTGCTCAGCTTTACCAATCAAATTCCCACCAATAACCATAAGGAGAAGTGCAATTATTACAAACCACCTCTTTTGTATGGCTTGTTTTAGCATACTTTCAATTTTTTTTTGGAAAATTGGCAGTAGAGCAATACCACCTAAGATTGAAAGAATAGCACCAATAAAACTGATGGAAAAAGCTCTCAACCCTGCAAAAATAATTAAAACCCCAAAGAACCAAGATAATATTGAAATCAAACGATCATTCATTGCTTAATTAATCCATACCAAGAGAAAATCATGAATCCTAAAAATTCGGCTTATAGTCGAAATTATCCGTCACAAGATTGTCTTTAAATGGACGAATACTCTTTTTAGATAAGGTCAGTGTGTTGATCAGGTTGTTTGGAAACACCTCGATCTGGTTATTAAACAACTCAACATTGCGGTTAAAGATGGTAATTGCCGCACCGACATTTTCATTTTGTTCCTGAATGTCATCCATCATCTTGCTATACAGTGCATCAGCTTTGAGTTCAGGATAGTTCTCAACCACGACATTCAGGCTGCGAATCAGTTCCTTGCTCATTTTCTCAATATTCTGTAACTGGGAAATATCCGTGTCATTCACATTTAAATTGAGAATTTGTTGACGTAGCTCAGTGACTTTTTCCAATGTCGATTTTTCAAACTGGGTGTATTGGGCCAGCGTTGCCTCTAAGGCTTCTAGCGTTTTGACTTTTTGACGTTCAAAATTTGCAACTTCAGACCAAGCGCGTTTGGTGGCATTAAAATAACGCACGATGTTGTTGCGTGTATAAACACCCCACACGATGATCACAACAAAAATTCCCAGGAAGATCAGTAAACCTGTCATCGCCATTCCCCTTATTGTTATTCCCCCATCAATTTCCTTTTCTTTAAAAAGGACTAGGGGATTTATTGAATTAAGTTGAGCATCAATTGCTGAAATTTTTGATATTGCGGCATGGTCATGGTACGTAAATGACCACGCAATGCGGGAATATCATGAATTTCACTACGTTTACTGGCGGTTTGGAAAAGATTTTGTTCGCCCACGTAACACAAGATTTGCTCTTCATGATGATAAATTAAATCACCTGTAAAATGTTCAAAAAAATCATGTAATTTTAAGGTCATACTGGGACCAACTTCCTTGGCGAGCTGATGCTGGTCAAGACCGAAAATTTTAAGTTTCTGGTTGATTAAAATATCGCTGCTTTGCCATGAGCTGGTATAGGGTGCAAAAAAACGTGAACGCTGATTGCTCACCGCGACACCCAACGCGGGCATCTGAAAGATAAAAGCCCCCCATAAGTCCTTATGAATTTCTTTTACGATTTTTTTCTCATTGTTTTCCTGAAAAATTGGCATTTCACTGATGTAGTGATATTGAAAAAGCAGAACCTGATGTTCTGTTATACCATCATTCCATATGGTAGATGCATATTGCGTAATTTCATTTGATTCAGTTCCACGGTTAAATAAGGGAAAGTATTGCTTTAATCTGCTCATCACCAAAAGGGGTTGTGCCTGTATGGGCAGGTAGGCAGGCAACTGTTGAAACTGTAAACCATAACGCAATACAGTCATGCGCTGTTCCAGATAATTGATGACCTGTGTCAATGGCTCTTTGGGTTCATAGAGTAAATAGGCCAAAAAGCCTGTCAAAAAAGCCCCCAGAAAACTCCAGATAAACTGAATGTGGGGATGAAGAAAATAGCCAAAAATGAGTGTACTAATACTGGTAATTGCCAATAGATAAGGCAGTATATTAAAAAAGCGTAAACCATGATCCTCACGCCAAGGATGCAACGCATCCAGCAAGTCCTGATCGTTATGTGATTTTTGCCCGATCTCCCAAAGTCGGGCAATATTGCGAAAAACCTGGGCATTTTTTTTACGTCTTATATGTAGGGCTTCTTGGACGGTGTCGATCGGCATGGAGAGGATCAATTCATTGTAATAAGGCTAAGATCGTTTAATTATGCTTTAAGTTTCATAAACTAAGAAGTGGCATGTGAATCTAATTGTTTTTTATCCCAAAATAAATTTCCTATCATTCAATTTATTTTTATGAGGCAATAGGCTAAACCTTGATTTAGCCTATCTTTATATTTTTTAAGTTTCTAGTTTATCAACCAGCATCGCATCGCCATAACTAAAGAAACGATAGCGCTGTTCAACAGCATGTTGATAGGCCGCTAAAATATTCTCTCGATTCGATAAGGCTGAAACCAGCATCAACAAGGTGGATTCTGGTAAATGGAAATTGGTGATCAATCGATCCACGATACAGAATTGATAACCTGGATAAATAAAGATTTGTGTATCACCTGTCCAGGGTGCAATCTGACCTTGATTGGCTTGAGCTGCACTTTCAAGGGCACGGGTGGCTGTTGTCCCTACAGCAATGACTTTATTGCCACGCGCCTTGGTTTCCAAAATCAGGTCAATGGTTGCCTGTGGTACGTCACACCATTCACTGTGCATAATGTGGTTGGTAATATCTGTGGTACGCACAGGCATAAATGTACCAGCACCGACATGCAGGGTTACAAAGGTTTGCTGAATACCTTTGGCTTCTAGTTTCTCCAATAGGTCTTGGTCAAAATGCAGACTTGCTGTTGGAGCAGCAACACTGGCAATTTTTTCAGGGTCGTGAAATACCGTTTGATAACGCTCAGTATCAATCTCTTCGGCTTCACGGTTGAAATAAGGCGGAATCGGGAGCTGACCGTATTGATCAAGCACAGATAAAATCGGTTGTGAAAACTCAACGATAAACAGGTTTTCATGGCGACCCTGTACTGTTATAGGAACAGCATCTTCACCAATATACAGTTCTGCACCAGCCTTGGGTGAGTTGCTTGACTTAATGTGACAGTGAGCTGTGTGGGCATCCAACATCCGTTCAACCAGAACTTCAATGGCACCGCCTGTGGCACGCTTTCCTTTTAAACGTGCCTTCATGACCTTGGTGTCATTTAGCACCAATAAATCACCATCTTCCAGTAAGTCCAGAATATCGGTAAAGACATGATCATGATAATGACCCTGCACATCAATATGCAGTAGGCGTGAAGCGCTACGGCTTTCTAATGGATAACGTGCAATCAGTTCATCAGGAAGGTCAAACGAAAAGTCAGAGAGTTGCATAGATTTCTTTTCCACACCGAATCAGAACAGCATCTTTCTAAGATTTATCCCTAAAATAAAAAACCCCAAACTTTTAATGCCAGTTTGGGGTTTTTGAAATCTTGGTCCCGAGGGTCGGACTCGAACCGACACGTCATCTCTGACAGCGGATTTTGAGTCCGCCGCGTCTACCAATTTCACCACCTCGGGAAGAGTGCGATGCTTTGTGTTGCGTATAATACCCTGTTTAAAACAGTTGTCAATCATGCCTGCTGATCAGTTGTTTAGTTTTAGAGCAATTTATAGATTTTTTATGTATTTTTATAAAAATGTTCAGAAACAGCGAAGTTGCTTGTTTTATAAGCAGAAATAAAATTTTGTTGAAAAATCACGTTTTGTTGCGAATTGATCGAATCAACAATTGCCTTTTATGTTAAAGTTTGTTAATAGTGGGTGATGATTTTCTCATTTTTTTTAAATAAAACCTACATACATGTCATAACGATAATATTCGAGAGGCGAGCATGGCGATTCAACTATTAGAATTACATCAGGCTGATAAGTTAAGTGCTTGTAAAATTTCTCTTTCTTTAGGTGTAACTTCAGAACAGAACTTGCTTGAGCAATTTTTGCAGTTTAACCGAAACCTGATGCAGGCCAATACCGCATTGCTTGTTTTTCATCAGGAACCTTATCTTTGGCATCGTTGCCCTGAAAAATTAAAAGTGATTGATTCTTCAAAAATTATCAAGAGCTTAAATACCTTATTTGTGAATGATGACCTGATTGACTGTAAACATCCACAATATCCAACACTGCTGGCTTTTCTCGCTTCACTTAAGCGAAAAGCACAAACTGCAATCGCCCTGCAACTCAGACATCCCAATCAGACTGCCTTGGGCTATGTGATTTTATTCGATGAAGTGGCTCAGGAATTTACTGACTTACAAAAACAATTGTTGCAGGCCCATTGTGTCAATTTCATGCAGCAACTGGAATTGAAGTTTAACCATGACGAATTAAAGGAATTATACCAACAGGAAGCGGCGCTTAATTTTAGTAAAACCAAGTTCTTCTCCATTATTTCCCACGACCTCCGTGCGCCATTTCATGGCTTGCTGGGTTTTTCCGAGATTCTGGCAAAAGAGCGTGACACACTGGATGAGGCAAGTGTCCAGAATATTGCAGACTATCTTTATGATACTGCCCAGTCGACCTATAACCTGCTGGAAAGTCTGTTAAATTGGTCAATGGCCGAGGGTGGACGCTTTAGCGCTTATCCTATTGAGTTTAAGTTAAGACAAGTGACCACCATTGTCACGGATATTTTAAGGACACTTGCAGTCAAGAAAAATATAAACCTGATCAATGATGTGCCAGAACATATCAAGGCGTATGCTGATATGAATATGGTTACTTCCCTGATTCAGAATTTGGTGTCCAATGCCTTGAAATTTACCGATATAGATGGTTTAGGCGTGGTGTCGATTCGCGCGGAAGAGCAGGGTCGCCATGTTGCCATTTATATTCAGGATACGGGTTTGGGTATGACAGATGAGCAAATGGCAGAGTTGTTCCATCCTCGCCTAACCGTCAGTTTAAAAGGTACAGCGGGTGAAAAGGGTGCAGGCTTAGGCCTGACCTTGTGCAAGCGTTTTGTCGATTTAAATCATGGCGAAATTAGCGTCAGCTCGAAAGAGGGTGAGGGAACCACCTTTAAGGTGCTGTTGCCAGCCGCAGGTGAGCACATGGATGTATGCGTTGAACAACCTAAAACCAAGGCAAAATTAGCCTAAAGAGATTTTAAAGATAAGCTCGTAACTGATATAAATGATCTGAGATGACATGACATTAGTCGAGCTTTTTTATATGAATGTGGAACAGCGACAAAAAACCTTGGTTGCAAGCCAATATGCTGAGCAAGTTTTAAATTTATACCAGACACAATTAGAACAAGACTACTTGGAAGATCAATTTCTTGATTCGCTTTCAACTGAAAGTATCCACCAGAAAGTCCAGCATGCTGTCATGGATTTAACTGATGAGCAGGCTTGGATGAAAGCCTTGCGTGTTCTACGTGCCAGGCTGATGTTTCGCTGGATTTGGCAGGATGCCAATCAACTCACCAATGTCGTTACCCTGACCCGTGAACTTTCTGATTTTGCCGATGCCTGTATCTGTGCAGCCAAGGCATTTGCACTTGTTCCCCTGATTGCCAAACATGGCGAACCGATAGGCTATTCAGGTCAGGTTCAGGACTTGATTGTGATTGGCATGGGTAAATTAGGCGCGCAGGAGCTGAATCTTTCCAGCGACATTGATTTGATATTTGCCTTTGATGAACAGGGTGAAACCAATGGTCGTAAATGTATTGATGTGCAGCAGTTCTGCATTCTCTGGGGACAAAAGCTGATTTACCTGCTGGATCACATTAGTGCGGATGGTTTTGTATTCCGTGTTGATATGCGACTGCGTCCCTGGGGAGATGGTTCAGCCTTGGCAATTAGTCATACGGGACTGGAAAAATATTTAAGCCAGCACGGGCGTGAATGGGAGCGTTATGCCTGGATCAAGGCGCGGGTAATTACAGGGGGCAAGGCGGGCGCTGAACTGATGGAAATGGCACGTCCCTTTGTGTTCCGCCGTTATGTGGATTATTCCGCCTTTGCTGCGATGCGTGAAATGAAAGCCATGATCGAACGTGAGGTCATGCGCCGTAATATTGAGGATGATATCAAGCTTGGTGCTGGTGGTATCCGCGAAATTGAGTTTATTGTGCAGGTCTTTCAGTTGATCTATGGTGGTTCGAAACGTGAGTTGCAGGACCGTCAATGTCTGGTCAATTTACATCATCTCGGGGAAGCGGAATTGCTGGATCAGCAAGCAGTGATTGACCTTGAAGATGCCTACCTGTTTTTAAGACGGGTTGAGCATGCCATTCAGGCACTCAATGACCAGCAAACCCAGTCTTTGCCAAATGAACCTGAATTAAGGCAGCGCATGATTGAGACTTTGGGCTTTGCAGATTGGCAAGCCTTTCTTGATGTGCTGAACCAGAAGCGTGACAAGGTGAAGGTTCAGTTCAAGCAACTGATTCAGGAACAGGAGTTTTCTGCACCGATTGATGATTTTTCACAGTTGGAACAGCGCCTCAGTACTGTACTGGATGATGATGCCACAAACCTGATTCAGAACTTCTGGCATGGGCAGGCTTTACGTAAAATTCCAGCCAGTGCCCTGGAACGTTTAAAGAAATTCTGGCCGCATTTGATCGAGGCAATCTTACAGTCACCGCAACCACAAGTCGCCTTGTTGCGTTTGATGCCATTGGTGGAGTCAGTGCTGCGCCGTACCGTGTATTTGGTGATGTTGATGGAAAGCCGTGGTGCCTTGCAGCGACTGGTCAAAATGGCAACCGTCAGTCCGTGGATTTGTGAGGAACTGGCGCAATATCCAGTGTTGCTGGATGAATTCTTGTCGATGGATTTTGGCTTGCCACAACGCAAGGATCTGGAAGATTCATTGCGTCAGCAATTACTGCGTATTGAGATTGATCAGGTCGAAGACCAGATGCGGGTATTGCGGCTATTCAAAAAGAGCAATGTATTGACTGTCGCTGCCAGTGATGTACTGGCTGAAAGTCCACTGATGAAAGTTTCCGATGCCTTAACTGATATTGCCGAAGTCAGCGTTCAGGCGACCTTAAATTTGGCTTATCAGGCGGTTGTGGAACGGCATGGTTATCCTGTCGGAAGCAATGGCCAGCGCTGTCGTCTCGATGCCAAAGGCTTTGCGGTGATTGGTTATGGCAAGCTGGGTGGGATTGAGTTGGGTTATGGTTCTGACCTTGATCTGGTATTTATTCATGCCCTTGAGGAACAAAGTGAAACTGATGGCAAGAAAAGCATTAGTGGTGCCGAGTTCGCCATTCGAGTGGCACAAAAGTTTATGTCCCTGATGACTACGCAAACGCTGGATGGGCGCGTGTATGAAATTGATACACGTCTCAGACCATCGGGTGAGGCAGGGATGCTGGTGACCAGCCTGAAAGCCTATGAACACTATCAGCAAAAAAGCGCATGGTTATGGGAGCATCAGGCGCTGGTTCGGGCACGTTCAATCGCGGGTGATACCGATTTATGCCAGCAGTTTGAACAGATTCGTTGTCAGATTCTGACCCAAGTCCGTGATGAAAATGAAGTTCGTCAGGAAGTGCTGAAAATGCGTCAAAAAATGAAAGATCACCTAGGTTCGTCTACTGAGCAAAAAAAACATGGGATTTTTCATTTAAAACAGGACTCAGGTGGTATCGTTGACATCGAATTTATGGCACAGTATGCAGTGCTTGCATGGAGTGGGACGAATCCAGATCTCGCCCATTTTTCCGACAATGTAAGAATTCTAGAAGATGCTGCTAAAGCAGGCTGCTTATCCAGTGAAGATGCCACAGCATTAATACACGCTTATCTCCGTGAACGAGCTGAGAGCCACCGTCTAGCGCTTGCAAATCAATCTATGCAAGTCAATGCTGCGGATTGGCACGATACCCGAGAGATCGTTTGCAAGTTATGGCAAAGGTTAATTGATCCAACTGCGACAGCATTGGAAAGTGAATGATTGTGTAAAAATTTGGAGTATGTGCCATGAATTTGGCTGATCGTGATGGTTTTATTTGGCAAGATGGAAAATTGGTTGATTGGCGTGATGCGAAAATCCACGTCTTAACACACACACTGCACTACAGTATGGGTGTTTTTGAAGGTGTCCGTGCTTATGAAACCCCAAATGGTACTGCAATCTTCCGTTTACAAGACCATACCAAGCGCTTGTTAAATTCAGCAAAAATTTATCAAATGAATGTTCCATTTGATCAAGCGACATTGGAACAGGCACAAATCGACGTTGTACGTGAAAATAAATTGGCATCTTGCTACTTGCGTCCATTGATCTGGATTGGTTCTGAGAAGCTGGGAATTGCCGCGACTGACAATACCATCCATGCTGCGGTTGCCGCGTGGGGCTGGGGTGCATACCTTGGTGAAGAGGCAATGGCACGTGGTATTCGTGTTAAAACCTCATCATTTACCCATCACCATCCAAATGTGACCATGTGTAAGGCAAAAGCCTGCGGTAACTATACGGTGTCAATCCTGGCACATCAGGAAGTGGCGCGTTCAGGTTATGACGAAGCCATGTTGCTTGATCCGCAAGGCTTTGTATGTCAAGGTGCAGGTGAGAATGTATTCCTGATCAAGGATGGCGTGTTACATACGCCTGACTTGGCTGGTGGGGCGCTTGAGGGTATTACCCGTCAAACAGTGATTACCATTGCCAAAGATCTTGGCTATGAAGTGATCGAACGCCGCATCACCCGTGATGAGTTCTACATTGCTGATGAAGCATTCTTTACAGGTACAGCAGCGGAAGTGACACCAATTCGTGAATATGATGACCGTGAAATCGGTTGTGGTTCACGTGGTCCGATCACCACTGTGATTCAGAAGACGTTCTTCGATGCGGTTCAAGGCCGTAATGAGAAATATGCAGATTGGCTAACTTATGTGAAGTAAGCTCAAATGCTTGAAGAAGCGAAGCCTAGGCTTCGCTTTTTTTATTGCCGAATTGTCAATAGACTGCAATCAAAGCATCATCAATCTTTCATTTAACTGAACTAAGTTGTCTCTAAACCGAGGCAAAATAGAGCGACAATGAAAATTACGGTGGTTGGAGCAGGCTATGTGGGCCTATCAAATGCATTATTATTTTCAAGACAACACGATGTCACTGTGCTTGATATTGACCAGGCTAGGGTGAAAAATATCAACCAACGAATTTCACCGATCAGTGATTCCTGTATTCAAAACTATTTATCTGAATCTAACCTTGATGCAACTTGTGATAAAGCGCTGGCTTATCAACATGCCAAGCTGATCATTATCGCAACGCCAACCAACTATAATCCTGAAACCAATTATTTTGACACCTCAAGCATAGAAAACGTGATTGCTGATATTCAGGCAATCAATCCCAAGGCTTTGATAATACTTAAATCCACCATTCCAGTTGGCTATACTGCCGAGCTATGCAAGCGCCTAGGTCTTAAAAACCTGATCTTCTCACCTGAGTTTCTGAGGGAGGGGCAGGCGCTACAGGATAATCTTTATCCATCACGAATCGTTGTGGGGGAAAAGTCAAAGCGGGCTGAAAAAATAGCCAAGCTTTATCTTAAGGCAAGCATTAAAAAAGATGCAGTGATTCTATGTGTGGATTCGACAGAAGCCGAGGCGATTAAACTATTTTCCAATACTTACTTAGCCATGCGTGTTGCTTTCTTTAATGAACTGGATACCTATTGCTTAAAAAACAGGTTAAGTGCTTTGGACATTGTTACGGGTGTGGGTTTGGATCAACGCATTGGTGATCACTATAACAACCCATCTTTCGGTTATGGAGGTTATTGCCTGCCAAAAGATACCAAGCAGTTGCTCGCCAATTATCATGAAACACCACAAGAGTTGATTTCAGCCATTATCCGATCCAACCAAACCCGCAAGCAGGCAATTATTGATGATATTTTAAGTCGAGACGTATCCTATGTTGGCATATACAGACTCACCATGAAAGCCGATTCCGATAATTTTAGGGAGTCTGCGGTACATGATGTGTTGCAAGGACTGGCCGATCAGGGAATCAAAATTATTATTTATGAACCGACTCTGGATGTGAGTAAATATCTAGGTCATCCTGTTGAGTCCAGCCTGCAAAAGTTTAAATCATTGTCTGATCTCATCATTGTCAATCGGGTGGTGCCTATGTTCAGTGATGTGATGGAAAAGATTTATACAAGAGACTTGTTTGGGGTGAATTAGCCTAATTTTGTATAAAGATTAGCTTTGTGATTCTCTTTACTTGACGAATTAATAATAAAAAAGTTGATGAGGTCTATGCTAAGATAACTCAACATTCGGTGCATATGATTGAACACAATTGCATGTTAAAACCGCACAGTGGCACATCGTATCTCAAGCATTAAGGTTATCAAATGGCAGATATTCAACAAGATTCGGCAACTCATGAAGACAATATTATTTTGTGCATGAAATGGGGAACCAAGTACGGTGCAGAATATGTCAACCGTTTGTATAACATGGTTAAACGCCATCTGACCTTACCGTTTAAAATGGTTTGTTTGACTGATCGTACAGAGGGAATTGACCCCAATGTACAATGCTTCCCAATCCCACCTTTAGATTTGCCAGCAGGTGCGCCTGAACGTGGCTGGAACAAGCTTTCAACCTTTGAACCAGATTTATATGGCTTAAAAGGTAACGCACTTTTTCTCGATCTTGATGTCGTGATTATTGATAATATTGACTGCTTCTTTCAGGAAAAAGGTGAGTTCCTGATTATTCATGACTGGAAACGTCCTTGGCGCATCACAGGCAATAGCTCAGTCTATCGTTTTAAATTGGGTGCTTTCCCTGAAATCTTGCCTTATTTTCGTGAGCATTTTGATGAAATCCGTCAAAAGTTCCGTAATGAACAGGCATATTTATCCTGGTTCGTTCATAAAGAGGGTAAACTCAGCTATTGGAATGATGACTGGTGTAAGAGTTATAAGTATCATTGCCTGCAAAAAATTCCCCTGGCGTATTTTAAGCCACCTGTAAAACCTAAAGATGCCAAAATTATTATTTTTCATGGCGAAATTAATCCACCTGATGCTGTCAATGGTGGCGGTGGGAAATGGTATCGTTATGTTTTGCCTTCGGATTGGATTAAAGACGCTTGGCAGTAATCCCTAGAATGAGTTAATTAGGTTGTTAAAATGCCACCACGGAAAAAATCCAGATTTGAACAATGGTTTTCTTTTAGTCGTCATCAACGTCGTTTTGGTGCAGACCAAGTGTATGCAGCTTTAGGGAATGTGGATATTCAGCAGCTAAAAACCAATATTATTTCAGGCGATCAAGTTGAATACACCTATGGTTCGGATAAAGATTTAAACATTCATATTCAGAATCTACGTCAGGAGTTTGTGGGACAACCTGAATTAAGCCATTATCATGCAAGTTTAATTGTTTTAATCCGCCGTGATATTGATGCACAACGAAATTTTAATAAATTCAAGGCACTCTGGCTAGCTGAACGTGATTTCTTACTTGAGTATCTCAATATCCGCTGGCTAATTTCTGCGTGTGATACCTTTATTGACTATGATGAAGATATGACATTGCAGGCAATTCTAATGAATGCAATTGTGCTGATTAATACAATTAAGGCACAGGAAACAGAAGCAATCTTATGCGATCTCCAGTATCAGGAAAATGAAAGTACTAAACATATCTTACAAAATGAACGTGTAGCATTGTTTGATGGAACATCCGCTTTAGCCGTTGGGACAGATGATACTTTTAGGAATATGCGTTGGCGTCTAGATAAGGTGTGTGCTTATCATGAACTTGGTCAAATTGTGATTGAGATTTTTGACCGTGTGCAAAATGAAGAAAATAACAATGTATATTCACGTGCAAGAAAACGTCATACCCGTGAACGTACCAGATGGTGGTAAATTATGAAAATATTGATTATTAATTTACCTGCATCAATAGAGCGTTTACATTTTCAACAGAAACAATTTTCCAAATTGGGACTAGTCTTTGAAATCTTACCTGCGGTTTCGATTATCAATATCTCAGAACAGCAATATCAACAACAGGCTTTTGGTTGGCAACGCCCTTTACGAAAAGTGGAATTGGCTTGTTTTCTAAGCCATAAAACCGCTTGGGAAAAAGTGGTTGAGCTTAATCAACCCTGTCTTATTTTAGAAGATGATGCGGTATTGGCAAAAAATAGCCGTGAGGTATTGGAAAATATTGAACAACAGCAATTGCCTAATGTTGATTTGATTAATCTGGAAGTTCGCAGTCGCAAGAAAATTATTAGCAAACAACCTAAAGTTCGTTTATTAAATGGACAGTTTAAGCTGTTTGAGCTTTATCAGGAACGTACAGGTACGGGAGGATATATGATCTACCCTTCTGGAGCAAAAAAATTATTAACACGTTTACAAAATGTGAGCCCTGCACCAGCAGACGCTTTCATTTTTAGTGATTATTCATTAAATAGTTTACAAATTGAACCAGCCCTATTGATTCAGGAAGATCAGATGGTTGCATATGGATTAACAGATCAGTTGCAGCTTGATTCAATTATTGGTCGTTCAGAACATCATAAACCTGTATATCGCAATTTATCTGAGAAAATCTTATTTAAGCAGAGACGTTTAATGGGACAATTGGCAATGGCAATTCGCTATATACAAGTGATGCCAAAAGCGGAAAAACGTTTTATTGCCTTGAATAAGACAGATTTTGACTGGGTCAAATAAATGAAAAAGAAAATCGTATTGGCAATATTTACATTACAGGGAAATGGAGCAGAGCGATTTGCATTAACACTCGCAAAAGGTTTGGTTGATGCTGGACATGAAGCACATATTGTTTATTTTAAAAATATTATAGATTTGCCTATACCTGAAAATATCCAGCTTCATTTTTTTGATTATCAGAAATACCGTGCAATTCCAAAGTTTATGCGGACAGGTTTTGCAGCACGGGCATTTGATAAGTTTGTGCTAAAAAATATTGGGATACCTGATCTGGTACTCTCAAATCTATATCCTGTAGATTTTGTCTTGGCCCATAGTCAATTACCAAATGTTCATTTAGTTATTCACAATACCACTAGTCAGGAATATGCAAAGCAACTCACACCTCAATTTATTGAGCAATTGAAGAAGACCTATTTAGCCAAGCCTTGTGTAGGAGTGAGTGAAGGTGTTACACAGGATTTTAGGCAGTTATTTGGTGAACAAAGCCAAATTAAGACTATTTATAATCCAATTGATGTAGATATGATATTACAGACAGCCAATGAATTTACTCCTGAATATCAGGATTATATTGTCCATGTGGGAAAGTTTAAACAGCAAAAGCGCCATGATATCTTGATTCAAGCCTACGCTAAGGCGAATGTGCCACAGAAGCTTGTACTGGTTGGTACTGGCGAGCTGATGGAGGCATCAAGACAATTGGTAAAAGAATTAAATATTGAAGAGAAAGTTATTTTTGCTGGGTTTCAAAAAAATCCCTATCCATTTATTAAGAATGCAAAATTAATGGTGGTCTCTTCTGATTTTGAAGGCTTTAGTATCGCAATTTTAGAGGCATTGGCATTAAATACACCAATTATCAGTACGGATTGTCCATCAGGACCGAATGAGGTTTTGCTATCCAAGCATTTAGTTCCTGTGCAGAATATTATTGCTTTAGCCAACAAAATTGAAGATGTTTTAGCTGATGTCACATCTTACACAATCGAATTTGATCAAAAATTCTTGCCAGTCCAAACAGCCAAGGAATATCTGGCTTTAATCAACTAATTGTATAAATGCTTGCGTCATTTGATCCATACTATATCGGTCTATAGTATTTTCAGGAATACCATAAGGATGATGAACAACATCTTCTAAAGCATTTTTTAAGGCATGAATATCATTGGTTTTTACCAGCCCACGTTGCATATCTGCTGTATAAAGTTGATATGCAATTCCTTGAGTACAATTATAAGCTACAACAGGGGTTCTATTTAATAAGGCTTCTCCCACGACTAAAGGGTAACCTTCTGTACGTGAGGGCAGAACTAAGACTTTACTTTGCTGGATATACTGCTGTGGGTCTTCAACCCAACCTGTAAATATTATACGTTCCTGTAAACCTAACTTTTTCACCAGTTTAAGTAATTTATTTTTTCTATCGCCATCACCCACAATCACCATCTTTCCAGAAAGGTTGGATTGGCTTAAAGCAATTATTGCATGTTCAATTTGCTTAGAGGGTGATAATCGACCTACATAACAAATATCCCAAATCTTTTCATTTTGAGTATCTGCTGGGATTTTTGGATTAAGTAAACCATTATAAATGACTTGAATATTAATATTATCCAATAGTTGCTTATACTTCTTTTCTAAATCTGTATTGAGGACAATAATGTTCTGATTGGAAAAAATTTCTTTAAATCTTTGGGTAAAGAGTTTTTGCTTATATATATTGCGTAATAGTTTAATCGGATTCCATGTTTTTTCAAAGGTTGGAAGAATATCGCCTTGCGACCAAACCCATAGATCTGGATGCTGAATATAAGGTAGAGTGAGGTAGGCGTACCAGATCGTTACAATAATAGCAGCGGGATTGATTGTATTGATCATGGATTGAAAGTGAGAAATGGTCTTCGATTCAATCGGCTTGTTTATTAGAAGTTTTCCACTGACAAAGTGTTGAGGAAAATATGCACAATGTAAATGAAATTTTGCTGTGCGTTCCTGATAGTTATTAATATCCAATAGAGTTATGATATGGATCGTATAACCCTTGGCATGGAGATGATCTGCAAGATTAAGTAGCATAATCTCTGCACCACCACCTTTAAGATGGTCAACAATGAAAAGTAAATCTTTTTTATATAATTTAGATGACATATAACGAATTGTTCCAAGTATTTGGATGTAACCTAGAGATAAAACTCATGTATCGCTAAAAATTCTAGCACCTTTTAGAAAGGAAGAATATCATGATAGTTGATTTTTAGTGTGAAAGTTATAGATAACTTTTTATATAAAAGACAATATATTATAATTGAAAAATATAAAAATTGCTTTTTCGAAATCTGCTATATAAAGAATTTTCCTTGTTTAAGCTTAATTGAATTGGACAAGGCTTTTGTGGCTGGAATTCATAAAATTTAATGTCGGGGTATGTTTGTGAATAGGCTTCTTTATTGGGGTGTAGTGGACTCTTTTGTCATTTCTAAAAGGTCCTATATGAAATATTTTAAATATATTTTACGATTTTTAATAAATTGGCGAGAGAGCTATATTTGGGCTGCTTATTTAAATTCAACACCACAAATGATACGATGGAAAGAAAATTATAAAGGGGATTTATATCTTAAATTACAGAGTTCTTATCTTAGTAATAATTTTAATCATGAGCAAAAAATAAATTATTTAAAAGCACATTATTCTTGGTTTTTTAATCAAGTCGATGAAAGTCATTATTTTCAAGATATGGCTCATTTGTGGGAGTATATGCTAGATAATGAAAATAAAGATAAAATTTCTTTTTCTTTTATATTTAAATCTGATTTTTTTAAAGAGGGTGAAAGTGGTCTTATTTTAAAGCTGAATGATAAGATACAATATATTTTAACTTTTTCACATATACTTTTAAATGGAGAACCTGCTTTCTTTATTGGAGGGTTACAAGGAGGAAGGCAAGAGGACACAAATCCTGAACTCATTAAGCAGTTGACAAAAAATCTTTATGGTTTACGCCCTAAACAACTAATGTTACATGGGTTATCTGTGCTTTGTAATTTTTATAATGTAAAGCAGGTGGTTGGAGTGTCTAATGAAAATCATTTTTTTAAAAGTAGCCGTCGGGCGAAGAACCGTGAACGAGTTAAAACCAACTTAAATGAATTCTGGCTAGAATTCGACGCAGAATTGGATGAATGGAATAATTTTATTTTTAGACCTTTAAGTAATCAAATTAATTTGGAAGAGATACCGTCTAAAAAACGTAGTCAATACAGAAAAAGACAGCTTATTCTTGATCAATTAGTTGAACAGGGTACATTACAATTAGAGAATTTGAAATATCCAAAAAATTCAGTTTATAAGAAAATTTAAAAGCTTGTTTTTTGATATAAATCTTCTTTATTAGAGGCCCCCCTAAACCGTTTATATCCCCACATATACTCCGCAGGGAAGCGGTTGATCATCTGCTCAACTGCTTTATTGAGTGCAGTTGTTGCAACCTCAATATCTCTATCATAAAGTTCAGGATCATTCAGGTCATCACAGTACACATCAAAACCCTCACCATCTTCACGGCGGAAGCAACTTAAACCCACTAAACGACATTGGGTTTTTTGTGCCATTTTGCTGGCGAGGGTGCTGGTCAGGCAAGGAATGCCAAAAAATGGCACCACCACACCACCAGACGGTTGTGGGACATGATCAGGTAGAATTACGCTGAAACCACCTTGTTTCAGGTTTTTAAACAGTGCTTTTACCCCATTGGCATCAGTAGGAACCAGTGTTGCATTGAGCCGCTGGCGGGCATGTAAGGCAAAGGCATTAAAACCGCTATCTTTCATGGGTTTATACATAATGGTTGGTGTACCATATTGATGTACCCATGCATTCATCATTTCCCATGTACCCAGATGTGGGGTAATAATCAGTGCACCTTTCGGGTCTTTTAGCGCATCCGTCAGGACTTCTAAGTTATGCACAGTATGGATTTGCTGGATACTCCATTCAGGTGGCATTGCCCAGCATTTTCCAGACTCAATATAACTTAGGCATTGTTTGGTGACGCTTTCCCGTGCCAATTGTTCTTTTTGTTCTGGGCTAAGTTCTGGATAGGCAAGACCTAAATTAATTCGCGTTTTCCATAACATACTTTTATTGGGATTCTGATTGATAAAGTAGGCTGCCACTTTGGCGATACTACGCAAAAATGCTAAAGGTAAAATACGGAGTAGGGTAATGTAAAACGACATGACGATCAGTCTTGCTTATCGGTATTGCCCTTGAGCACCATATAGATCAGTGCCACAAAAATCAGAAGTGCGCCCGCAAGGCTACTGATACAGAAATATAAAATTCGCTGATTGGTGGTCATATTGAACAGTTCATTGGCGAGGATGTAACGCATAAAGAACCACTGGGCCAGTGAAAACACAATAATTACAATCGTGTGTCGACGTACATCAGGACGCATTGCCATAAGACTGACCTCTCAATAAAAAGCAGCTTATTATGCCACTAGCAGGCATGATCGCAAAGTAAAACTCGAATATAAAAAAATTGCATATTTCTGTATAAACATACCCATTATTTTGGCTCAAAAACACATAAAGTCACTGTTGATTAGATTGAATGATTGATAGTGTTGTACTAAAATAAGTACAATTACTTGTACTTAATTAAAAAGGTGAAGAATGAAAGTTGTAACCTATTCTGATCTCCGAAAGAACTTGGCAACTGTACTTGATGGTGTCATAGATGATCACTCTCCTGTACTTGTGACTCGACAGAATAACCAAACGGCTGTATTGATTAGCTTGGATGATTTCAATGCCTATGAAGAAACAGCACATCTACTTAAAAACCCAGTGAATGCAAAGCGATTACGTGATTCTATTGCCCAGATTGAAGCAGGTAAAACCATCAACCGTGAGCTGATTGAAGAATGATTTTAAGCTGGAGTGATGAAGCTTGGGATGATTACCTCTATTGGCAAACTACAGATAAGCAAACACTTAAAAGAATTAATATCTTGATTAAAGATATTAAACGGTCGCCATTTGATGGAATTGGTAAACCTGAGCCGCTTAAACATGATTTATCGGGGTATTGGTCAAGGCGGATTGATAAGGAAAACCGCATCGTTTATAAGGTGACATCCGAATCCATTATCATTGCGATGTGTCGTTATCATTATAATTAACTAAATAGCTTATAAAAAAACCCTGCATCAAGCAGGGTTCCACTGAATCATAAATCTAAAGTTTATTTTTCTTCAGCTTTTGCTTTTTCACGTAAACGGATACCCAAGTCACGCAATTGGTTTGCTTCAACTGGTGCAGGTGCTTGTGTCAATGGACATTCAGCAGTCTTGGTTTTCGGGAATGCAATCACATCACGAATCGAAGATGCACCTGTCATCAACATGATCAAGCGGTCAAGACCAAATGCCAAACCACCGTGCGGAGGTGCACCGTAACGCAACGCATTCAATAAGAAGCTGAATTTCTCTTCGGCTTCTTCTTCACCAATCCCTAACGCTTCAAAAATTGCTTTTTGCATTTCCAGAGTATAGATACGCAATGACCCCCCACCGATCTCAGTACCGTTGAGGACCATGTCGTATGCAACTGAAAGTGCTGCACCTGGATTGCTCTTCACTTCTTCAACACTTGATTTTGGCAGTGTGAATGGGTGATGTACAGAGGTCCATTTGCCATCATCAGTTTCCTCAAACATTGGGAAGTCAACAACCCAAAGTGGCGCCCACTCACAAGTTGCAAGATTCAGGTCATGACCGATTTTGACACGAAGTGCGCCCATCGCATCATTTACAACTTTGGCTTTATCTGCACCAAAGAATACGATATCGCCATTTTCAGCACCAACACGTTTTAGTAGATCAAGAACGATTGGCTCGATGAATTTGACGATTGGAGACTGTAGACCATCGATACCTTTTTCAAGTTCGTTGACCTTAATATAAGCCAAACCTTTTGCACCGTAGATACCGACGAATTTGGTATATTCGTCAATCGCACTACGTGGAAGTGAACCCGCGCCTGGTACACGTAAAGCGACAATACGACCTTTCGGGTCTTTGGCAGGGCCTGCGAATACCTTGAACTCAACGTCCTGCATCAAGTCTGCAACGTCAACAAGTTTCAAAGGAATACGCATGTCTGGCTTGTCAGATGCATAGTCACGCATAGCATCGTTATACGTCATGCGTTCAAATTTATCGAATTTTACATTCAATAATTCATTGAACATTTTAACTGTTAAGCCTTCCATTAAATCCATGATGTCATCGTCAGACATAAACGATGTTTCAACGTCGATTTGGGTAAATTCAGGCTGACGATCCGCACGCAAGTCTTCATCACGGAAGCATTTGGCAATTTGGTAATAACGGTCAATACCCCCCACCATCAACAACTGTTTAAACAATTGTGGTGATTGTGGAAGCGCATAGAAGCTACCATTTGAAACACGGCTTGGCACTAAATAATCACGTGCACCTTCAGGTGTGGCACGGGTCAAAATCGGTGTTTCAACGTCTAAGAAACCATGATCTTCAAAATAATTACGGATCAGGTTGGTCACTTTTGAACGGAAGCGTAAACGATCCAGCATCTCTGGACGGCGAATGTCCAAGAAACGGTATTTCAAACGAATTTCTTCTGAAATATTGGTGTTTTCGTCATTTAATGGGAATGGAGGCGTTTCAGAAGCAGCAAGAACTTCAATTTCTTTTGCCAAAACTTCAATCTGGCCACTCACCATATTGGCATTTTCAGTGCCTTCATAACGACGGCGAACACGGCCTGTAATTTTTAATACAAATTCAGAACGCGCCTTATCCGCAGTTGCAAATGCTTCTGGGGTATCAGGGTCAATTACCACCTGAACCAGACCATCACGGTCACGCATATCCAGGAAAATCACACCGCCATGGTCACGGCGACGGTGAACCCAACCGCATAAAGTCACTGTTTGATCGATTTGGGCTTCAGTTAAAGAGCCACAGTAATGAGTGCGCATCATATTGAATTATTATCCAAACTATATTGGCTGTAGAAGATGCATACGTAAACAGCGCAGCATCAATGGAGCGAAGATTATGCCTTGTTGAACGGCCAGTCTCAAGTCTTAATGCTTTCGGGACAATCCTAATTCAATGCTTTGGGTTAAAATTCTGCCATATAGGCTTTTCGATGCAGCAACAAACTCATTAAACAGCAAATACTAAATAGTATGAGTCCATTTTGGGAGAACTGGTTAATGGCTTTGCCAATAAAAAAATAACGCTCAGTATTCCACAGTTCAGCCGAAATGGTGTGGCTGTATTTCCACACTGCCAACATGCCACCAGTCACTGAAATGGCCATACTCAGCAGGGCAAACAGCTTAATTTTCCCTGAAATAGGCGTGTCTTGTTTGTAGGTTTGGTAATAGTTTAGACACATCCACAATAATAAAGGCAAGCTGAGAATGGATGATGCAATTTGCAGAATAAAATGCAGGGGATAATGAACATTCCATAGGGAAATATTTTGGGCGAGCGTGTCTTGAAAGGCAAAGGTTCGGAAGTCTAAATGAGTCAATCCATCCCAGATGAGATGTGTTGCTGTTCCTAAAATGATGGCTAAACAACACATCAGTATAAAAGCCACCGTCTCATCAAAGGATTTGACCTTTAAAGGGTGCTTGATCCCTAAAAAACGATAAATCACTGGCCGATACAGTAAATACCACAACAGGCAAAAGCATAAGCCAATCGGAAGATTGGGAAATAAAATCCCTGACCATTGATGGGTTAACACAATGGTCTCTGTTGTAAACAGGCGATACAGGTCTGGTGTCATACAGCCAATGGCTAAGGCTGCAATCGGTAAATGACCCCGACTAAGTTTGGATAAGGGTGGGGCAAGCACCGCATGGGAAAGGGTAAAGGGCATAAGCTTGAATCATGAAGAATGCTTAAATCATGGAGTGGCAGTTTAACAAATGAAGTTTGCATGTATGTTTTTTATTGCAAAAATAATGAAATGTTATAATATAACAAAAATAAAGATCGACTGATTTGAGACACAGTATGTCATTTCCGAAAAATATTCTGACCTTATCCATTTTGGCTGTTGCGTCTGTATCTGTATTTGCCGCAGAAAATGAGCAGGCGACTACGCTGGATACTATTCGCATCAAGGCGCATCCGCTTGAGCAAACCTCAAAGGACTTTGCTGTTGCAGACACTGTGGTAGACGAAAAACGCTTGGCGCAAGGGGCAGTGACCATTGGCGAGGCATTGAGTGGTGAAACGGGAATTTCCTCCAATCAGTTTGGTGCGGGTTCTAGCCGACCTGTGATTCGTGGGCAGGATGGTCCACGCGTGAAGATTCTACAAAACTCATCTGAAAATATTGATGTATCCACACTTTCCCCAGACCATGCGGTAACGGTTGATCCAGCACTGGCAAAACAGGTTGAAGTGATTCGTGGGCCATCCACTCTATTATTTGGTGCTGGAACAGTGGGCGGTCTGGTGAATGTTACCGATAGTAAACTTCCAACAGCAATGCCAGAAAAGGGCTATGAGGGTAATGTTGGCTTACGTTACAACACGGGCAGTGATGAAAAGCTGGCAAGTGCGGGTGTAACGGTGGGTTTGGGTGATCAGGTCGCCTTGCGTGTTGAGGGCTTAAAGCGTGAAGCCAATGACTATATTGCACCAGATTATGTACATGAGGGCGAAAAGGAACGCCGTGTCGATAATACCTTTGCCAAAGGTCAAACGGTAAATGTCGGTTTGTCATGGATTTATGATCGTGGCTTTACGGGGATTTCCTATAGCAACCGTCAGGATCAATATGGCTTGCCAGGACATAGCCATGAATATGAAAGCTGTCATTTACATGGACTCAGCCTGCACTGTGGTGAACACGACCATGATGAAGAGGGACATGACCACGAAGATCATGACCATGATCATGCACATGAAGCAGGTCCCTGGATTGACCTGAAATCTGAACGTTATGATGTACGTACAGAACTGGATGATCCGTTTGCAGGCTTTAAAAAGTTGCGTGCTCAGGCCAGCTATACCGATTACCAGCATGATGAAATCGAGGAAGACACCATTGCGACCCGTTTTAAAAACAAGGGTTATGATGGACGTTTAGAGTTGGTACACAACCCACTGGGTGCATGGGAGGGGGTGATTGGTACACAGTATGGACAACAAAAACTGGAACTTACGGGTGAAGAAGCCTTTTTGGCACCAAACACCACTAAAAAGTGGAGCATTTTCGCTTTGGAACATGCCCAATTTAATGATGTGCATGTCGAGCTAGCGGCACGTGCAGACCAGCAAAAAATTGATATTGATGATTCAAGCAAGAAAGATTTCGACGGTTCAGCCTTTTCTGTTTCTGGTGCGGCCAATTGGGAGTTTGCACCAAACTACAAACTTTCTTTGGTCACGTCTCATCAGGAGCGTTTGCCTTTGGCACAGGAACTTTATGCGGATGGTGGACATTTCGCCACCAATACCTATGAGCTGGGCAATGACCAACTGAGCAAGGAGAAGTCAAATAATGTGGAACTGGGTTTCCATTATGATGATCAGACCTTTGATTATCATGTCCATGTGTATCATAACTGGTTTGATGATTATATCTATGCCCAAACCTTAGACCGCTATAAGGATTTCCGTCTGGTGCAATATGCACAGGACAAAGCCAAGTTCTATGGTGCGGAAGCGGAAGCGGGCTATCAAATTTCACCAGTCTATAAGCTCAGTGTGTTTGGTGATTATGTACGTGGCAAGATCGACAATGACAATGCACCTCGTGTACCCGCAGGACGTTTAGGGACTAAGGTCAATGCTAATTTTGATGATCACTGGAGTGGTTCGGCTGAATACTATCATGTGTTCCAGCAGGACAAGATTGCGGCTTATGAAACAGACACCCAAAGCTATAACATGCTCAATCTCGGTGTGGCGTACTCAGGTAAGTACAGTAATGTCAGCGATTATCGGGTGTTCCTGAATGCCAACAACCTGCTGGATGATCAGGTCTATCAACATGCCTCATTCCTCTCGACCATTCCACAGGTGGGACGTAACTTTACCGTTGGTGTGAACTTTAGTTTCTAATTTGTCACTTAAATCTTATTGAAAAATCAAAGCATAAGCTCTAGCCTTAACCCATTAGGCTAGGGCTTTTTCTGTTTATATGCGTATCTTCCAACGAATCCATCAAAAATTAAACTGGTCAGGTCGGCGTTACATGGCAGTCATATTGAGTATTGTGGTGATTGGGTACATTGCTTCGGCAATTTACCACACTGTAAAACCGCTCCCACAAGGGCTGGATTTTACGGGACAACTGCGCCATGCCAATGTGAAATTTCTGGCAGATCAAACCTATATGGATGCGCAGGGTCAGCAACAGGTAGACCAACATATTTTCAGGGAAGTCTTTCAACTGATTGATCAGGCACAGACCACAATTGTGCTGGATATGTTCCTGTTTAATCAGGAAGTTGGAAAATCCAAAGTTAAACAGTTTCCTTTAATGCAACAACTGACCGATGCATTGATCGCAAAGCGTCGTCAAGACCCAAATATTCAGGTGGTTGTCATTACTGATCCAATCAATTCTGTTTATGGTGGGATTGCACCAAAGCATTACCGTCAGCTACGTCAGGCAGGCGTGGATGTGATTGAAACGGATTTAAAACCATTGCGTGCATCGAATCCATTGTGGTCAGGTTTCTGGTATATCTGCTGCCAGAGTCTGGGTAATAACCCAGAAAAAGGCTGGTTAAGTAATCCATTCGGGGATGAAAAGATTACCCTGCGCAGTTATCTGGAACTGTTTAACTTTAAGGCGAATCACCGTAAAACATTGGTGGTGGATACAGAGCAAGGCTGGAAAAGTCTGGTGACTTCCGCCAATCCACATGATGGCAGCTCACATCATAGTAATGTGGCATTGGTGGTTGATGGACCAACCGCAATTGATGTGCTGAAAACGGAGCAGGCGGTTGCACAAATGTCGCAGGGTTCCAGTCCCTTTGTGATTATGGGTGGATTCACTGAAGACAAAAGTTTGCCACAAGTTCAGGTGCTGACTGAAAAAGCCATTTATGATGCCGTACTCAACATGATTAATGAGGCCAAGCCTAAAGAACATCTAGATATGGCCATGTTCTATCTGTCTGAGCGCAATGTTATTGATGCATTGAAGCAGGCACAGCAACGTGGTGTGAATATTCGTTTAATGATTGACCCAAACAAGGATGCCTTTGGTCGTCAAAAAAATGGCATTCCAAACCGTCAGGTGGCTTCGGAGCTACATGCCGCAGGCATCCCGATCCGTTGGTGTGATACGCATGGCGAACAGTGTCATAGCAAAATGCTGGTCAAATACAATGCCCAGCAAGCTGAGCTAATTTTGGGTTCAGCGAACCTCACTGCACGTAACCTGAAAAACTATAACCTTGAAACTGATATGCGAGTGGTTGGCTCAGCACAGGCGCAGGTGTTTAAAGATGCAGGACAATATTTTAATGCGGCATGGAGCAATGCCAATGCTCGTCAGGTGACAGTTGATTATGCAAAATATGCAGATGAATCGAAAACAAAATACTGGCTATATCGTTTTATGGAATGGTCAGGTTTATCGACTTTTTAGATATAAAGACGCTCTAATTGTCAATTAGAGCGTCTTTATATTGTTATTTAGACTCGCTATCATGATGAGGAAAAAAGTCATCTACAAGGATTTGTTGCGTTGTCCAGATGGGTTGTTCTGGGAAGATTTTAATATCTAGTCCAGTTTCACTCACAGCTTGATATAGCGCAGATTGCCAGATGTCATTAAACCACTCAGTATCATTGAGTGAATTTTTTAAGCTTGGAGAGTCTTTAATCACACGACCAATTCTTCTTCGTTGCTCATTGATGGTATTTGCCCAGCTTCGGCTTTGATAATTGGGTTGGAATGTCCATTTGAGCAAGTGCATCACAAGAATAATCATGCGACTTTCAAGTTCCCGTTTTTCACTTCTGCCCATTGCCTCAATTTCCTCAACCAGATTTTTAATATCTAATTCGTTTACTTTACCTGTTTTGAGTAATTCAGCCTGAGTATTCAGCCAGCCAACAAAGTCTTGTTCGTAAGTATATGCGGTTGCCATGACAATACCTCATAACGCGCTTCAGGGAAGATTTGATCTTAACATGCTTTTAAGAATTCGGTGGAATCAACTGATCTAAATCTTTATCTGCCAACTGATCGAGTTCACTGAGATCCGTTTTGATTTTCCACTGGCTTTCATCTTCCACAGGCGTTGGAAGTCGTGCTTCCAGCCAGTCACAGACCACATCGGGACTAAACTCAGCATGATTACACTGGATCACCCAGGCCAGAAAGTCTTTGGCTTCACCATTCATGTAGGGTGGCGGTGAAACAGGAAAGAACTGGGTTGGCAGGCGTTCATTGGTGGATAAATAATTCAGTACATGCCCAAATTCCTGAACGGTTTGCCATGCCAAAGGATGTTCAACATCAATATTGAACTTAAACCACCATGCATGTTGACCATCTGTACCATGCGCCACGATTCTGGATTCCTGTACACTTGGAACCTTACAGAAGAATTGATAGAGACGATCAAAATTCATTTCAGACACTGACATTGCCCCAAAATTGAAAAATGGATTTTAGCATATTCTCAAACTCGACGAAAAATCCCTCCTTATTTCATCCTTGATTTGCCCTGAATGGTATCGAATGGTAACAGTCATTGCTGATTTTTTGCTCTAAAATAGAAATTAGGATTTGATGAGGGGAGAGGGCAATGTTGCGATCTAAATACGATGTTTATGCTTTTATTGGTGTGTTGAGCTGTCTTCCCGCAATGGTCTATGCCGATAATGCCTGGAGTGGCTATAGTGGGATGGAGCGCCGTTCCTCGCATCAGGCTTCGCCATCTTATCAGCAGCCTGCACAGGACCCATTTGCTTTTTCAAATCAGCGCTATACCCCCTCTGCGCCACCAAAAGGCTATTATTATCAGCCCTATCAAAATAATAACCACCCTTACCCCAACCATCGACCAGGCGTTCGGATTGAATATTATCCAGATACCCAATATGAGGGCAGTTATCGCCGTGAGTCTTTCGTGGTGGGGAATGAGTTGCCTGGTGAGTTCCGTAGTGAGCGTTATGTGGTTCGTGACTGGGACTATTATTCCTTACGTGAGCCGCCACGCGGTCGACACTGGGTTATGGTGGATGGACGTTATCTCTTGGTAACCGATGATAATTTCACCATTGAAATTATTCGCTGATTTTTGGGTGTTTTTGAAATTGTTCCTTGATGATGACCTCCATAATTTCTTGGATTTCATTACAAAGCTTTGCAATGTCGCTGGATTTGTTCATGGTTTCTCCTTGAGTTTCTCTTAATCTGGATTCAGGTCAAACAGAGGATCAAACAATGAAAAAGACGGCAATATTACTTGTATCAACCTTAATGCTTGGTGTTTCTGCATCTACGATGGCAGATTCAAATCGCTGGAACAATCATCACGATTATAAAGATCGTTACGATCATCGCTATGACCGCCATGACCATCGTGAAGCCCACTGGTTAAATGACAGGGGCAACAAATATGGTCAGCGTATTGTTTTTAAACGTGGCGACCAGTTGCCATCGGCATTCCGTAGTAACCGTTATGTGGTGTCAAACTACCGCCTACATCGCCTGTATGAACCACCACGTGGTTATAACTGGATGCAGGTACAGGGTAAATATGTACTGGTGGATTCAAAATACCGTGTCTATCGGGTTGCATAACATGATCGATCAAAAGCAGGCATCAAGCCTGTTTTTTTTATTTATGCCAGTTCATCATCTTGGGGTTGAGGTGTTTTATTGGCAGGAATTTGCTTTTCCTGATCTTTGCTACGAATCACGGATGGGTAGTTCCATGAAGCAAAACGCACCACTAAAATGGCTAGGGCGAGGATTAAAATAGAACCCGTAATAATCACCTGATCCATTGAGGCTTTATGATTGTGCTGAATATCAGCAATCAGTAAACGGGTCAGTGCGGTAATTGCCACGTAAATCAAAAAGCGCACGGGCATGTGATTGGTCTTGAAATAAATCCCAACCATCGCCCCCAGTTCAAGATAGATAAATAACAGCAGAATATCGTCAATGCTTGCGTATTGCTTAACGGTAAGGATTTCAATCACCGTATGCACGGCTGACCATGCGATCATACAGCCGATAATAAACAGCGCCAAATAATGAAAGGCTTCAACCGCATAGTGACCTAAACGGTCGAATAGACGTTGTAGGTCTTCAAGTTTCTCTTTTGAACTAGACATGGAAATTTAATGTACTCAACATGATCATAAAAATGGATGCAATTTTTATGCTGATTTTACAAAGGTCATAAAAAAACTGCCTAAACCAATTGGTCTAGGCAGTTTGAATAACCAGACTAAAATTAAGCCTGATTAGTGAAGTAATCTTCGCTAAAGTTCATGATCAAGTCAGAACCTGCCTTGATTTTCGCAAGACGAGAATCAAGTTCTGGCAAGATACGCTCAACATAGTACTGCGCCAAAGCCAATTTGTTTTGGTAGAAATCACCAGACTTGTCTTTTGCAGCAGCAGCGATCTTCGCGAACATATAGCTAAAGCTCAGTAGACCAACTGCATGTAGATAATCCACCGCAGCAGCATTTGGGAAATCTACATTTTCAGCAGCTTGTTCAATGATGAATTGGGTAATGGCTTCAATTTCAGTTGCAGCATCTAAGGTTGCATCTTTAATGAAGTTTAAGTCTGTGTCCAGTGCATTGGCAAAGTCACGGATTTCAGCGATATATTCAGCAATGAACGCACCGCCACACTTAATGGTTTTACGACCAATCAAGTCTTGAGATTGAACGCCATTGGTACCTTCGTAAATCTGTGCAATACGAAGATCACGGATACACTGTTCCATACCCCATTCACGGATATAACCGTGACCACCGAACACCATTTGCGCATCCAGAGTTGCCTGGAATGCAGTATCTGTGAGGTATGCTTTTGCAATCGGTGTTAATAGCGCAACACGGTCATTGGCTTTTTTCACTGCTTCTGCATCAGTTGAGAACTTGGTGATATCAAGCTGTTGACCCACATACACTGCGAATGCACGAGATGCTTCATTGTTGGCACGTACATTGAGCAACATACGGCGCACATCACCATGCACTAAAATACTGTCCGCTGGTTTGTTTGGTGATTGCACACCTGCTGCACTACGACCCTGTAAACGGTCAGTCGCATATTGTGCCGCATTTTGGTAAGCAAATTCAGAAGCACCTAGACCTTGAATACCCATAGACAAACGTTCGTAGTTCATCATCACGAACATTGCCGCAAGACCTTCGTTTTCTTTACCAACAAGGTAACCTTTGGCACCGTCAAAGTTCATCACGCAAGTCGCAGATGCCTTGATGCCCATTTTGTGTTCAATTGAACCAGGACCAACAGGGTTACGCTCACCTAAAGAACCATCTTCATTTAACAGGAACTTCGGTACGATGAATAAAGAAATACCACGTGAACCTGCAGGTGCATCAGGTGTTTTTGCAAGAACAAGGTGAATGATGTTTTCAGCGAGATCGTTGTCACCACCTGTGATGAAGATTTTCGTACCTGTAATGTTGTAAGTACCATCTTCGTTACGTTCAGCTTTGGTTTTGATAATCCCTAAATCAGTCCCTGCATGTGGCTCGGTTAAGCACATGGTGCCTGACCATTCACCAGAATAGATTTTAGGCAGGTAAGTTTCTTTCTGCTCTTGAGATGCATAGCTGTTTAAAGCCATACCTGCGCCCACAGAAAGAAGTGGGTAAAGCATGAAAGATGGGTTGGTTGCGAACAGCATTTCATCAGAAAGTACAGTCAGCATTTTTGGCATGCCTTGACCGCCCCATTCCTCATCGGCACCTAGACCGATCCAGCCACCCTCAGCATATTGACGGAAAGCATCCTTGAAACCTGCTGGTGTAAACACGTCGCCATTTTCCCAACGCGCGCCTTCTTCATCGCCAGTACGGTTCAATGGATGGGTCACGTTTTGGGCAAACTTCGCCATTTCCTCTAAAATCGCTTCAGCAGTTGCGGCATCTACATGAGCAAGCTTCTCATTAGACTGCCAAAATTGTTCTGCTTTAAATACATCATTTAAGATGAATTTCATGTCTGCTAATGGGGCATTATAAATTGGCATAATCGTTCCTTTTTACGCACAGGTCATGTGCAAAGTGATCAAATAAAACGAACAAATAAATGAATGGTGTAAATTTAGCACTGATTAAACAAAAAAAGGACGGTCAAAACTGACCAGTCCTTTTTCTGTGATGAACGTTGCATCTCATTCTAAACTATGTTTAGAAAGCGAAGTGTTCTGCATCAAGTTCAAACAATGGCGCAACACCTGTTGAAAGCACGTCTACGTGAGAGCGAACACGTGGCAGGATCTTCTGGAAGTAGAAACGTGCTGTTTTGATTTTCGCATTGTAGAAGTCAACATCAGTTGTACCTTCAGCCAATTTCTCCTGAGCAACCAATGCCATACGTGCCCACAGGTAAGCAAGTGTGACATAACCAGAGAAGTATAGGTAATCCACCGCAGCCGCACCAACTTCATCAGGGTTTTGCATTGCACGCATGCCGATTTGCATGGTGATGTCGCCCCATTCCTTGTTGGCAGCAGCCAATGGTGCAACAAATTCCTGCATCGCAGCATTGTCTTTGTTTGCTTCAACAAATTTATGGATGATCTTGGTGAAGTCTTTCAACATTGCGCCCTGAGTTTGCAATACTTTACGACCTAGCAAGTCAAGTGCCTGAATCTCAGTGGTACCTTCGTACAAGCAGGCAATACGTGTATCACGTACAATTTGCTCCATACCGTGCTCAGAGATGAAGCCGTGACCACCAAATACCTGTACACCGTGCTTCGCAGATTCAGAACCAGTTTCAGTCAGGAATGCTTTAGCAATAGGTGTCAACAAAGACAGGATGTTGTCAGCAAACTTACGCTCTTCCTCAGTTTCACCTTTTTCAACGATGTCTGCATATTGAGCCAATAAGTAAACCAGCGCACGGCCACCTTCAGCAAATGACTTTTGTGTTAAAAGCATGTTGCGAACAGCAGGGTGAACGATGATTGGGTCTGCTTCTTTTTCAGGTGCTTTAGGACCAGAAAGAGAACGCATTGCCAAACGGTCTTTCGCATAGGTTAAAGCGCCCTGGAAAGAAGATTCAGATGCAGACAAACCTTGAACCGCTGTACCAATACGTGCAGTGTTCATGAATGTGAACATGCAGTTTAAGCCACGGTTTTCAGGCCCGATCAAGTAACCTTTTGCCTGATCAAAGTTGATCACGCAGGTTGCGTTACCGTGAATACCCATTTTGTGTTCGATTGAACCACAACGAACCGCATTACGCTCGCCCACAGAACCATCTTCATTAACATGGAACTTAGGAACGATAAAGAGTGAAATACCTTTGGTGCCTTTAGGCGCGCCTGGTAAACGAGCTAAAACGATATGGATGATGTTGTCAGCCATGTCGTGCTCACCAGCAGAGATAAAGATTTTCTCGCCAGAGATTGCATAGCTACCATCTTCATTTGGCTCTGCTTTAGAACGGATGATACCCAAGTCTGAACCTGCATGAGATTCAGTTAAGCACATGGTGCCTGTCCAAACACCTGAAACAAGGTTCGGTAGGTAAGTGGCTTTCTGTTCGTCAGAACCCCAGTGCTCAAGGGTACGTACCGCACCGTGAGACAAGCCAGGATACATACCCCAAGCCCAGTTTGCTGTACCAACCATTTCAGAGATTGCAATCCCCAAAGAGTTTGGCAATGCCTGACCGCCAAACTCTTCATCAGCAGAAAGCGATGGGAAGCCCAGCTCGATATATTTTTGATACGCTTCCTTGAAACCTGTAGGCGTAGTGACAACACCGTCATTCCAAGTACAACCTTCACGGTCACCGACTTGGTTTAAAGGAGAAAGTTCATTCTCACAGAAGTCAGCCGCTGCTTCTAAATATTGATCAACCAATTCACGGCTTACGTTGCCTTGAAATGCAGGCAGTTTTGCGTAATGTGCTTCAGCATTTAATAATTCGTGCAATACGAACTGCATATCACGTAAGGGTGCTTTGTATTGTGGCATAGCGGGTTCCTCAATACTGGTGAAACCAGAGTTATAATCTTAGTCAATGATAAATGTGCCCAATTGGCTCCATTTTGTAGCGCTAATCGTGCAACAAGTCATCGTTCGGTACAAGCTTTTACAGGTCATTTCTGAGTGACTGCTAAGTCAAAGTTTGTGGTTCAACCTGTTTAAACGTTTAGATTGTAGGTGTTTTTTATACTTTTGACTTAAACTGCATGTTGAAAATCGTAAGCAGCTGTGTAGACAAAAAAAGGGCGCTTAACGCGCCCGTGAGGAAGAGGAAAGAAGTGTGGTGATTAAGCCTGACGTTTAAAGTTGGCTTGATCTGGAGTAAAGCGAACTTCGCATGTCCCCTCAATGGTGCGGTTGTTCCATTGAATATTGACACGGTCACCAATACGTTTGCCCTGACAGGCGGTAGCAATTTTTGCCCGTTGCGCTTCATGTTCTTCACGTATTTTTGCGCGTTGATCTAAACGCTGTTCACGTTTTGCCTGCCATTCCGCACGCTGTTCAGGGGTGAGCTGTGGGCGCTGTTTAAAGCCACGGTCGCCATCCCGCTGTATTGGGTATTTGCCGTGACGGTGTCCATCTGCGTAGGTATTGGGTGCTGTAGACTGACAGGCTGTTAAACCAAACATAGCTGTTATCAATGTGCCGAGCAATAATGTCTTTTTAAGATTCATGGTGGTGTTCCCAATCTGCGTTATTTTTGATAGTTAAAGATTAGATAATAAAGATGAAGAAACAATGGAGAGTTTTTTTCAACCATGTTGGGTACAATCCATAAAGAGAACAATATTGAGACTAAGCTTTTGAATGTTCGTCGTGTCCCGATCGCGCTACGCCTGTTTTTGACAGTCCTGCTCACCACCTTGCTGATTGCAACGATTAGTCTGGGGATTTTGCACTGGACCATGCAAAAAAACTTTGCGCGCTATGTTGCCGATGTGGAAATGCAGAAACTGGACCGCCTCATTGCCAATCTGGGCAATGTCTATACGGTTTACCATGACTGGGGCAATGCCATTCAGGCACAGATTCTTCAAATCGAGGGCACGGCGGCACCTGATGACTATGATCGTTTATCGCAGTGGTGGTTACGTCGCCAGTATGACATCGCATTGCAGCAACGTTATTTTAATGACCACACCTTACTTAGTCTTTCCCCAACACTGGCACAGAACAATACTGAAATTAAAAGCCGTCAAATCTTTAATGAAGAAGAGTTGAATATTCTAAAAAAGAATTTACCCTCAGAATATCAACCTTTTGAGGGCCTAAAATTTCCATTGCGTGCCAGCCAGTTTCGGCTGAAATCCGATGAAAAAGGCAGTAAACAACAAAGCACCGTTGAAAGTGGTAAAAAACGTTTTGTGTCGATTCCTGATCGCTTGGGCTTAAGTTCGCGTCTCTCGCTGTATGATGCCAAACACCAGTTTATTGTGGGCGAGCCTGCGTCAGACCAAATTTCCTACCGCCCAATTATGGTGGGGCAGGACGTGGTGGGCTATCTGGGATTGAAACCTGTACTCGATCAGGATGATGCATCCAGTATCAACTTCTTTAGTAATCAAAAACGATATTTACTGTTGGTCTATGCGCTTACCGTGCTGTCGAGTCTGGTTGCGGCATTATTGATGGCGACCTACTTTAAGAAACCGATTCAACGTTTGCTCAATGCAACACTGGAAATGACACGTGGCAACTACCAGCATCAGGTAGTGATTAAACGCAATGATGAGTTGGGGGATTTATCCAATCAACTCAATCATCTGGCTGACATCCTCCATCAACATGAGGAGTCCCGCCGTCAATGGGTGGCTGATACCTCACATGAGTTGAAAACGCCATTGGCGGTATTGCAGGCACAGATTGAGGCGATGCAGGATGGAATCCGTAAAGCCACACCTGAACATCTTGATGCCATGATGCGTCAAGTAACCAGTCTAAAGAAATTGACACAGGACTTGGCAGATTTGGCGCAGGCGGATGCACAGCAACTCAAATGCTATTTTGCTGAGGTCAACCCATGGGATGTGGTGTTGCAGGAAGTTGAAAACTTTAAATCCACTTTTGAACAGAATCAGTTGGAAGTTTCACTGTCAGGCGAGAGCGTGTTGTTATCTTTAGACCGTGACCGCTTTAAACAGATTATCGTCAATTTGTTAGGGAACTGTGTCCGTTACACGGAACAAGGTGGAAAAATACAGATTCACACTCAACAAAATGAGCAACAATGGATACTGTATGTCGATGACAGTCCATTGGGCGTCAATGATGAGCAACTTGCGCGTTTAGGTGAACGTTTCTATCGTGTGGATGATTCCCGTACTCGTAGTACAGGTGGCACAGGCCTGGGCTTGGCATTGTCCTGTAAATTGGCACAGGCACTGGATGGTTCACTGAGCTTTGATCATTCACCTTTGGGTGGATTACGTTGTGTACTGACTTTCCCAAAACAGATCAAATAACTTTTTAGCTCCTCTTTGCTTGAGGATAATGGATAGGATGAAGACCATGAAACATATTATGTTGGTTGAGGATGAGGTTGAACTGGCAGAGCTGGTTCGGGATTATTTGGAGGCGGCTGGTTTTGAGGTCAGCATGTTTCATGATGGTCAGGATGCCTACACTCAGTTTCAGCAACGTAAACCTAGCCTGATGATTCTGGACTTGATGGTGCCACGTATGGATGGTCTAACCATTTGCCGTAAGGTGCGTGAACAGTCAGACTTGCCGATTATCATGGTGACCGCGCGTACTGAAGAAATTGACCGTGTATTGGGCTTAAATATGGGCGCAGATGACTATATCTGTAAACCCTTTAGCCCAAAAGAACTGGTGGCACGTGTTCAGGCGGTGTTGCGCCGTTTGGAGCGTAAGACTGAACCTGAACAAGATGATTTATTCCGTATTGATAAGGCACAGCAACGCATCTGGTATCAACAAAAAGCACTCACTTTAACCCCAACAGAATTTCGTTTATTGGAGCTATTTTTAGAACATTTAGGGCAGGTATATTCACGGGCGCAACTACTGGATCATATTAACCCTGACAGTTTTGATGTGGCGGATCGGGTGATTGATAGTCATATTAAAAATCTGCGCCGTAAAATCACCGAAGCTGCTGATACAGGTAATCGCCATGAATGGATTCAGGCGGTGTATGGGGTTGGCTATCGTTTTGAATATCCTGATGAGTAAAAAATATAAGCCCTTTATTAATAAAGGGCTTTCTATTAAATAATCAATTGTCATTATAAATATAACTAGATATGATTATAAAAAACCTAAGCATGGTTTTATAAAATCCTAAATTTAATAATTTAGATAACAGTTTTCTATAAAAAGGGGTTATAGAATGTTTAAGAAGACATTGTTGGTTTTAGCTTGTTCGGCTATTTTAACTGCTTGTGGTGGAGGTAGTGATTCATCATCAAATAATGGTGGTAATAATACTGAAAATCCAGCCATTCCAGTATCAGACTTGGATAAGGCAAAGCAATTGGTAGATACAACAAATACTATTATTAGTTATTTTGATAGTTTTGATGGATTGCAATCACAATACCAGCCGACATTCGATGCAATTAGTGATGCTGGCAGTGATATTGGTAATGCCAGTAGCTTGATTTTGACTTTGGCCTCATTGGCACAGCAAGATGCAAATGGTTCAACCCAAGAATATAATGCAACTCAGCTAGAGGCTTTATTAAAAGAAGACTCAACCTATGGCCAGTATTATTACCCTGACTATCAATTGAGCAATAATACGCTAAAAGTCAGTGTGACACCAAATTCTGTGACTGTAACAGGGGGAGTTACAGCTAAATATTGGACAGATTATGTTTGGGACTCTAAAACACAAACAGGGCATGACGTTTTTGGTAATGAAGCTACTGTGGGTGTAACCAATCTGAAACTTGAAGCACCATTCTCGGCATCTAAATCAACTTACGATTTTAAACTGGTTGCTGGTGGGAAAATTGCGACCAAGAATGTCCTGAGTAAGAAAGAGGCAATTTTGGCGGTCAATAGTGATAGTACTGCTCAAGTTGTTTATAACAATGCAAAAAAACTGGATGACCGTTCTAGTGACCAAGCACCTAAGACTGCACAGTTTAAGTTTGCGAATATTGTGTTGACTGCTGTTGGTACGGGTGCAGAGTTGAGCTTAACGGAGTTTTCAAGCAAGGCTACACAAGTTCAGTTTAAGGATGGTTCAAGTACATCAACTGAGCTTATCCCAACTGAGCTGAATTTAAAAGGTAAGGCTGTTGCTGGAAATGAGAACCTGAACTTAGAGGCAAGCATTAAATTAAATAATGATTTATCCAAAGTAATTGATATTACAGGTGGTGATGAATCTGCTGCTGCATTTATCAACGCGGACCTTAATGTGAAACTCAGTGGTAATGTCAAGGGTGGTGGTACCAGCATTAAACCATTTAGTATTGATTTAACTGCGAAGCGTAATGAGTATCAGAAAGGTACAGCAACGATTAAGGTTGCTGTAGATAAAGATGCGCTTACGGCTGATTTTAAAACAGATAATTTGATTGGTAATGATCCTAATGCGGCGCATGAGCCAACTGTATGGGCAAAACTGTCTCATGCCAATGGTGCTTATGTTGAAATTGCTGATCTTGACAAGTTTACGTCAGCACAGATTAAAGTGGGTAACACCTCATACGCTACAGTAAGCAAAGTCTCAGATAACGTATATTCTGCAAAATTCACAGATAATACCGTTAAAGCGATTGCACCATAATCATAAAAAGGAGAGGGGGAGTAAATCCCCCTTTTTATATGCTCAAAAAAAGTCTAGCTGTATTGGGAATGCTAATGCCTTTCTATTCCAATGCCCAGGAAAAAATCTATTATCAAGTACAGGCAGATGTATATAGTGAACCTTTGTCGATTCACGCATTTACAGATGATTGGGATGACCCAAACTTTAAATCGGGAAAAAATGCATTTGCCCATGGCCTAATGCAGTTGGGTGTTAAACAGGGACAATGGGATTTTAGCTGGATTTGGCGTTATGATTATGTACTACGTTTTAGTCCAGACACTGCAAAATTATATTATCAGATCAAAAATGAAAAATTGATTGATGCCAATACTCAATATAATTTGCAACTAGAGGCACAGCATATTGATACGGTTGGGTCACGATTTGCATATACCTGGCAACTTTCACCTAACTGGAATGTAACTACAGGGGCAACCGCATTAATTGGCCGAAATTATGCTGATGGTCAGGTGAATGCTTTGGCGAAAACCACAGATCAGGAACAACTTATGGATCGTGTGAAGTGGCTTAATGGTCAAATTGACTATAGTTATGACCAGCCAGCATTAAAAGAAGACAAAATGGGCTGGAATGAGCGAGCGAATCATGGATATGGTTTTGCATTTGATACTTCATTACAAGGGACTATTGCGAATCACTGGAAATTAAATATCAATATTCAGGATGCTTTGGCCTATTTATATTGGCAAGATGCACCCTACACCCAATATCAGATTGCTTATGATCAGGATAAGCGTCCCCGATTTGATATTCAGGGACAATTTAATAAGTATCATCAATATACGCAGAAGTTGCCTTTTAAAATTTATACTGATCTAAATTATCATTCAGATCAGAATTGGCGTTTAGGTATGAGTTCAATCAGCAATCAATATAGTAGTCTTTGGCAATTGAATGCTTATTGGGATAGAGGTGTACAATGGGGAATCCATTTTGAACCTCAGACCCATGCTTTTGGTTTATCCGTACAGCATCAAAATTTTGGCTTGAAGTATATTGCAGATGATCTAAATACCAATCAGGCCAAGAGGATGGGCGCTCAATTATTTGCTCAATATCAATGGTAGAGACTAAGCAAAATAATAATCCACATCTAAACTTAAGCCTAGTGTAAACAATTTTCTAATATTGGCTGCGCTAACGGGGCGGTGATGTGGATTTTCAATATGTCCTGTTGCACTGACACCGAGCGAATATTGGGGATTAAAAAAGAGCTGCTGCAATGTGTCTTGATAAGGGAGTAACTGTTCCACTACATCAGCAATATGCTCATTCAGTTTTAATGAATCTCGATCTAAACGTGAATGTAGTTTAATCAATGAATTCTGATGATTGATTATCGGTCTAATCACAGCATTTGGTCGATATATATTATGCCCCTGATCAAAACATACTTCAAAATTGAGATTAGGGAATAATTGTTGTAATTCAGAAGCAGGTAAGCGAGCTACGATAGAGAAATAAGCATATTCACTACATGGCCGTGATTGTTCTATTATTTTTATAGGCTGGGCATAAGGGTAGTCATGCCTATCATCCTGATCTAAATAACCATGTAAGTGAAATCCAGCATTTAATTCGCTCAGTTCTCGTAATAGATCAATATTCAGATGAAACCCTGCACCTTGCATATTTACATCATGCGTGACTAAATGCAAAGTTCGATGAAATGATGTGGGAAGCTGTAACATATTGGTTTTATTTTCAAGATAAGTAAACCAATGCTGGATTTGCTCTGCATTATTTAAATTTGGGTCAATGTCAAAACGAATACACATCTGTTGAAATTGATGTGTGCCATCATCACTGATTTGACCTTTATTCCAGGCTTCATAGCCCCACATTCGATCAAAATGATATTGTTCTGAGATTTCTTGAACAGATTGTTCACTATCTTGGGTAATAGTGAAATAAAAATATTCACTGTAGCTTTGTTGCTGTGACATTATTTTTACCCTTAACGTTCTTCTCGGGATATTCTTTTAAAACGAATAACTCACCTGCGTCGCGATAGCGGCGCAAGGGAACTCAAACTGTTTAGAATTAAGATGAACAACTTACCATCACCTCAGGCACATCACTTGGCAAAGGTGCAATATCCTGTTCAGTTTCCAGGTCTGGTTGTTTTAAATAAGGCTGATTCAGTAGCTTAAACAAACGTTCAACCTCACTAAAATCGCCACGTTCAGCCTGCTCAATGGCTTTTTGGGCCATATGGTTACGTAGAATGTAATGTGGATTCACCTGTTGCATGACTTGGTTTAATTCATCAGTATCTTGATGCTGTCGAATATTTTGATAACGAATCAGAAAATCATCAAACTGTTGTACATGGATACAATCATCTCTTAATGCCTTGTAATCCTGTTGCTGCAAGCGAATAAAACTTTGGGTGTAGTCGAGTTGCTCGGTTTGTAAAATACCAAGAAAAATAAAACTGCAATCCAGACTGTCTTTATGAAAATGGGGAAGTCCCATTTTTTTGCATAAACCCTGACCATAATATTCTAAAAAGGTCGGTTCAAATTTTTCTAGGCAAGTCGCCAAATCCTGTTTGAACTGTTCCTTATTTTCAGGAGTGGCTAACGGAATCATATTATTTAACCACGTCCATAGATTCCAGTGCCCAATACTTGGCTGATTTTGGTAGGTGTAGCGACCCTGATGGTCGGAATGGTTATTGATCCAGTTCGGACGGAAACGCTCCATAAAGCCATATGGACCAAAATCTAGTGTTGAACCTGTAATATTTAAATTATCGGTATTCATGACCCCATGCGCAAAGCCGACCAATTGCCATTTGGCAATCATGATCGCTGTTCGTTCAACTACTGCCTGAGCGAACGCCAAAATAGGATTCTCTGCTTCCAAGCATTCTGGATAATGCCATTCGATACATTTTTGTGTAAATTCAGGCAAAAGTTCAGGTGCATATTGATTGATCCATTCAAAATGACCGAAACGGATATGACAGTCTGAGGTGCGTAACAACATGGCACCCAGTTCTAATGTCTCACGCTGTACGCCCTGGGTTGAAGTGGTAAAACCGACTGCATGACTTGAAGCCACGCCAAGCGCATTCAGTGCATGTCCAGCCAGATATTCACGAATCACCGAACGCAATACCGCACGACCATCACCCATACGAGAGTAGGGTGTTGAACCCGCACCCTTAAGATGGAGATCAATGGTTTGTCCTTGCTGATTGAGAATTTGCCCAATCAACAAGCCACGACCATCGCCCAACTGTCCAGCCCATTGTCCAAATTGATGTCCTGCATAGACCATTGCCAAAGGTGGAAATTCAGCAAAGGTTTTTTGTCCGCTACAAATCTCAACCCAGTTGGCTTTATCCTCTTCATTCCATTGCAACTCATCAGCCAATGCTTCGTTAAAGTGACCAGCTTTTGCACCACGTAAAGGACTGGGCTGTTGCTGATGGTAAAGTTTAGGATTGAGGGAAGCATAGCGGGGATTGAATTGCATAAACTGGACATCGTGATCGGGGTTAAAAATGAATATAGCAAATTATGTTGCCACAAGGGCAAGTAAAGGCTAAAGCCATACAAGAACATATAGCAAATACTGTTTAGAAGACATAAAAAAATGGCCTCTTATAAAGAGACCATTTTCAATCATCATGGATTTATTCAGAAACAGGCGCTTTTTTGATGTTACGCATTAAGGTTTCCAAACATTCGCGATGGTGAGCAAGACGATGTTCAAGCAACTGGAAATCAACCTTAAGTTTATGGTCGATCTGATGGATTTTTTCAGCCATCGCTGCCTTTTTCGCATGAAGTTCCTGCTCTTTCAACTTTGCCCAATCATTGAGTGTATGGGTAAAGGCTTCGTATTCCTGCGCAATACGTTGCTTCATTTGCACGATGTCGGTATTGACATCATGACCGTAGATCGCCAAATCCTGCTCAGCATATTTAAATTTCATCGCAAGTTCAGCTTTCTGGATATTAAAGCTTGGAATGCGTCGTAAATTTTTAGCCAAGCCAAGTTTGGAGCTGGTCCAGATCAACCATTTGGTTGGGTCATATTGCCACCATTTTACCCCATTACGGTAGTCGTACTGGAAAATGTGATGGTAGTTATGATAACCCTCACCCCAAGTCAGGATTGCCAATACGAAATTATCACGTGCGGTATTTTCATCGGTATAAGGACGTTTGCCCCACATATGGCACAGTGAGTTGATGAAGAATGTCACATGATGGCTAATGATCAGGCGTAGTAAACCACCCAGTAGAACGACACCCCAAACATCGCCGACTGCCCAGCCAACACCACCCAGTAAGCCCACATGAACTGCAATGACCATTGGGACATAGTATTTATGCTGGAACATCACCAGCTTGTCATTGAGCAAGTCAGGTGCATTTTTGTAATCGGGTTCAGAGGGTGAGTGGTCGCGAATCATCCAGCCCAGATGTGCATACCAGAAACCACGTTTGATTGAATATGGATCCTGGTCTACATCATCAACATGACGGTGATGGGTACGGTGGCCTGAAGCCCAAAACAGGATACTGTTCTGGACAGCGAAAGTACCGCCAATCATCAACAGGATTTTAAGCGGTAAAGCGGCCTCATAGGCACGGTGTGCCCAAAGACGGTGATAACCTGCTGTAATTCCCAGGCTGCTTAATGCTAAAAGAAAAAATAAACTGACCCAGGCACTTACACTAAAATCATAATAATAAGCGTATAAAGGGATTAGAATAATCGCAAGAATTGGTGTTCCAATTAAGGTAATGCTAGCAGTCCAGTTAATGGGTGCTTTTTTGAGTGGGGCGGAAGTCATATCCGTCAGCGCTCCTAGTAACCTTGTTTGCACAAGATAATAAAACTAAACGAGATAGCAAAACCAATCATAACGATATATTGCTATTTTACCGTTGATATTAGCACGCTCAGATAAATGAACACTAGCATTATTCTACAGTTGTACTTAAAGAACCGTAACAGAATTCAGCCTGCCTAACTGGTGTATTGATTAAAAGGTGAAAGAAATCAATGTCTGAGCAAATTACCGTGAAAAATCCGATTTTTTCCATGAAATCTTTTTTTCATAAAACTTTCATTTTGTCGGCTGTTGTGATGGTGGCTGCCTGCCAGAGTCAACCCAAAACAGTGCAGAAAACCACCTTGCAACCAAAACGTGTGGTTCAGCCTCCTGCAATGCAGGTTCGTAAAAGTAGCGATGGTGTGCAGGATGTTGAATGGCAAATTATGACCATTCAGAATAGGCGTGCATTGTTTTTTAACCAGTATCCGAGTTTCCTGCTTAACTCGGTGACAAAGACAGTCTCTGGCCATACAGGCTGTAACGCTATTTATGGTCGTTATACATATGACTTTGCTCGGCAGAAACTTGATTTTGATGTTATGGCTGGACATGACAGTTGTCATAAGGCTTTGGCCCAGGAAGCTGATTTGATGGATCTCATTCAACGGGTTGAGCGTTTCCAGTTTGATGGTACAAATTTATATTTGCTTGATGCTAAAGGGCAGCGTCTGATTCAGGCACAGCCTAAAAGATAAAGTAGGGGCGATGTATTCGCCCTAATCCCATATTTTAATTGTTTATACTGCGATTTCTACAAACACAAAGATCTGAGCATGGTGCTTGGTACATCAGTGATTAAGCCCTGAATGCCCAATTGCTGTAAATGCTTCGCCCTTTCCACATCATTGACTGTCCAGACACTGATATCCAGATGGGCCTGTTGCGTCAGGTGAATCATTTCATCAGTTGCCAGTTGGTCTTTCCAGCCAATCTGGCAGCATCCATATTGCTGGGCCAGTTCTATGGCATATTCACCCAGTGGAATTTCAACCAGCAAGCCACGTTTAAAGTGGCTGTGATGTTGCTGTAAGGCGGTTAAAATCTTCACATCAAAGCTGGTAATGGTTGCGGTCTTTTCAAAGCCCTTGAGTTCATTATGCAGACTTAAGATCAGGCGTTCAGCCGCCGCTTCATCTGCAACAGCCTTGATTTCAACTTCAATATGTTCAAACTCGGTCAAACATGCCATCACGCCTGTTAAGTGAGGGGTGTATTCTTCATTTTCCCAAGCCTGCCATTGATGGCGATGGTCAAACTGCTGTGCGGTGGCTAGATCACAACTTTCAACATGTTGTGAACGACCTGTGGTACGCTCAAAATTATCATCGTGGATGACAATCAATTGGTCATCCTGTAGTTGCCGCACATCAAACTCGACGGCACGTACCCCTAGATGATGCAAATAACGAAAACCGCCCAAGGTATTTTCAGGCGCTTCGCCGCGTGCACCACGATGACCAATAATTCGCATTTATTTTCTACCTAAACCATCTTTATGCTGGATCAATACTGTCATTGATATTCTTCTGCCACAGCACTTCGCTGCCACCCTCAGCACGCTGTAAACTGCGTGAAGCCACAAACAGCCAGTCTGATAAACGATTGAGTAATTGTAAAGCGGTTGCCTGAATATTTTGATCGCGTGTATGCACCGACATCAGGGCACGCTCAGCACGACGGCAGACAGCACGCGCCTGATGCGCATAACTACAGGCCAAAGTGCCTGATGGGAGGATAAAATCTTTCAGCATTGGCAGATTTTCATTCATGCGGTCAATTTCTTTTTCCAGAAATTCAATACAGACAGGCTGTAACAAATGATAGTTGGGAATACAGACTTCACCGCCTAAATCGAATAGCCAGTGTTGAATCAGGCTCAGGCTTTTGTCCCAGTGGTGTTTATCTGCCATTTGGCTGGCACTGATTTGTGCGCGGAGTACCCCAATGGTGGCATTCAGTTCATCCACATCACCCAGTGCAGTGATGCGTAAATCATCCTTGGCAACCCGTGAACCATCTCCTAAACCCGTTGTGCCTGAATCGCCAGTGCGTGTGTAAATCTTGCTTAAACGATGTCCCATAGTTCTGTTGCTCTTGTCCTAAAATAAAAAGGGGATAATGTCGGTCAGAACATTACCCCGAAACTGGAGTGAATCAAGTGTTTTTATGATGCGCTTGTCGGCTTAGTAACGGAATGTTATCCCAGCAGAGGCGAGGCGACCACCATTGATATAGTAAACACCATTGCCGTTATAAGCTGTTTTATAATTGACATCACCAATATTTTCAATATTGGTAAACAGCTTGATCATTGGGGTTGCTTGCCAATATGCATTCACATTGGTGCTGACATAACCTGGATTAATTGTTGGCGTGGTGGATGGGTAGTCTGCAATGTCTTTTGAGCTGGATTTTGCAACAACAGATGCAGAAATGCCATAAACACCGTCATCCCAACCTGTGGTTAAAGTCAAGCTTTGTTTAGGACGACGATTCAAGTCTTTCTTGGTTTCATCATTTTTGGCCTGAACATAGGCATAAGTGGTGTTGAGGAACAGAGCATCTTGTTGCCATTGCAGTGATGCTTCACCACCCGTAAAGGTTGCCTTGTTGACATTAATCAATTTACCAGCCTGATAGCTGATCAGGTTGTCGACTTTATTGCGATAAACAGACAAGCCTAACTCAATATTGTTGTTGAGCTTTTGATCTACACCCATTTCATAAGAGAAACTTTCTTCTGGCTTTAGATCAGGGTTTGCACCCCACGAAACGGCATATAGGTCATTGGTTGTTGGGGCACGGAAAGCGGAACCAATATTGGCATAGACACTTGTCAATGGGAGAACCTGATAACGGATAGCACCCTGACCTACAGTGTGGGTACCAAATTTATCGTTGTCTTCAACACGGACACCAACCTGAGTTTCTAGTCCATCCTGCTGGTATTGATGTTGAACAAAATAGCCAATGGTATCGACTGACTCGTTGTATTTAACATCTGCTCCGCCCCAGAGGTTTTTAGAGTAAACATTGCCTTTGATATCTTTAAAGGTTGAACCCAACAAAACATTTTGTGCAGGCGAGAATTGCCATTTTGTATAAAGCTCAGCTTCCTGCGTGGTGCTGTATACATAATCTGGTGAGTCATTTTGATTCAGATTGTCTTTGAATTGAGAAAGGCGTGCATGAATAGCTAAATTATCCAGGACGTTTAGGCGGCCTTTTAAATTGATCACTTCATTTTTAAAGTCTTGTGAAACTAAGTTTCCATAGTTGTCGTAATCGCTATAGCCTTGGTTTTCACTGTAATCAACAGAGGCAGCATAGTCTTGCTTGTTTACACCGAATTTTGCACTGTAACCTTTTTGATCAAAGCTGGCTTTTTTATTGTCTTTGGCATCAGTAACAGATGTACCATCCGTTTCTAAACGTTGACCACGAATTTGTGCATAAAAACCCTTTTGTGCCAAATCGGCACCGATCACTGATTTATAGGTTTTATTCTCACCAATTTCACCTGTTATAAAGGCAGATGTCTTTTCAGGTGTTTTTGAAATGAGCTGGACGACACCACCAATCGCATCTGCGCCATATAGCACTGAGGCTGGACCTTTTAATACTTCGATTTGTTTAATATCAGTTGTATCAATAAAGGGTAGGGATGCTGCGCCAGAAGTATTTGAATTCAGGCGGATACCATCCCTTAACAATAAGGTGTGGTTGGAGTTGGTGCCACGTAGGAAGATTGCCGCTGTTTGTCCATAGCCACCACTTTGCACCATATTGATAGATGCATCAGTTTGTAGCAGTTGAGGTAAGGATGCGATTGGTGATTGTTCAACAATCTGTGGCTCTACAATAGAGATACGTGCAGGCACATCCTTGATTTTTTGTTCAGTACGGGATGCCGTCACCACAATGGTATCAAGTGAAACGGTTTTATCCGTTGACTGATCCTGGGCAAAGGCGACTGAAGAAAACCCCATCACAATAGCGATAGCGCCAACTAAGCGTGTTGGCTGGAAAGAAATAGACATGTGCGCTCCAGACATTCATTCCTCGTGAATGTTTAAAGTAGATAAGTACAACAAGCAGGTCTTCGGACTTCACTATAATCATCTTGAAAGATGATAGACTGATCACCTTCCCACATCATTAGATGCAGTGGTTTGGCTACTAAGCTAAGATCAGCATTTCAGTGTTACCGTTGCGAGGACAGTGTTGGAGTTTCACCAACTTCCCTATAAGCAAAGGAATTTGCTTTAGACTTGTTGCAAGATGGTGCAAAGTATAAAGGGGGCATATACAACTTACAAGATATGAACAAAAAGTAGGTCTTTACATGAGTGGCGGCACATTACATATTATTTTGCATAGTTATCCGATTGATTGAGTTTTGCATTACAATATCAGCATTCTAAAATCTTTATTTAAAGTCGGATTGCCCATGCAGCAGATACAACGGCGGACGCGTGCCAAGATTTGTGGAATTACCCGCGCACAGGATATCCAGTCTGTGGTTGAGGCAGGTGCGGATGCAATCGGTTTTGTATTCTTCCCACCAAGTCCACGCCATGTCAGCATTGAGCAGGCACAGGCTTTGGCTAAGCTAGTTCCACCTTATGTGCAACTGGTTGGCCTGTTTGTAAATGCGAGTGCAGAAGAAATACAAAGCGTACTTGATTCAGTTCCTTTGGATGTATTACAACTACATGGCGATGAAAGTCCTGAACAATGCCAGCAGATTGCGGCACAATGCAAACGCCGTTGGTATAAGGCCATACAGGTTAAACCAGATCTGGATGTGGTGGCTGAAATCCAGCGTTATCAAGCCGCAGGTGCCAGTGCCGTACTATTGGATGCGTGGCATCCTGAGCTGAAAGGTGGCACGGGACACAGTTTCGACTGGAACCAGTTTCCCCAACTCGATATTCCACTGATTTTGGCAGGCGGATTAACCCCTGAAAACGTGAGTGAAGCCATTGATGTCACAGCCGCTTTTGCTGTGGATGTCAGCGGAGGCGTAGAGTCCGCAAAAGGTATAAAAGACCAACAACTCATTGAAAAATTTATGCAAGGAGTCCAATGTGGATCAGCAAAACTCTAGTCAAGAAAATCAGGTGATTGATTACACCCAGTTTCCAGATGCGCAAGGGCATTTCGGGATTCATGGTGGGCGTTTTGTATCAGAAACGCTGATGGCTGCACTTGAAGATCTAGAAAATCTTTATGGTCGTATGAAAAATGATGCACAGTTTCTGGCAGAGTTTGACCGTGATCTTGCGTTCTATGTTGGTCGTCCTAGTCCACTTTATCATGCTGAACGATGGTCGCAGCATCTTGGGGGGGCGCAGATTTACCTCAAGCGTGAGGACCTGAACCATACGGGTTCACACAAGGTCAACAACACCATTGGTCAGGCACTCTTGGCAAAGCTGTCAGGTAAGAAGCGCATTATTGCAGAAACAGGCGCAGGGCAGCATGGCGTTGCGACAGCAACCATTGCAGCACGTTTGGGCATGGAATGTGTGGTGTACATGGGTGCTGAGGACGTAAAACGTCAGGCAATGAATGTATACCGTATGCGTTTGCTTGGGGCGACTGTTGTGCCTGTGCAAAGTGGTTCAAAAACATTGAAAGATGCCATGAACGAAGCGATGCGTGACTGGGTGACCAATGTTGATAGTACTTATTATGTAATTGGTACGGTTGCAGGTCCACACCCATATCCACAGTTGGTTCGTGATTTCCAGTCGATTATTGGCCGTGAAGCGCGCCGCCAGATTCAGGAGCAGGCAGGACGCTTGCCTGATGCCTTGGTGGCTTGTGTTGGCGGTGGCTCAAATGCGATGGGCTTATTCTATCCATTCCTGAATGATCAGGATGTGAAGATGTACGGTGTTGAAGCGGCGGGCTATGGGATTGAAACAGGCAAGCACTCTGCACCACTCAATGCAGGTCACGTTGGTGTACTGCATGGCAACCGTACCTACCTCATGTCTGATGAACAGGGTCAGATCATTGAAACCCATAGTATTTCGGCAGGTCTGGACTATCCAGGTGTGGGTCCTGAGCATAGCTTCCTGAAAGACATGAACCGTGTGCAATATGTCCCAATCAATGATGATGAGGCATTACAGGGTTTCCGTGACCTCACCAAGATTGAGGGGATTATTCCTGCACTGGAAAGTTCGCATGCGATGGCCTATGTCAGCAAACTTGCCCCAACCATGTCGAAAGACCAGATCATTATTGCAACAGTTTCAGGTCGTGGCGACAAGGACCTGATGACGGTTGCTAAAATTGATGGCATTCCGATGGTCGACTTATAAAACTAAAAAATTATATGCTAGGATTAAGGTAAATTTATGCCTAATGACATTATATGGTCATTAGGTTTTTACATGGATGTAATCACATAGGATTACGGGGGATGAAATATTCCTTACCTAGATATATTAGCAAAGCTTTTCTAGTTATTCTGGACTGGGATTTAGTCAAAAAATCCCAATCAATACTGTGGTATGCCAGTTTTACCGCAGTCGTGATCTATTTTATCCAGATAAAATACATGTATCACCCATTGGCAAATACTGAATTACTTATTCGGTTTCAATGGCTGTTTCCTGGCATCATTATATTAAATACATTTTTTATTTTATTGGGTTATTTTATTAAAAATAAGCCAGACCTGCACATTTACTATGTGATGTTTTTATCTGTTTATTATCCATTCTCATTGTTGGGACTGCCAATTGGGGTAGGTTTGCTGAACCTCCTGAATGGCATTATCTTTATGGGGATTGCCTTTACCGCATTATTATTATATCCCCGATTTGTGGTGTATTTTGGTCTGGCCTTTTATGTCTTTGCATACTATATTTTAGCTGGCCTTACGGTGACTGGGTATCTGGATTATGCGGTTGCCTATAAACCGTATACCTTGCTGCATAAGGATATTCAAAATGCCCAGATTATCTATACCATGTTTTATACCACCTTATATGCGGCATTTACCATCACGCTATTTGATATTAGTGTGGAGCGTTGGCGTAGGTATAGTTCAAAAATTGAAAAACTCAGTTGTACCGATGAATTAACGAGCCTGCTTAATCGTCGCGGGGTTAATGAGATTATTGATTTACAGATGCAGCAGGCACAGATTACCCATCGCGAAACCTCACTGATCATGGTAGATATTGATAATTTTAAAACCATTAATGATCAATATGGGCATCATCAGGGTGATCTGGTATTAAAGCACGTTGCGGATATATTGCGGAAAAACCTGCGAGCCAGTGATGTGATTGGGCGTTATGGTGGTGAGGAGTTTGTGATTCTGCTGCCATTTACCTCAATTGAAAATGCAGTATTGGTGGCAGAGGCATGCCGTAAGGCATTGGAGCAAACGACAATTGAAGTTAAGCAAAATGAACCACTCTCTATCAAAGCCTGTTTTGGAGTGAGCAGTACGGCTTTTAGTGGCTTTGATTATAGAGGCTTGTTCGAACAGGCAGATAAGGCGATGTACCAAGCCAAACGGAATGGTAAAAATCAGGTCAGAACAGCTTTAACGCTATAATTTATTTGGGGAAATGTGGTGAAATTAATACAGGAAAATGGTCAGCCTCGTTATGGGCGTTTTGACCAGATACCCTCACGGATCAATCTGGACGATTATATCTATAAAACCCCTTATGGGCAGATGTTGAAAGGCTGGCGCAAGCAGCTTAAATATAAAAAATTTAGATTTTGTGGCTTGCAGCATGAACACTACAGTATTGGTGTGGCGATTGTCGATTTATCATGGGCGGGGCATGGTTTCTTCTATGTCTATGACCATCTTTCAGGAAAGGTGATTGAATGGAATGCGATCCAGCCACTGGCGTTGAAAACCCATCTGGATGAACAGCCTTTATTTAGCCAAAGTTATTTTAAGAAATCTGCCTATCAATTCGATATGCAGCATGCCAATGGTGTGCGTTACATTCAGGTGACCAAACATGGGGAGGTGCGGCTGAAAGCCCGCATCTTCTGTGCAGGTGTGGATGCACTCAGTCTATGTACGCCAACAGGAATCAATGGCTGGACTTATACCCAGAAACAAACCACTCTGGCTGTCGAGGGTTTCTTTATCAATCCAGAGCGGCAAAAAGTTGACTTTAATGCGCAAAGTCTGGCTGCACTGGATGATACCTGTGGCTTTCTACGCCCTGAAACAGCATGGTTCTGGCTCTCCTGCCAGTTCCGCGATGAAAATGGTCGACGAATAGGTTTAAACCTTGCATCAGGTGTCAATGAAAGTTTTGGTAATGAAAATGCATTGTGGGTGGATGGGCGTTTATATCCACTCACCGATATTTTATTTGAACAGCAGAATGAAAAACTCTGGTCCATCCGTTCTTTGGATGGACGACTAAAACTGACCATAAAAACAGCATGGTGCCGTTTTGAAAATATTAACCTGCGTTTAATTGGTAGCCAGTTTAATCAGTGGCAGGCTAAAATCAGTGGCACAATTGAGCATGAGGATGTTGAACTGATCATATTGAATCAACAATATGGTCTATTGGAACAGCATTACGCCAAATGGTAATTACTGTAAAAAAATCCCTCTTTTTAAAGAGGGATGATGGGAGATTTATAGACCAGCTTGCCAAAAAGCCTCACCCGCAGCGATTGGGTCATTGGTTTTGGCCAGTGTGTCAATCCAGACATCGTATTGGCGAATAATCGGATGTTGGTTCGGATGAAAATCTTTTTTAAACCAGTCGCTATACTGTTCTCTTTTTGCAGTCAAAATACCTCTGCGTCCAAAGAACCATGGCAAGCCCTTGCGTGCCATGTCAAGACGCTGCCTAAAGCTAAAACCATCACTCTTAAGCATGACATCGGTACGGTAAAGTGTGAAGCCAAACATTAACACGGTCGTAATAACGAGGGCAGAACGACGAGTCAATTCTGGTACTTCACCGACCTGTTGCATGACATCAAAAGCCACATCACGGTGTTCCATTTCCTCAATCGCATGCCATGCGAACAGCGCGCGAACAAAAGGATCAGCTTCCGCCAATGTTTCTTTCTTACTGTAGAATGTGTCTGCCATCAGGGCGGTTAAATGTTCAGCCGCTGCGGTCATGGCAATATTGTATTGTGGTGAGCGATTCTTCAATTCAAATCTAAATATTTTTTTCAAACGGTTGGTGAACTGATCCACAGGCATGCCTTGTTCTTTCATGATCTGGTTCATCTTGTCATGGGCAATGCCGTGCTGGGCTTCCTGACGAATAAAGTCTGCCACACGTTCCTGTAGCTCAGGATCATTGATCTTGTCACGGAATAAACGTACACATTCAATGAAGTAGCGTTCTCCATCAGGGAAAGTCAGGCTTAATGCATCAAACATGCGGGTACGGAATGGATCACCACCAAACCAGAAACGTGGAGCCTCATTGAGGTGAAAGTCTAGTTTTGTTCTTACAATTGGATCAGCCTGATAGGAAACATGTGCGTTCATTTTTGCTATTCCTTGTCTTTTTCATGAACTTAGTATGAAAAAAGTTCAGTAAAATGTTTTGACAGTTACAGCCAAGTTTTATACAAATAACGACAGATCAGGATGAGATTGGCGTATGTCAGTTAAAATTATCATTGGATATCTACGGTTGTTGAACCGTGTCCTACAGCAGGAACACATTGACTTGTCTAAGGCTGTGGCACCTGAGCTGTGGCAGGACTTTCGTGCCTGCTTGGAAAATCCAGATGAACAGGAATTTGATGTTGAGCGTTACGCATTGCTGTTGCAGGCGGCACAGGCGTATTTCCCTCGTCCGATCACACTGGTTTTGGCTGAACATGCCAACTTGCAGGATTTGGGGCTGATGGGTTATCTGGCATCAACCAGTCTGGATCTGGAGCAGGCTTTACAGCTTTTGCAGCGCTATTATTCTCTGGTGTTTAAGCAAACCAATCTGGAACAACTCAGCGTACAACAATTCTCACAGTACATTCAAATTGTATGGAGTGCATCCTATTGCGATTATCGGGAAATGTATGAGCTGAATCTGGCACTGATCTTTAAAATTGCACAGTCGATTGTACAGGATGCCCTGGTGCCACCGCAGATGATTCAGTTTGGTTATACACCGCAAATGGCTTTATATCATTTTGAAAAATTTTATGGCTGTCCAATTCAGGTTCAGGCTGGGCAATATGCCATTCGTTTTTCCAACCAGATTTTACAGGCCAAAAGCATTGCGGCAGACCAACAGTTGAACCATGTGCTCTCTACTCAGGCACAGCAATCATTAAATAGCATGAGTTCTTTTGAGGCACAGCAACAACAGTTTCGGCAGAAAATCCAGAGCTATATTGAGCAGGGCCTGTTGCAGCAAGAGGAAGTTTTACAGGGTTATGTCGCCAAGCGTTTGCACTGCTCGGAACGTACCTTGCAGCGTCAGCTCAAGAGCTATCAATTGAACTTTCAGGATATTCTGGATCAATACCGTCTGGAGCAAAGTAAGCTTTATCTGCAACAGGGCAAGTCATTTTCCGAAATTGCCGAGCGTTTAAACTATGCGGATCAAAGTGCCTTTGGACGTGCGTTTAAGCGCTGGACAGGTGTCACACCGAAGCAGTTTTTAAAATTGTAATGTACAGAAATTAGTAAGCTTTGATCATTGAGAAAAAAACAAAAATAGAGATAAATGTATGTGGGTTGTTGTAAGTAGCAACATTCGCTGTTGAATCGCGCCAAACCCTGTTCAATGAGCAAAAAATAGCGTTACAATGCAGTGTTTCTGTATGACTACAAACAACTCCTCAATTTATATAAATCAAGGAAAGCATAATCCTATGTCACGTCTTGCCACTCGTTTTGAACAGCTTAAATCTCAGCAACGTAAAGCGCTTGTTTCTTATGTTATGGCAGGTGACCCGCATCCACAGGTAACTGTTCCATTGCTGCATCAGATGGTTGATGCGGGGGTTGATGTCATTGAGTTGGGACTGCCGTTCTCAGACCCAATGGCGGATGGCCCTGTAATTGCCTTGGCTGCTGAGCGTGCCCTGGCAGGTGGAACCAATACCTTTGACGCACTGGATATGGTCAAGGCCTTTCGTGAGACAGATCAAACGACACCAGTGGTGTTGATGGGATATTTAAACCCTGTTGAGGTGATTGGTTATGAAAAGTTCGTTGCCTATGCCAAAGACTGTGGTGTGGATGGCGTACTGCTGGTGGATTTGCCACCAGAGGAATCCAAGCAGTTTGGTGAAGTCTTGAAGCGAAACGAGATGGACCAGATCTTCCTGCTTGCGCCAACCTCAACTGACCAGCGTATCCAGCATGTGGTCAATCAGGCCAGCGGCTTTGTGTACTATGTGTCACTTAAAGGCGTGACAGGTGCGGCAACACTGGACACCTCTGAGGCAGCGGCGCGTATTGCGAAAATCAAGTCCAAGACGACTGTACCTGTTGGTGTGGGTTTTGGGATCAGTGACGCAGCGTCTGCAAAAGCGATGGGACAGGTTGCCGATGCCGTGATTGTGGGAAGTGCTTTCGTTAAATCTTTTGCGACATTGCCAGCGGATGAGGCTGTGCAACAGACGGTGAATAAAGTGAAGGAGCTTCGAGCCGCGCTCGATGAGTTAGTATGAGTCAAGAACGATTGAGTCCAGAATCAGCAACAGGGAAAGTGCTTAGTCCCACAACACCCTGGACGGAACGTCAGGTGCCAGGGATTCAGGTTGCGGATGAACAGCAGACCTTTAAGTCAACTTTTACCGAGCCAACCATTGAATGTCCTGAATGTCATGCCTTGGTGACGCGTACAGCCATGTCATTCAACGCCTATGTATGTCCGCAATGCGATGAACATTTGCGTATGAAAGCGCGGGACCGCCTGACCTGGTTCTTCGATCAGGTCAACTCAGAGCTTGGTCAGGAATTTAGTGCCAAAGACCCGCTAAAGTTTGTGGATAGCAAGCCTTATCCAGAACGTATGCGTGAGGCGCAGGATAAAACAGGTGAATCAGAAGCACTGGTGGTGATGCAGGGCTCGCTCAAAGGTCTGGATTTGGTGGCATGTGCCTTTGAGTTTGACTTCATGGGCGGTTCAATGGGTACTGTGGTCGGTGACCGCTTTGTACAGGCAGCTGAACGGGCAATCCAGCTACACCAGCCTTTGGTGTGTTTTGCTGCTTCAGGTGGCGCACGTATGCAGGAGGGCATGCTGTCCCTGATGCAAATGGCACGTACCTCTGCGGCAATCCAGAAAATGAAGGAGGCACGCGTGCCTTATCTGGTGGTGTTGACCCATCCAGTTTATGGGGGTGTAACTGCCTCCCTGGCAATGCTGGGGGATGTTCATCTGGCTGAACCGAAAGCCATGATTGGTTTCGCAGGTAAGCGGGTGATTGAGCAAACCGTACGTGAAAAACTGGAGGAGCCATTCCAGCGTGCGGAATATCTGCTTGATCATGGTGTAGTCGATCAGATTGTTCATCGTCATGCGTTACGTGATACTGTATATAGACTAGTGGCTAAACTGATGAACTTACCTTGAAACTAGACGCTCCCCATTCAACAGATACACTCACAACATGGCTCGATTATTGGGGCCATGTTCATGTTACAGGCATTGATTTAGGGCTGGAGCGAGTGATTCCCGTTGCTGAAAGGCTGGGCGTGATGCAGCCAAAAGCCAGGGTGTTTACAGTTGCGGGCACCAATGGTAAAGGCTCAACCACAACCACATTGGCGGCGATTCTAAATGCACAGGGCTACAAGGTTGGGCTATATCAGTCACCCCATATCTATCGCTTTAATGAACGGGTAAAGCTGGCTGGTCATGAGGTGGATGACCAGCGTTTGGTTGATGCCTTTGTGTGTGTTGATCAGGCGCGTCGTGAATGTGGTCTAAGTCTTTCTTTCTTTGAAGCCACCACATTGGCGGCCTTTGTTATTTTTAAGCAGCAGCAATGTGATGTCTGGGTGCTTGAGGTTGGGCTGGGTGGTCGCCTTGATGTGGTCAACGTGATTGACCCTGATATAGCGGTGATTACCAATATTGGCCTGGACCATGTGGACTGGCTGGGTGATACCATTGAAAAAATTGCCTTTGAAAAGGCAGGTATTATCCGTCCAGACATTCCCGTTGTTTTTGCAGGGCAACAGCAACTGCCGCAGGCCATTCAGGATAAGGTGGATGAAACAAGCGCCAGCTTATATACACTGAATCGGGATTATTTCTATCAACTGAATGATGATGGACAGGGCTGGTCATTTGCATCATCTGGCACAACCTTAAAGCTTCCTGTGGGGCAGTTGGCCTTGGACAACATCTCCACTGCCGTGGCCGCGGTACTGGTGAGTGGGATTGAAATTTCACAGCAGGCCATTGCAACAGGTATTCAGCAGGCACGTTTGCAGGGGCGTTTTGAAATTCGTCAGATACAGGATAAAACCGTTATTTTTGATGCGGGACATAACCCACATGGTGTCGAATTTTTATTGAATCAGTTGCGAAAATTCTTAAAATACAATAAACAGTACACAGAAGTTGTCGCAGTATTTTCGATGCTGGCAGATAAGGACATCGCGTCTGTCACCGATTTACTAAAAACAACAGTAAAAGATTGGTTTATTGCTACTTTAGATGTGCCGAGGGCCGCAGCAATGCAACAGTTGCACGAGGCATTGCAGGGCCAGCAGGTACATGAGTTTGGCAGTATCCAGCAAGCGTTTCAATCTGTGCTGAAACAATGTAATAACAATCAGCTGATTTTAGTCTGTGGTTCGTTTCATACCTTGGAAGCGATCTGGGAGTATTTAGAACAATGTCAATGAATAACAAGCAACGCTGGATGGGTGGTGTTGTTCTACTTGGGGGAGGTGTTTTGTTGGCAGCATTACTTCTCAAGGGTAATGAAGAAATAGAGCAGGATAAGACACAGGCTACAGTTACTCACCCTATTCCCAAAACCGAAACCCAGCCTAAAACAGCCCAGCCAGAACAGGAGGGGGAGATGGTCTCCTTGCAGCCTCTGGCTGTGGATGTTGAAACTGAAAAACGTTTGCTGGATGAACAGAAACGTGCGCGTGAAAAGGCGGTTGCTGAACAGGAGGCCCGTGCTGCCGAGTTCCTGAAAATGCAGCAGGAGGCTGAGGCTGCGGCTGCACGTAAAGCCGCTGAAGAGTACGCTGCAATCAATGCCCGTAGAACCGCGGCGCAGGAAAGTTCAGATAATATTCCACCAGAACTGGTTGAGGACGATCAGGCTAAGGCTCAACGACTTGCTGAAGAAAAACGTAAGCTGGAAGAAAAGAAGAAAGCCGAACAGCAAAAGGTAGAGCAGCAGAAAACTGACGCTGAAAAGCAGCTAGCTGAAGACAAGCGTAAGGCGGAAGCGGATAAGAAAGCTGAGGAAGATAAGCGTAAGGCTGAGGCCGACAAGAAAGTGGTCGAAGAAAAGAAACGTAAAGCTGAGGAAGATGCCAAGAAAGTAGCTGAAGATAAACGTAAAGCTGAAGCAGAGAGGAAAGCGGCTGAAGAAAAACGCAAGGTTGAAGCGGATAAAAAAGCTGAGGAAGACAAGCGCAAGGCTGAGGCTGAAAAGAAAGCAGCGGCTGAAGAAAAGAAACGTAAAACTGAGGAAGATGCCAAGAAAAAGGCTGAGGCTGAAAAAGCCCGTCAGCTTATGGAAAATGGTGACAAAAACTGGATGGTACAGGTGGCGCTTGCTGCAAACCAGGCCAATGCCGATACAGTGGTGTCCAAGTTACGCGCCAAAGGTTATAAAGTCACCACCAGCCCAACCTCCAAGGGAATTCGGATTATGGTGGGGCCATCCAAAGATCGGGACGCTGCTGATGCGGCACGTAAGAAAATTACCTCAGATGAGAGCCTGGGCATGAAGTCCGCCTGGGTGATTGACTGGGTTCCACTAGATCAACGTTAGTAAAGTGCAATCGTGATTGCATTATTTACACAGGTTCTTTATTTGGATGGATTCAACAACTGCTGTTGAATCCATTTTACATTTTCAGGACTAAAAAGCTGGTCAATGTTCTTCCAGATGATATGGAATCCATATCCGCCTTGTTTCATCTCTTTAACGGCATCCTCAATTGACCAGTTCTCGAAAATAATACGATACATGGCAATGGTCGCACCTGTGCGGTCAGAACCATGATAACAATGTACGAGAACTTTCTGATTGTGTTGCTTCGCCGTTTGAATGGTCTGCATGGCTTCAAGCAAGTCATTCCGATCAATCGACCATGTATTGATGGGAATATGCACCAGATTAAATGGCTGATCCCTTAAAACCTTGGCATCTTCATTTCTTGCGCGCAGGTTGATGACAGTGCCAATTTGATGTTTTTTCAGGAAAGGGATTAACTGGTTGCTGGGTTGTTCACTGCGAAAAACATCAGGACTGATCTGGTAAAAATTATGTGTATCTGAAATCAGTACTCCCCAATGCTGGGGCCTTTGATGCTCCTCCAGACTTGAGTGTTTCATACAACCACCCAAGCTTAGGGATGATATGAAAATAACAGTAATCAGTGTCTTGTGCATATTATTGGTAACGATTGAATTCAACTGGATCATGCGCACAAATTAACTCAATGCTCGGTTCATGTTGAGCCAGATATTGTAATTGCTTCAGGTTGTGTAAACGTTGCTGGTTGTCCTCAGCCAGTAATCGTTCTGTTAAATCTAATGCCTTTAACCTGTTTTTAGGATTGAGTTCGAGATGTGAGAAATAGGCATCTCCACAGAATAAAATCCAGCCATCCTGTTTCTTGACCGCAATCGCACTATGTCCAAGCGTATGACCGATGAGGGGAACCATCAGAATTTCATCCTGAAACAGGGGAAGGCCTTTGACCTTTTGCAGGTTAAACCATGCCTCACCATCAGTCTGTTCTGCAAAGTTCCAGTGTCGGTGCTGTTTAAACTGTTCGGTTTTATAGCGAAGTTTTCCTTTGGCGGAAAGGGATTGGGTGGCATTAAATTCAGAGGCCAATACATGCACAGTGGCATTTGGAAAGTCTGAAATACCGCCAGCATGATCGAAATCAAGATGGGTTACAAAGATGTATTTCACATCGTTGGGGCTAAAGCCAAGTTGCTGGATCTGCTGGATGGCACTGAGTTTCAGGTTGGATTCAAACTGTCCAAATCGGCTGAGCAGCTTGCCCAAGCGCTGTTCAGTATGTAGATAATCCTGCAAGCCCAAACCTGTGTCAATCAGAACCAGACCCCGATCAGTCTCGATCAATAGACAGTGGCAGACCAAATGGGCTTTCCAGCCTTTTTGTCCAAACAATGGGGCGCAAACGGGGCAGAAGCTGCCGCAATGCAGGTGATGGATATTATAGATCATGGTGATTTTTTATTATGTTTCGAGTCGAATTATTCTTATAGCGTATTGATTCAAAAATACCAAGATTAAAAATCCCCTAAATTGCATTGAATTTAGGGGGAAATTCTTTATTGTTACGCGCTTCGTTTGTCTTGCGCTTCGCTTGAAGCCTTTAATCGGCTTCAATCTTGCTCAGGCTGTGGTGTCAGTCTTAAATAAGGTTTCACTGCTGTATAACCTTTAGGAAAGCGCTGCTTGATTTCCTCTTCATCTTTCAGTGATGGCACAATCACCACATCTTCACCCTGTTGCCAGTTGGCAGGTGTCGCCACTTTATGCTTGTCAGTCAGTTGTAGTGAATCCACCACACGCAACACTTCATTAAAGTTGCGGCCTGTTGAGGCAGGATAGGTGATGATCAGACGAACTTTCTTGTTCGGATCAATAATCACCAGTGAACGTACAGTCAAGGTTTCGCTGGCATTTGGGTGGATAAAACCATAAAGCTCAGACACCTTACGGTCTTTATCCGCAATAATCGGGAAATTCACTGTAGTGTTCTGGGTCTCGTTAATGTCCTGAATCCAGCCCTTATGTGATTCAACATCATCCACAGACAGTGCAATTGCCTTGACGCCACGTTTTGCAAACTCATCTTTTAGCTTGGCGGTATAACCAAGCTCAGTGGTGCAGACAGGCGTATAATCTGCGGGGTGTGAAAACAGGATTCCCCAGCCACCCCCTAGAAACTCATAAAAATCAATAAGGCCCTCGCTTGATTCTTGTTGGAAATTTGGGGCTATATCACCTAAACGTAAGCTCATTCTTGGTCTCCTCATTCTGCTTATCTGATGCTGTGTCTTCTTACTATGCGCCAATTTATATATGAATCAAATCATTGTTTTTTTATTTGATTATAAGTTTTTTATATATAGGTGAGGTGTTGATGATAAAAAAATGATCAGAATTTCACATGCAAATCGATGTAACTTAAATGCAAATTTGCTACATTAACGCTCTTTGGTTATGCATGTCAGAATCGCCTCGCAGATTTTTTTACCTGTTTGGATGCAAAGCACTTGTAGTTCTTATTTCTGACTCCATAATAACAACCAAGAAAAAATTAACCGACCTAGGGTTTGTTGATCTTTGCGACAAACCTTATAACAAACAGGATTAGAGAGTTTATTCATGTTGGCAAGTCTGATCGGAGGTATCTTCGGTACTAAAAATGAGCGTGAACTCAAACGCATGCGCAAAATTGTTGAACAAATCAATGCGCTGGAACCGACGATATCTGCTCTTGGCGATGCAGACCTCTCTGCAAAAACTCCAGAATTCAAACAACGTTTTCAGAACGGTGAAAGTTTAGATAAATTATTGCCTGAAGCCTTTGCGGTGTGCCGTGAGGCAGCAAAGCGTGTCATGGGTATGCGCCATTATGATGTGCAGTTGATTGGTGGTATCACCCTGCATGAAGGTAAGATTGCCGAGATGCGTACGGGTGAGGGTAAAACCCTGATGGGTACACTGGCCTGTTACCTTAATGCCTTGAGTGGTCAGGGTGTTCACGTCATTACCGTGAACGACTATCTGGCACAACGTGATGCCGAGTTAAACCGTCCTTTATTTGAGTTTTTAGGTTTAAGCATTGGGGTAATTTACTCCATGCAAATGCCTGCCGAAAAGGCACAGGCCTATAATTCAGACATTACCTACGGAACCAACAACGAATTTGGTTTCGACTATCTTCGTGACAACATGGTGTTTTCTCTGCAAGAGAAAAAACAACGTGGTCTCAGCTATGCCATCATTGACGAAGTGGATTCAATCCTGATTGATGAGGCGCGTACGCCATTGATCATTTCAGGACAGAGTGAAGATTCTTCCCATCTCTATCAGTTGATCAACAGTATTCCTCCGCAACTACGTCCACAGAAAGAAGAAAAAGTGGCTGATGGCGGACATTTCTGGGTCGATGAAAAACAGCGTTCAGTTGAAATGACTGAAATCGGTTATGAAACCGTTGAACAGGAACTGATTCGCATGGGGCTGCTGGCTGAAGGTGAAAGCCTGTATTCAGCAGCAAACCTGAATCTGGTTCACCATGTGACTGCCGCAATCCGTGCACATTACCTCTATCAAAAGAACGTGCATTACATCATTGGCATTAATCCACAGTCACAAAAAGAAGAAGTCATCATTGTGGATGAGAGCACGGGTCGTACCATGCCTGGCCGTCGTTGGTCGGAAGGCCTGCATCAGGCGGTTGAAGCCAAAGAGAACATGGAAATTCAACCTGAGAACCAGACGCTTGCAACCACAACATTCCAGAACTATTTCCGTCTGTATAAAAAGCTTTCAGGGATGACGGGTACTGCCGATACTGAAGCAGCGGAAATGAAGGAAATCTATGGTCTGGATGTGGTGATTATTCCAACGCACCGTCCAATGGTGCGCCAGGACCATAATGACCTGATTTATTTAAACCGTAATGGCAAATACAGTGCCATTATCGAGGAAATCACCAATATCCGTCAGCAGGGTGTTGCGCCAATCCTGATTGGTACAGCCACCATTGAGGCCAGTGAAATCCTGTCTGCCAAACTGTTGCAGGCTGGGATTCACCATGAAGTATTGAACGCCAAACAGCATGAGCGCGAGGCGGATATTATTGCACAGGCGGGTAGTCCAAATGCGGTGACCATTGCCACCAACATGGCGGGTCGTGGTACGGATATCTTGCTCGGCGGTAACTGGAAAGCCAAGCTGGCGAAAATTGAAAACCCAACCCCTGAAGATGAAGCACGTTTGCAGGCACAGTGGGAAAAAGACCATGAAGATGTTCTGGCATCGGGTGGTCTGCACATCATCGGTTCTGAACGCCATGAATCACGCCGTATTGATAACCAGCTGCGTGGTCGTGCGGGCCGTCAGGGTGACCCTGGTGTTTCGCGTTTCTATCTGTCGCTTGAAGATGACCTGATGCGTATCTTTGCGGGTGACCGTGTGGTTGCCATGATGCGTGCAATGGGCTTGCAGGAAAATGAAGCCATTGAGCACAAGATGGTGAGCCGTTCAATTGAAAATGCACAGCGCAAGGTTGAGGCACGTAACTTCGATATTCGTAAGAATCTGTTGAAGTATGATGATGTCAATAACGAGCAGCGTAAGATTATTTATTCGCAGCGTGATGAGGTTCTGGCGGAAAGCACGCTACAGGCCTACATTGAGGAAATGCACCATGAAGTGGTGAAAGGCCTGATTGCGAACTTTATTCCACCAGAGTCGATTCATGACCAGTGGGACATAGCTGGCTTGGAAAATGCCCTGCGTACCGATTTAGGCATTGAGCTTCCTGTACAGCAATGGCTTGACCAAGACCGTCGTCTGGATGAAGAGGGACTGATTGAGCGTATCTCTGATGAGGTAATTAAGCGTTATCGTCAGCGTCGTGAACAGATGGGGGATGAGTCGGCGGTGATGCTTGAGCGTCACTTTATGTTGAACTCACTGGATCGTCACTGGAAAGACCACTTGGCAGCGATGGACTACTTGCGTCAGGGTATCCATTTACGTGGCTATGCACAGAAAAATCCTGAGCAGGAATATAAGAAAGAGGCATTCAACCTGTTTGTGAATATGCTAGGTATTATCAAGTCTGACGTGGTGACGGATTTATCCCGTGTCCATGTTCCGACCGCTGAAGAACTGGCTGAGTTAGAGGCTCAACAGCAGCGTCAGGCCGAATCAATGCGTCTTTCTTTTGAACATGATGATGTTGATGGCCTAACAGGTGAAGTGACCATTTCTGAAGAACCAGACCGTTCATTGGCAAATGCCCAGTTCGCAGTTCCAGAAAGCCGTAACGCACCATGTCCATGTGGTTCTGGCTTAAAATATAAGCAATGTCACGGTAAAATCTAGTTTTAGGCTGATTTTTAGTTGTGATGAAAAGCAGGACTCAAGTCTTGCTTTTTTTACGAGAAGTAACTTGAGTCACAGCTGGCTTTATAGTTAGATTATTGGGATTATTATTCTTGATTGAATGTGTATTAAAAGCGGGAAAGCAATGAAAAAAACATTACAACTTTTGATTTTGGCAAGTGCGGCAGTCTCTGGTTTTGCAGTTGCGGAAGACGCACCACAAACAACCACTGTGGACAAGGTACTTGCTGCACAGGGCAACACCACCGCAGAGGCACAGGTAAAGCGTGATGTCACCACCATTATCAGCCCGCGCACAGGAATTCGTTATACCTTGGGTGATACAGGCAATCGTCCAATCGTTTTACAAACTGCGGCGATTGCGCCTGCAAACTCTGCCAATATCAACCGTATCGTGGCATCAAATCCAGCACTTTCGGCAAAAAGTCAGGAAAAAGCCAAGATTGCCCTGATTGGTGAGGCTGCGGTTCAGGCGGCAGATATGGCGGCGCAAACTGCCAGTGCAACACCTGCACAGTAAGCTTGATTAGGGAAGAAATATAAAGCTATGTTTCTTCCCTTTAAATAATTCTGCTCACACAGACAGATAAACAGGTGTATCCTGATTGAGAGTGGATGCTAAACTGACCATTCAATTGTTCCATTCTCATGTGCATACTTTGCATACCAATACTTATTCCTGACTGTTTAACCGCATCAACATCAAAGCCAATTCCATCATCCTCAATTTTTAGAATCAGTTGTTGTCCCAAAAAGCATAATTTGATGGCTACATTTTTTGCCTGACTGTGCTTAATAATATTGGTGAGTGCCTCTTCGGCAATTCTTAAAAGAGTGAGGCATTCTAATGGCGTGGGCTGGAATTCCCATTGTTCAGGAAAATACCATTCAGAATGAATGTCTAATTCCTCAAATAACTGATCAAAACGATGGCGTATAGGTGCACCCCATAAAACAGGGGATTCAGGAACCTTAACCCCATTACTTGAACCATGATCAATCACCTGCCTTAAATCATCACGTAATAATTTTAAAATAGATACAAATTGTTGATTGCTAAGGTTACTGTGGCTTTGATCGATCATGGCGATGGAACGCACCAATGCACCTCCCAAACTGTCATGTAGATCATGGGCAAGATTGATTCGTTCCTGTAGTTTGATATTGGTCAATTCAAGCTGATGCTGGGTACTGAGGGAATCATTGAGTTCAGCCTTGACCGTTATGACTTTTTGTTCAAGTGTTTCATTGAATGCTTCAATCAGCTTCATATTGCGCACTAGACGCATGGCCAGTGTAACGGAAATAAAGATGACAGTAACGGGTGTGGTATAAATGACGGTAAAATAATTTATTTCACTGTGTTTTAAGAATAAAATTAGATTATATAACCCCAGTAGTAAATATAGGACCAAGCATAATGCGAGTAAATATTGCTCGATTTGTTTGGAGTGATAAACAATATAGGGATAAATTAGGCAGTTTAGGATAAAACCCAATATGGTGTAGATCAGGACAATTTTTAATATCCAATCCTGTTGCTGGACTGGCAAGACCAGCACCAGCACAGCAAAAATAACCACACTGAGCCAGATAAACTTTTCAAGTTTAGGGTAGGTCTTACCTGAAAAACGCCATGTGTAAATAATAAAGCACACCACATAGCACAGCAAAAACATGATGTTTGCCCGAGCCACATCAAAGGTATGAATAAAAGGGGCAGGGTCAGTACTAAGCAGATAATAGGTAAATATTGACCAAAACGCACAGGCAAGGGCAAACCAGCCAAAGGCTGTTTCCTGCCGCCGTAATATCCAGATGGAAAAGCATAAAATACCCAGTGTAATGGAACAAATCAGCCGAACCAAATGAGAAAAGCGTTGATACCACCATTGTTGTTGATAGTGCTGGAAAGCCAAGTCAGGTTGACCTAGATAAATTTTCCCCAAGCCAGGTGACTGTGCTGCGATACCTGTCACCCGAATTAAAATTGTATTCTGTCCTTGATGTAAAGCGGCGGCAGGAAAAACCCAGTAACGGGGCATATTCCAGCTACGGGACAGGGGTTCTTGCAGTGACTGGTCTTGCCAGATGAGTTGCTGGTTCAGATAAACTTGCCCTGCCATATTGATGGAATGAACAGCTAGGGCAATCGAGCTACGTTGACTGGTCGGACAAAGATAATCCCAACTGATGCGATACCAGACATGACCATCATAATTTTTCCAGCGTTTCTGCCAATGGTCAGGTAACTGAACTTTTTGCCAGCCTTTTTGTGGAACTTGCGAGGGTTCACTTGTGGCTTGGACAACCTGAATATGTCGAATTTCGGCAGTACATCCTGTTGAAGCATAAGAGCTAACAGTTAAACCACTGAACAGGATAATAACAGCACAGCAAAACGCTAAAGCAGCCTTAAAGAGCGAGCGGTATCTATTGCCTCGGTTCGGGTACATACGGCAAGTTTCCGATAAATATGTTGAATGTGGGAATTTACTGTATGAGGAGACAAGTTAATCTGCTTGGCAATGGCTTTATTGGTCAGTCCCTTTGCCACCCATTCCAGAATTTCCAGTTCTCGGCTAGAGAGTAACAGTTCCTGTTCTGACAAGGGATCTTGGTCTGATGGTGTCAACTTGATTTGCGATAAAATCTGCTGTGCAACAAACGGGTCAATCGGAGAACCACCCTTGAAGATACTGCGTAATAATAGGGTCAGTTCAAAGTCATCACGTTCCTTAAGCAGATAACCTGTTGCACCTGCCTGAATTGCCAACAAAATATCGGATTGCGTATTCCATGCAGAAATGACAAGAATGGGAATCTCAGTATCATGATAACGCACATGTTGAATCAGTTCCCGACCATGTCCATCAGGCAAGCCTAAATCAACAATACAAAAACCAATCTCATGCTGTCCAAACAACACTTTGGCATCTGCAATGGTGGTACTAAAAAAGACGCTATCCAGTGAATAACCAACAGACAATAGCAAGTAGGACAATCTGCGCTGCATAACAGGATCATCTTCAAGCACCAATACAGGTGTTGGTAAAATCAGTTCTAAATGCGACATTGTCTTCTGTTCTATGATTTTCAATCTATGCTGTAGTATAGAGAACAGCCATATAAATTGACCATCACTTAAATAAGTGATTCATATGTTTTATATACGATACTTTTATGATCAGAGGCCTATATTTATAGTTAAAATCACTTATTTGAGTGATAGCGATACACGCCATAAAAGATTCAATAAAAAACCGCAATAGGACTTAATTATCATATTACGGTCATTTTATTGGAGCGAGTAAAACAGTTTATTGTTTCCTGTTCTTAAAGGTTGGTTCAGATTATTTAAAGCGATTGGCAATCACTTTACCCATGTATTTTTCCACTTCACTGATATTTTTAAGCTGTCCTAAAACTACAAACTTGGCATTATCAAAGTTATTTTCTACTGCATTGGTCGTGGTTAAACGACGTGACCAGCGAGTTTGACCACTTGGATCATTCACCCAAACCGCATAATCACCAGTCGCTGTGACAAATGCGGATGCAGGTGCACCATTCGCCACAGCAACATCTTTTACTGTACCTTTATTAAAAGCAGGACTACCAAATAATCCATTCCATATCGAATTTTCCATATACATCCAGTTGGTTAAACCCAATACTTCATTACGAGTCGTGGAGGGTAGGCTGAGGTTCTCGGTCAATCTGCTGAGTACGGCTTGTGTTGTTCCTGTATTATTATTAAATTGAATGTAGTTAAAGTCACCGACTGGATAGATGACATAAGGCAAAATATCCTTGCGATAGGCTTGATAGACATTGATAAACATACTCGATACTGGCAATTCAGCCTGTGGTGCAAGTGCCAGATAGTTATTACGGGCTGTTTTCAGTTCATGAAATAAAACACACTGACGTTTATAGGTCACGGATGAGGACAGCGTATCTGGACAATCCTGTGCGGGGATATTATTTTCCTGATCCAGCGCATTGTAATATTCCATAAAGAGATAATATGCCATTGTATTGATATCATCATAATATTGAACATGATTTTGAATGGCGGTAATCACTTTTGGACCAAAGAACACGGTTTTATTGAGATCTGAACTTTGTGGAAATTGCACATTGATCAGGTTTTCAATCATCGATGCATTACCCACAGTTCCATTCAAGGTAGAAGAGACGAGGGTACGCTTGGTCATCAGGTTTTCAATGGCAGTTTTCAGTCGTTTACGCTCATTGGGTTGTAACGAAGATGGCAATTGATGTGCATTTTGTAAATCAAACAGAATAATTTTAACCTGTTCCACATATTCTGATAATGCAGTGGTTTGAGTCAGTAATTGCTGAATACGTTGCTGTTGGGCAGCACTTTCCAGCTTCACATCAATTTTTTCGATTTGTCGTAAAGTTTCCTGAACGCCACTTTGAATCTGGTTGATCTGGTTACTCATCACATCCAGTTTCTGGTTCACCTGACCCAATTGTGCCATGATTTCATTATGGCGTTCCGATGCCTCAAAATCACTTCCCAGCCCCATAAAACTGAGGGCTTTACCCATAAGCTCGCCACCAATCGCACCAACAGCACCTTTTGCCAACTCGATACCAATGCCTTTCACCAAAGGATTTAGTCCAAGTAGCGGTTTATATGGGTGCTGTAAAGTGGCATCAGCCGCGATTTGATCAACCGTTTTATTGATTTGGGCATCAAGGCCAATGCCTACTTTATTGGCTTCGATGAGATGGTCTGAGACAAAACGGGCTGCATTAAACAGGTTCGGATCAACCCCGTCCTGTGAGCTTAAGTCTTCAGGTAGCATTAAATAATACGAAACCCGTTTTTCCGCATCAGCCAAAGACAGGTTTTTTTGCTGGACTAAACGATCTACCAGCGTAGAACGAACATCAACCTGAATGATGCTGTTCAATTGCTTAGGTGTAACGGACGTTGATAATATCGCACAACTGAGTTCCACTAATGTGTCAGTACAGGCCTTACTTTCAATACGTAGCTGCTTTAATTGTTGTTCTGTAACAGGCAGGGTCTCGACTAAAAAATTGCCGTTATTAAAGCTTTTACTGTTGGCAACTTCGGTTGTTCCACTGAACACCTTAAACTGGGTATCTGTGGATGGTTTCGCCAGTGTAATTTCACCCCTGAGCGTTTGTACGGTTTTCACTGGTTCTATAACAGTTGGACTATCATCATCGTTATCCTGATGACATGCAGACAGTGAAGTGGCAATCAGTGTTGCCACCACTGTTTTTGAGAAAAAATGGTGGGTAAATCTATTCATGTCATCATCCTTTATGGTAAATAGCACTATAAGGATTTGTAAATTATAGAATTATTATTTTGATGTATATCACTCATACTGAGTATTTTTGAGTCTTGAAACACGGGTTTATATATAGAATTATGCGCTGTTTGTATATCACTTATATTAATTACTTTTACGCTTTCAGATGAAAATCCTAACTTTTTAGATAATGAAAATAGCAAGGACATCACCTCATTTAGCTTGCAGCCCCGCAAGAGAATTGAGGTGATGCCCATTTATAAAATTTATTATTTTTGAATGGAATCAACCATTGTTACCCAACCTTTGATAAGGAATTTATCTTTACTGTTGAAAATCCTGATTCAAGGTTGAGTGTTGCATAAGTAAATATGAGACCAGCCTTTATAAAAAGCTTGGCAGTAAGATGAGTCCAATAATCATGCCAAACAGCAGCCATTTAGATACATAGTATAGATGACGGTTACGTTGCTTTAAGCCACGACCATAATGGTGTACCGCATAGCCGTATTTAAAGATGCGATTGATAAAGCCAGTTTTGTCCTGATCATCATTTGGCGAGCTTGCCGCAGACATGACATTTCGTCCAAACCAGTGGTTGAAACGTTGTGCCCAGCCCCATTTCATCGGACGTTCGATGTCACAGAACAGGATAATACGGGTTTGATCAGTCTGGTTATGCGCCCAATGCACATAGGTTTCATCAAAAACGGTGGCTTCACCATCTCTCCAGCTATAACGTTCCTGATCGACCTCAATGAAGCAGTCATCGCTATTTGGTGTGACTAAACCTAAATGATAACGAACTGAACCTGCATAAGGGTCGCGGTGTTTGCCTAAATAACTTCCTGATGGTAACTCAGTAAACATGGCAGCTTTGACAGAGGGAATACTTTCCAGTAATGCCACTGTTTTAGGACAAAGTTGCTGCGCCGATGGGTGGCTGTCCTGATACCATTTTAAGTAGAAACGTTTCCAGCCACGTTTAAAGAATGTGTTAAAACCCGCATCATTATTTTTTTCCGCCGCCTTAATCTGGCTTTGGAGTTGAATGGCTTCCTCACGAATCACCTGCCAGTTATCCTGCAATGGCTTGAGTTCTGGGAACTGTGCCACATCAAAGAATGGTTGGTTTGGGAGCTTTGAGAAGCCAGTCATAAACATATTGACGGGTGCCAGAAACGTGGAATGATCAAATAATTGTCTGGAGGCTTTTAAGCGTTCTTTACCGCGATAATAGGTATATAAGAAGCTGAGCAAAAATACGGCAACGATAATCACTGCGTACATAACACAATCGTCTAAAAAAATGGAAGCGGTAATTTTACCATAAAAAATATTTTGGAAAATGTTGCGATCTATTTAACGGGGAGGGCTTGGGTATTGCCCGATAAATGGTATTCCAGATGATCCAGTTTTTTTATTTTTGGATCATCTGGAAAATGAGATTTAAATCTGGTTGTTTACATCATCATGCTTGGTTTCACGAATCAGTAAAAATGCGATTAAAGAGAGAATGGATGCCAAACTGAGATATAAACCAACGGCACCCAGACCATAGTTTTCTGCCAGTTTGGTGGCGATATAAGGGGCAAAAGACGCACCGAAAATACCTGCCAAATTGAATGTCAAGGCTGAACCTGTGTAGCGTACTGAGGTTGGGAAAATTTCAGAAAGTACAGTGCCAATTGGGCCATAAGTCAGTCCCATGATGGAAAGGCCAATACAGAGGAACAGGAACACCAGTATTGGGTTGCCTGAACCTAGTAGTGGTGCAAAGCATAATCCGAACAGTGCTGAAAGTACGCAGACAGCAATCGAGGTATTTTTGCGGCCAAACTTCTCTGCAAAAATCGCAGACAGTGGAATAAATGCTGCAAAGCATAGCGTGGCAATCAACTGCAAGCCAAGAAAATCACCGCGCGCATAACCCAGCTTGGAGGTTCCCCAGTTCAACGCGAACACGGTAGTGAGATAGAACACCACAAAGGTACAGATTGCGGCAATGGTGCCCAATACCAACATCGGGAAATGCTTGGTCATAACTTCCTTGAAAGGGACATTGACCTCTTTCTGCTTATTCAACACTTTCTGGAAAGCAGGAGTTTCATGCAGTTTTAAACGGATATACAAACCGACCAACACCAGAATTGCACTGGAGATAAATGGAATCCGCCAGCCCCATGTCATAAAGGCCTGTTCAGACATAAAGGCATTCAGCAGGAGGAATGAACCTGTTGCCAGAATAAAGCCAATCGGTGCGCCAAGTTGTGGGAACATGCCATACCATGCACGTTTACCCTCTGGAGCATTTTCAGTGGCAAGTAAAACCGCGCCACTCCATTCACCACCCAAGCCTAAACCTTGTCCTAAACGGCATAAGGCGAGTAGCAATGGGGCAATAATGCCAATCTGGGCATATGTCGGAAGCAGCCCGATACAGACAGTGGAAATTCCCATGGTGAGTAGGGCGGCAACCAGTGTGGCTTTACGTCCAATTCGATCACCCAGATGTCCAAAAATCGCCGCACCAATTGGGCGGGCAATAAAGGCGATGGCAAAGGTTGCCAGTGATTTGAGTACCGCAGCACCATCACTGCTCTCAGGAAAAAATAAATGGGGGAAAATCAGGACTGCCGCTGTGGCGTAGATATAAAAGTCGAAAAACTCAATCGTAGTACCCACCAGACTGGCAAATAATACCCGTACCTTTGAATTACTGGCCACTTCAGTGGTGACAGTCGTAGCGTTTGACGACATACAGAACCTTAATGTGATTTATTCAGGAAACAGTAAAACCTTTCCTGAAAATTTCTTTTGAATGCGGAATTTACCCAGCAAGCTGCCTGCGATGCATGGATTTATAATACATAGCAATAGATCGCTAAAAAGTGTAAACCTGCCCCTAATAGCACAAAAACATGCCAAATTGCGTGGGTATATCTTACCTTTTTTAAGGCATAAAACAATGTGCCGACCGTATAGGCGAGTCCGCCTGCGACTAACAGTTGTATTGCGCCTTTCGCAAGATAACGTTGCATATCGTCCATGACCAAAACCGCCAACCAGCCCATCACCAGATAGGCCGCAAGAGACACTTTCTGGAAACGGTGAATAAACACCAGCTTAAACAGTGTTCCAATCAATGCAATGACCCAGAGGGCAATCAGTAGGTCGTGTGCCTTTGCCGTTGGAATGGCAATGCTGAGAAAAGGCGTGTAAGTCCCTGCAATTAAATAATAAATGGCAGTATGATCGAGCTTTTTATACCAATAACGTTTACGTTCGTCTTGGGCAAAGTGATACAACATGGAACTGCTGAGCAATAACACCAGACTCAGACCATAGACCCATAAGCTGATCCATTGTCCCAAAGGTAAACCATAGCCTTTCACAATCAGAAAAATGGTAGCAATCAATGCCAGTACGGCACCCAAGCCATGACTATAGGCATTGATCAGTTCTTCCTGGGGATCATAATCGAGTGGGGAGGTTGAAGCCATTCACAGCTCATCTGAATAAAAATACAAATGTATCGTAATGCAATTTCCCTTTTAAAGTAAGACGCTTTAAAATTTAGTTTCCATTTGTCAGGTTTTCACTATGTTTGCGCCGAAATTTTCTTTTGAACAGGAACAGCAGTTTTTCTTGGATATCCAGCAATCTATTGAAAATAAAAGCTTTGAACGGCTGATTCTTAGTCAGTACAAGGGTGAACTGGCAGATCTGGAAAAGATGACTTTTCGCATGATTGAGTTGCAGGGACAGCCAACCTTGACTTGCCTGTATCACCACACCACTCAGGACATCACCAAAAACTATGTAATGGATGAGGGGCTGGAGAAAATTGCTGAGCTATTGAACCTGTCTAAACAGGCAAATTTATTTACACTCAATCAGGATATTCAACTGAAGAAAAATAAAAAGAAAGCCATGCTCAATATCCAGAAAAAACAGGCTTCTGCAATAAAAGTGGAACAACATCAGCATAACCGTGAAAAGCAGCGTTATGTACAACAACACAGCCCATTCCTGAAACATCTAGGCATTACCGATGAAAAAGGGCAGATCATTCCAAGTATGGCGCGTAAATGGAAACAGATTAATAAGTTCATTGAAATCTTTTCCAGTGCCTATGAACAGATTGATGCCTCACAGCAAGAGTTGAACATTGTCGATTTTGGTTCAGGCAAGGGCTATTTAACCTTTGCCTTGTATGATTACTTGCAGGCGCAACATAAAATACCATTGATTACTGGCGTTGAACTACGTTCAAATCTGGTGGAGTTCTGCCAAAATGTGGCTGATCAGGTCGGATTTCATCATCTCGATTTTTTTGAGGGTGATGTACGCAGTTATCAACCTGATGAGCGAGGATTAAATGAAGCATCGCTTCATCCGAGCGCAAGACGAGAACCTCGTTCGAGTGACTTGGATGTGATGATTGCCCTGCATGCCTGTGATATCGCAACTGACTTTGCCATTCATACTGGGATTCGTCTCAATGCTTCCATGATTATGTGTGCGCCGTGTTGCCATAAAGAATTAAGGCCACAACTCAAGAGCCCAGACGTATTACAACCTATGCTCCAGTTTGGGATTCATGCAGGCCAGCAGGCAGAAATGCTGACCGATACCCTACGAGCCTTATTGCTCAAGGCATACGGTTATGAAACTAAGGTATTTGAATTTGTGGCATTGGAACATACCAGCAAAAACAAGATGATTCTGGCAACCAAGCGCAAGGATATTCAACAGCCTGACCCAAACATCATGCAGCAGATTCAGGCCTTAAAAGCCATGTATGGCATTGAAAAACAAAGTCTGGAATTGTTGTTGCAGGATCAAATGCCAGTCGAAAATATTGGCTGCAAATGTTAATCGAGTCTGGGGATTGTATGTATCAGGTCAAACATGGACGTTGGGATCAATTACGGCAGGATGCCAGACTGATTCGGGAATTGGTGTTTATTGTTGAACAAAATATTCCTGAACAGGATGAGTGGGATGATCAGGATGCCATTTCAAAGCATTTTGTGGTGTATGATCATGATCAACCTATAGCCACAGCGCGTCTATTGCAAGACAACAGTGTTGGGCGTGTGGCGGTCATCCAAAAATATCGTGGGCAGGGCATTGGACGGTTGATCATGTTGGAAATTATTGAGCATGCACAACAGCAACACTATCCATTCCTTAAACTGTCATCACAGGTTCATGCCATTTCATTTTATGAAAAACTTGGTTTTGTCACACAAGGCGATCCGTATGATGAATGTGGCATTCCGCATATTGAAATGATGATGCCACTTATACAATAAATGTTATAGATTAATGGATTGAACTTAAACTCTATAATTTCTGGTATCAAATTTTAGGTATGCTAGCCCAATTCAATCATTCGTGATGCTGATGGGATTGTTCAACCACTTCTGAAGCGGGGGAAGTGTTTTGAGCCTGTTGTTTTTGTTGCTGTGCCTTACGTTGCGCACCTGGCATATAGTCAGGTTCCTGGCTCATCGCCAAATAGAAAAAAGTGAGGAAAATGGTGCTGAGTACACCCACAATGATGACAAACTTCCATCCCAATACGGTTTCACTTGAATCTTTTTGTGGAGATGGCTGATTACTCATAACAAATTCCAAAAATAAACAAAAAATAAAACCAGATTCTGCGCCTTTTTAGCCTAGGTTGCCAAGTGAAAACGCAGAATTGTTTATGGTGAATTAAAGCTTGTACCAGTCCTCAATTGTCTTTAATCCAGTTTCCAGACCCACATCATAGCTATAACGTATTTTCGCTCTGTTCTTGGAGAGTCGCCCAGCCATGTTTTTTAAATCAGGGGGGCAAACCTCCAGAATTTTCTGCTCTGCTGGTGAGCGTACAAATTCGATGGAATCGTTATAGCGTTGTGTTCTGGTTAATAAGCTTTGAGCAAAACCACGTTGCTGCTTAAACAGGTATCTGGCAAGGAGCTGGTCACCTTTGCTGCTGGCCTTGTGATAATTTTGCGGGCGTGTCCGTAGCACCATCAGTTTGCAAACCTCATGCTGCTGTGCTGCCCAGTGCACGGGCAATGCATCCGCTACACCACCATCAAAGTAGGGTTCACCAAATATGTCAACTGCCTGTCGGGTCAGCACAGGAATGGAACTGGATGCCCTCAATCCATCGAGGATATTGTCCTTAGAGGCCTTGATATAGGTTGCCTCACCTGAAATGGCATGGGTGAGCACCATATAAAACTCTGGATGATTGGCAAATAAATGTGCCTGATTGAGCGGATGTTCCTGTTCAACGACATCCCACATCCATTTTAAGTCGAGCAGGTCGCCACCTTTAAAAAAGCGGCCATAATGGATAAATTCAGGGCGAAGTGAGTGATCTAGATAGATTTGCAGGGTGCGGCCCTGTTGTGCGGCGAGGTAGTTGGCAACATTGGTAGAACCTGAGGAGACACCGACACAGAGGTCAAAGGGATTAAATTGTTGCTGTAAAAATGCATCCAGAACACCGCTGGTGAATGCACCACGCATTCCACCACCTTCAACGACCAGTGCCTGACGATTTTGCTGAAGCATTGAACATCTCGAATATCATGATGAATCCCTGTTTAACACGGATTCATCATGAGCAACAATAACACTTTAGTGCTGGTGCTGATGTGTTTCAGTATTGCCTGTTTCGGTGGTCATGGACGACTGTGACATTTCAGCCTGGGCTGCTGCTTTCTTCTGGTTCATTGGCATATAGTCCGCTTCATTATTCATGGCAAGGTAGAAAACCACCATAAAAATAAAACTTAAAATACAGGTGATGATCAGGGCTTTCCAACCCCAGGGAGATGTTTCAGGGCAGAGTTTTTCAGACATGGAATTTTCCTAAAGAGCGCAAATAAATAGCGTTATAGCATAAAAGTATGAGGAACTCATTGTGCAGATGTTAAGAGGCAGGCTAAAAATCGACTTTTGTCCAATATGGATTATGCTGTTGGATCATTAAAATCACCATAGTATTCAATACAATGAAGACAGATTCTTTCAAGGTGGATAATAGGCTGAGCAGGATTAGGGGTAAGGCGTGCACTTTGGAAGTGATAACAAGATTGATGAAAAACAGAATATGATGGAGAAAAAAATGATTTTGGATTCAACCGATACGGATGTTTTTGCAGCTGTTACGCAATTTTATGTGCGTTTAAGACGGGTCACTGGCCGTGTGGTCGATGTTCTTTATATGGTGGAAAATCAGGAATATGCCCAGCATTTGATTGACTACGCCAAAACGATAGACGATACGGAGTTGCAAGGTCATGTAAATCACCTCACCCAGTCTCTCAATATTGTTAAAGCACCTGTTCCCTTGGTCGAACAGCCAGAACAGACGGTGGCAAGACCTGTACCACAAAGAGTCTGGTTTTTAGGTTAATTCACCTGTTTGAAGCAACTCATAAAAAATTAATCCTCCTCCCTTTTTGATAAGAGGGAGGAGGATCAAAGTGTTTGGTTCGGAAGAAGCGTATTATTTAAACACTTCACCTGATGTGGCATGTTTTCTAAGTAATTCAGGTGGGTTGAAACGCTCACCATATTGAGCAGCCAATTGTTCTGAACGCTGGAGAGATTTCTCAATGCCATTCTGGTTCAGGAACTGGATTGCGCCTCCTGTCCACGGTGCGAAACCGATTCCAAAGATTGAACCGACATTGGCATCAATCACCGATTCCAAAACATTCTCTTCATAGCAGCGTAAAGTATCCAGTGCCTGAACATAGAGCAAGCGATCAATGATGTCCTGTTCAGAAACATCATGGTCTTTAGTCCAGCGACTGAGTCCATCCCATAAATGTTTTTTACCATTTTCAGGATATTCATAGAAACCTGCACCCGCAGCCTTACCTTTACGGTTGAGTTCGTGGATCATGGTATGAACCACTTCATCCACAGGGGTTTTTGGTAGGTCTTTGCCCTCAGCCTGTAGGGCTTTACGGGTTTCGCTTGCCACGTGTTCAGTCAAAGTCAAAGAGACTTCATCCTGAATCGCCAATGGGCCGACTGGCATGCCTGCTTTGAGTGCTGCCATTTCAATCTTGGCTGGATGTACGCCTTCAGCAAGTAAACGCATGCCTTCCTGAATGAATGTACCAAACACACGACTGGTAAAGAAGCCACGGCTGTCATTCACCACGATTGGCGTCTTGGCAATTTGCTGTACAAAGTCATAGGCTTTAGCCAAGGTTTCAGCCGAAGTCTCTTTGCCCTTGATAATTTCAACCAACTGCATTTTATCGACTGGACTAAAGAAGTGTAGGCCAATAAAGTTCTTGGCATCTTTACTTGCCGTCGCTAAACCCGTAATCGGTAAAGTTGAGGTATTTGATGCGAAAATACCACCATCAGCTAGATACTGCTCAGCTTCCTGAGTCACTTTGGCTTTTAGTTCCTGATTCTCAAAAACAGCCTCAATGATCAGGTCGCAGCCCTGCAAATCTGCCGCATCAGATGTTGCTGTAATCAGTGACAGCACTTGATCACGTTTTTCAGCGGTCATACGACCCTGAGAAACACGTTTATCCAGCAACTTTTGCGAATAGGCTTTGCCTTTTTCAGCATTCTCCACCGACACATCTTTCAGTACCACAGCAATGCCCTTGATGGCAGTTGAATAGGCAATACCTGCACCCATCATGCCTGCACCCAATACACCCACTTTGGTCGCCTGCCATTTTGCAACATCCGCAGGGCGGCTTGCACCTGACTTGATCGCATTGAGACCATGCCAGAATGTACCAATCATGTTCTTGGAAATCTGACCCACAGTAAGCTGGGTAAAATAGCGTGATTCGATACGCAAAGCTGTATCAACATCCACCTGCGCACCTTCAACCGCTGCCGCCATGATTGCTTCTGGCGCAGGGTAACAGCCTTTGGTTTTGTCTCGTAGCATTGCAGGCGCAATCGCAAGCACTTGCGCAACCGCAGGCGTTTTTGGATCACCCCCTGGAATCTTGTAGCCTTTGACATCAAACGGCTGTTGCGATTTTGGATTGGCTTTGACCCATGCAATTGCTTTGTCCAACAACTCTTGTTCATTCTCAGCGGTGTCATGCACCAAACCAAGCGATTTTGCCTTATCCACGCCAAACTGCTTGCCTTCCATCAGGAATGGAAACGCATTCTGGAGACCGAGCAGGCGTACCATACGCACGATACCGCCACCACCTGGCAGTAAGCCCAAAGTCACTTCTGGCAGACCAAACTTGGTTTTTGGATCATTAATCGCAATACGGTAATGGCAGCCTAGAGCAATTTCCCAACCACCGCCAAGCGCTGTACCATTTAATGCGGCAACCACAGGCACGCCAAGCGTTTCAATGGTGCGCAAGTCACCTTTGAGCTTTTCAATCATCTTGAAAAATTCAGTGGCATGTTCGGGTTTAACCTGAATCAGTTCATCCAGATCGCCGCCTGCAAAGAATGTTTTCTTGGCTGAGCGGAAAATAACGCCTTTGAGATCAGTTTCAGCTTTCAGTTTTTGGCTGACCTCATCCAGTGAGTCGCGGAACTCCGCATTCATGGTGTTGGCAGACTGACCAGATGAATCAAGGGTAAGAATTACAATATTGTCAGCGTTTTTTTCGTATTTAATAGCGCTCATACATCATCGTCCTAAATTTATTTCTTAAAAACGCTGGCGAAGCAGAGCTTGCAAGGCGGAAATATTTGAAAAAAGCGCAGTTTACAATATGTAAATGAGCATTTTTGAAAGTGTTTCCAACGTGGCAAGATCAATGCAGCCAGTTTTTATACCAACTCAATGATAGTGGCAATCCCCATTCCACCACCAACACATAGTGTTGCCAGACCACGTTTCTTGCCCTGACGCTCCAACTCATCCAGCAATGTACCTAAAATCATGGCACCTGTTGCACCCAATGGATGACCCATTGCAATCGCACCACCGTTGACATTGACTTTTTCGGCAGGAACATTCAGTTCATTGATAAAGCGCATCACTACGGCAGCAAATGCTTCATTCACTTCAAACAGGTCGATGTCATCAATGCTTAAGCCAGCCTTTTGCAGCGCCTTGCGTGCAGCAGGAGCAGGGCCTGTCAGCATGATGGTTGGGTCTGTACCGACCAATGCAGTTGCCAGCACTTTGGCACGTGGTTTCAAGCCTTGTTCCTTAACCGCTTTTTCAGACGCAAGCAGTACCACTGCCGCACCATCCACGATACCTGACGAGTTACCTGCATGATGCACATGGGTGATTTTCTGGGCTTCTGGATATTTCTGTAATGCAACCGCATCAAAGCCCATTTGTCCCATCATTTCAAAGCTGGCATTCAGTTTTGCCAAGCCCTCAACGGTGGTATTGCCCTTGATAAATTCATCTTTTTCTAAAATCATCACACCTGAATGATCTTTCACAGGCACAACGGATTTATCGAAATGACCATTTGCCTGTGCCGCTGCCGCTTTTTGCTGTGAATTCACTGCAAAGGCATCCACATCTGTGCGGCTATAACCATCTAAAGTCGCAATCAGGTCAGCACCAACACCTTGAGGAACAAAGGAGGACTTCAAGTTGGTTTCAGGATCAAGTGCCCACGGACCACCATCTGAACCCATTGGGATACGTGACATGGATTCCACACCACCCGCAACGACCAAATCTTCCCAGCCAGAACGGACTTTTTGTGCTGCCAAATTGACAGCTTCCAAACCAGATGCACAGAAACGGTTGATTTGCACCCCTGCAACATCATCATTCCAGCCAGCGGCAATGGCTGCGGTTTTGGCGATATCGCCGCCCTGATCAGCAATTGGCGTCACACAGCCGAGTACGATGTCATCGACTTTTGAGGTATCGAGCTGGTGGCGTTGTTGTAATTCATTCAGTAATGTTGTGAGTAAAGTGATCGGTTTTACTTCATGTAATGAGCCGTCTTTTTTTCCTTTTCCGCGTGGTGTGCGAATGGCATCAATAATATAGGCCTCGCTCATAGCTGTTCCTTGTATTGCCTTAAATTAAAATCATTGTGCATCGAGTGTACTCAATTTAAGTGGCAGTGCAATGATGATAAACGTTGGCAAGTTTGATGTTTTTCGCCAATTGATCACTTGCCAGAAAAACGGCTTCATCAGTAAACTGGCCCGCCATAACTGAAGCAAGCATTTCAGATGAAATTCATTAATATTATTGGCACCACGGGCTCTGGTAAGTCTACACTTGCCCGAAAACTGGCACAAAAACGACAATTACACTATATCGAACTGGATGATTTACTCTGGCTGGATGATTGGCAGGAATCATCAAATGAAGCCTTATTCTCCAAACTAAAAACAGCGATGGAGGATGCCACGGCAGGATGGGTATTGGATGGTCTTTATACCCGTACCATTCCGATGATTATGCAACAGGTGGATACCGTGATTTGGCTGGATTATCCATTTCACATCAATCTATACCGTCTGACTAAACGCACTTTGGGACGTGTCATCAGCCGAAAAAAGTTGTGGGAAAATTCAAATAATCGGGAAAGTTTAAAATTGATGTTGTCTAAGGAATCAATTTTTATCTGGTTAATCAAATCCTATCCTAAAAACCGCAACAAATATTTTGACCTAATGCACAATCCAGCCTATCAACATATTCAATTTATTCGTCTGACTTCACCTAAACAGACTGAATCATTTTTAAAGCACGTTAAGGCAGTGCAATGACACATATCAGAACAAAAGCCCTGTGTATTTTTCGACATCAGGATAAGGTGTTGCTGTCTTATGGTTATGATCCCAGCAAGAATGAAACCTATTTAAGACCGATTGGCGGCGGAATTGAATTTGGTGAAACTTCTGTACAGGCAGTTGAAAGGGAAGTCTTGGAAGAAATTCATCAACAGATTATTCGCCCAAAACTGTTAGGTGTAGTGGAAAATTTATTTAGCTTTGATGGACAGCAGGGACATGAAATTGTTTTTATGTATGAGGCTGAATTTGCTGATTCGAAATTTTATCGACACGTGGAAATACAAGGCTGTGAAATGGATGGATCTATTTATACTGCCTGCTGGATGAGTCAAGAACAAATCGAAGTCAACCAATATCCTGTTTATCCTAAAGGGATAGAGCAATGGTTATTTACTGAATCGGCAGAATAGATAGCCTGAATTTTCAGACTATCGATATGCAGTGATTTATAAATGCTGTCCATGCAACTGACGATATAAACCAGGTGTAACGCCCGTCCATTTTTTAAAGGCACGGTGAAAGGTACTGGTTTCACTAAAGCCAACTTGTTGGGCGACATCCTCAAGGGTCAGGTTTGGTGTCAACAATAAGTGAATCGCAGCATCACGGCGCAGGGCATCTTTCACGCCTTGATAACTCTTGCCTTCCGCAGCCAAACGACGACGCAAGGTTTGCGGAGAAAGATAGAGCATGGAGGCCACATCATTCAGTGTCGGCATTTCCTCACCAATCTGGCTCTTTAACACATCACGAATACGCGATGTGAGCGAGTTGGTGTTCTTGAATTTTACCAACAGTTGCGCTGGCGCAGCTTTTAAAAATTCCTCTAAGGTCTTTTCATCCTGACGGATTGGAAGATCAAGATAATCCGCAGCAAAAGTAATTTCGGTACGTGGTGCATCGAATTGCATGACAGGTGCAAAGAACAGCGCATCGTATTCATCAGCATGGTTGGGACGTGGATAGCCAAAATGGACACGTTCGAGTGGCAGGCGACGTTCAATCAGCCATGAAGCCAAACCATGCCAGATCATCAACATGCTTTCAGTGATGAAATGATCAGGATCAAGGGCTTTGGGAATATGTGGAACCAGACGGGCTTCATGCTTGTCGCGTTCCAGACTCACCGACCATTCATCGCCAAATAGTTTATAGAACTGGGAGGAGAGTTCCAGTGCCTGTCCAAGTGTCTTGGAGTGGATGATCAACTGGCACATGATAGCAAACGTACCGAGACGGCGTGGCTGGACATCAAAGCCCACATGCTCGTCCTGTGTCACCATCCACAACATTTTTACAAAGCGGGTGTATTGCTCTGGGGAGATTCGGGCCTTGGGCTGGCGCAGCAATTCTGCTTCTATGCCGACATGAGAAAGTAATGTTTCCACGTCCATGCCGAGGCGTTTGACACCTGTTAAAGCCGCATTCACGAAGTGGATGCTGATCGTATCACGGCTCATATTGAATCCTTCAGTTTCTTTACTGTTCACGATAATTGACCTAAATAACCGTCTAAAATATCAAGTTGGGCAATTGACAAGAAAAATAATTGCTCATTCAGTACATGTTAAATTGCCGAAACGATCAAGGTAAATGGCTGAACATGACATTGTTTTTGTGTTTATCCAAACCTAGTATAAAAGAAAATTTAAACAAACTGAGTAAAAATTATTATGCCAACCGCTTTAAAGGGATTGAAAGTTCTGGATTTTTCAACGTTGTTGCCTGGACCATTTGCCAGCATGTACCTTGCGGACATGGGTGCAGAAGTGATCCATGTTGAATCACCGACACGTCCAGACCTTGTGAGAATTATGCCACCCTATGCCAATGGACAGGCGACAGCCCATAGTTATTTAAACCGTAACAAGCAGTCGATTGCACTCGATTTAAAAGATGCTGCCAATATTGAACTGATCAAAAATAAGATTTCTGACTTTGATATTGTGTTAGAGCAATTCCGTCCAGATGTCATGCGCCGTTTGGGTTTGGACTATGACACTTTGGCAGAGATCAATCCACGTTTAATCTACTGTTCAATTACAGGCTATGGTCAAACAGGTGCTTATAAAGATCGGGCAGGGCATGATATCAACTACTTAGCCCTTGCAGGTATTTCTGGTCATAGTGGCCGTCAGGACAGTGGCCCACCGCCATTGGGCATTCAGATTGCCGATGTTGCGGGTGGTTCACTGCATGCAGTGATTGGTATTCTGGCGGCTGTGGTGGAGCGTCAGCGCAGTGGTATGGGACAATATATTGATATTTCCATGACAGACTGTGTGGCCAGCCTCAACAGTATGGCGGCTTCTGCAAGTCTGGCAGGGCAAACCCCGCAGGGGCCTGAGCAGGGAATGCTGAATGGCGTCAGTTTCTATGATTATTATGAAACCAAAGATGGTCGCCATTTTTCTGTAGGCAGTCTGGAACCCCAGTTTATGGCAGGTTTGGCGACTGCGCTGGATTTACCAATCCTGTTGGCAAAAGGTGCATCTTTTGACCCTGAAGATCGTCAGGCGGTCAAACAGGCATTACAGGACAAGTTTAAATCACAGGATTTTGCTGAATGGCAGCATCTATTCCAAAGCCTTGATATTTGTGTCGAGCCTGTCTTAAGTCTGGATGAGGCACTGACATCACCAATGGCGGAACAGCGTGGTTGGGTGGTCGATGTGCCATTGTCTGAAAATTCAGAACAGACCGAGCCGCAGCTTGCTTGCCCAATCAAGTTTTCCCGTTCTCAAATGAAGTACAACTTTATCGGGCAGGGATTAGGTGAGGGCAAGTGGTAGAAAATATGTGCATTTAATCATGAGGGTCTGTTGATATTTCAGCCATGCTTGCGTTATAGGCTAAAACAACTCAAACAAGGCATGAAACGCAGGCAATGGCGAGACCATTGTCAAGTTTCATAACGCAGTTTGGGGCAGTTTTAGCCATAACCCTTTGGGACAGGGACATTTTTTGCCGCTACTGCGTTATGCCTTATTCATTTAGAATAGCTAAATTTCATAAGTCATGCCTTGTATCGTCTAAAAAATGTCCTCTGTCGCAAGCATCTGTGAAATGTCAACAGACCCTAACTGTTAAAATACTGTACATATCCTTAACATTTTGAATAAATCAATCCGTTCAAAATCAGCGTAACCTTTTATAACAAAAACATAAAAGGTTACGTAAACATGACAATCTCTCAATCATGGGTTGTTTCTTGTTTATCCGTTCTATCATTGAGTCTTTTTAGCCAATACACTCAGGCAGCCTCAGCATTTGACCCGAATGGTCAGTGGCTGTTTGGGGATTGGAACGGTCAACGCACTGCGTTGCAAGAACAGGGTTACAACTTTTCTGCGGATTACACAGGTGAATTTGCAGGGGTTCTGGACGCCAAACAGCATTCCAGCCACGGCAGTGAATATACAGGACAACTGGCTTTAGGCACACATTTCGACCTCAATAAAATTCTGGGTTGGCAAGATACCGAAGCCCAGTTCACCGTAACTTATCGTGATGGGCAATCGCTTTCCCAAACCGCAGATGGCTTACAGGGGCATTTAAGTTCTACCCAGGAAGTCTGGGGGCGTGGTCAAACCTGGCGCTTGACTGATTTGTGGATCAAGAAGAAATTTTTAGATAAAGCTTTAGATATTAAAGTCGGGCGTTTTGGTGAGGGTGAGGATTTCAACAGCTTTGACTGTGATTTCCAGAACTTGGCCTTGTGTGGTTCCCAAGTGGGTAATTGGGTTGGTGACCAATGGTATAACTGGCCTGTCAGCCAGTGGGCATTGCGGGTTAAATACAATCTCCAGCCAGACCTTTATGCACAAATCGGGGCCTATGAATATAACCCTGACAATTTGCAGCGTGGTAAGGGGTTCTATCTCAGCACTGATGGCTCAAAGGGAGCAATTATCCCCGCAGAGTTGGTGTGGACACCAAAACTGGGTCAACAGGTGCTTTCAGGTGAATACCGTGTTGGCTATTACTACAGCACGGCTGATGCAGCAGAAATTGCCAATCCAGCCAAAACATCACATAAACAGGGTGGCTGGTTTACCGCCAAACAACAGCTTACAGGTGATGGGCAGTCAGATCGCGGCTTAAGTGGCTTTGTAAATGTCACCGTTCATGACTCAAAGACCAATGCGGTTAAAGACATGCAGAATGTAGGTCTGGTTTATAAGGGCTTGCTGGCCCAGCGTCCACAGGATGAACTGGCTTTGGGGGTGGCGCGTATTCACGCCAATAATAAGGTCGATGCCTTACTGGATGAAGAATACAACACTGAACTGTATTACGGCATTCATGCCACCAACTGGCTGACGGTTCGTCCAAATATTCAATATGTCCACCATGTCGGTGCCTTCAAAGATGGCGACAAGACCTGGGTGGGCGGAATTAAATTCCAGACCATTTTTTAACACTACACTGGAGAAATGTTGCGGATGGAGTCGAATCGCTGGACGGTATCCGCAACATTGCTCTTGTAATTTGAACTGGACGATGAAGTAGATTGATCATTCGCTTCATCGATCTCTAAATATAAAATATGCAAGGTGATCGTATGAATCAATCTGCAAAATCTGGGCTTAGAACCTTGACGGTCATTATCCTTGCCGTCATTGCACTGTTCCTGCTCATTGGCGGTATCTGGCTCGCAGCAATTGGTGGGTCTTTTTATTATGTGATTGCAGGTGTGCTGTTGCTGGTAGTAGCGGTGCAACTGTATAAACGCGCCTCAGGCCCGTTGTGGATATATGCTTTGCTGATGCTGGGCAGCATTATCTGGGGTGTCTGGGAAGTCGGCACCGATTTCTGGGCACTCGCGCCACGGCTTGATATTTTAGGGATTCTGGGATTGTGGTTGCTGATTCCGGCGGTCACACGAGGCATTGATAACCTGACCTCAAGCAAGGTGGCACTGTCATCTACGCTGGCGATTGCCATTGTGGTGATGGTGTACTCAATCTTTAATGATCCACAGGAAATCAACGGAGTGATTCAAACCCCACAACCTGCACAGGCAAAAGCGGTGGATGGGGTTGCTCCTGAAGATTGGCCTGCATACGGGCGTAGTCAGGGCGGTGAGCGTTATTCGCCACTGACCCAGATTAATGACAAAAACGTCAAAGACCTGAAAGTGGCGTGGACATTCCGTACAGGTGATTTCAGAACGGATAATGATTCAGGTGAAACCACCAATCAGGTCACCCCCATCAAGATTGGCAACAATATGTTTATGTGTACGCCACACCAACATTTAATTGCCATCGACCCTGCCACAGGCAAGGAAAAATGGCGTTTTGATCCAAAACTCAAAACCGATAAAACGTTCCAGCACTTAACCTGTCGTGGGGTGATGTACTACGATGCTGCCAATACCACTGAGTTTGCAACCAGCTTGCAGACCAAGAAATCGGCCTCTACTGAATGTCCTCGTAAAGTGTTTGTACCTGTTAATGATGGCCGTTTAGTGGCGGTGAATGCGGATACAGGCAAGGCATGTTCTGACTTTGGACAGAATGGCGAAGTGAACCTACAGGAATTCATGCCTTATGCTTATCCAGGTGGTTATAACCCGACTTCACCAGGTGTAGTTTCTGGCACAACCGTGGTGATTGCGGGTTCTGTCACCGACAACTATTCCAATAAAGAGCCATCTGGCGTGATTCGTGGCTATGACGTGAACACAGGCAAATTGTTGTGGGTGTTTGATACAGGTGCAGCCGATCCAAATGCCATGCCAGGTCAGGATACCACCTTTGTCAACAACTCTCCGAATGCATGGGCACCACTGGCTTATGATCCAAAACTGGACATTGTCTATGTACCAACAGGTGTGGGTACACCTGATATCTGGGGCGGGGACCGTACTGAGTTGAAAGAGCGTTATGCCAACTCGATGCTGGCGATCAATGCCAGCACAGGTAAGCTGGTGTGGCATTTCCAGACCACCCATCATGACTTGTGGGATATGGATGTACCATCCCAGCCATCTTTGGCGGATGTGCAGGACAAATCAGGTCAGACCGTTCCAGCGATTTATGTACTGACCAAAACAGGGAATGCCTTTGTGTTGGATCGTCGTACAGGTCAGGCGATTGTGCCGATTAATGAAAGACCAGTGCCTCAAACTGTGAAATGGGGTCCTCAAACCAAGGGTGAACACTACTCAGCAACCCAGCCATTTTCAGACCTGAATCTGGCACCAAAAGACAAATTGACAGACAAGGATATGTGGGGCGCCACCATGTTTGACCAGTTGATGTGTCGTGTGAAATTCAAACGCCTGAACTATGATGGCATTTATACGCCGCCATCTGAAAATGGCACCCTGGTATTCCCTGGTAATCTGGGTGTGTTTGAATGGGGCGGTATGTCAGTGAATGCGGATCGTCAGGTCGCTGTAATGAATCCGATTGGCTTGCCATTTGTCAGCCGTTTAATTCCTGCCGATCCAAACCGTCTACAAACCGCCAAGGGTGCGGGGACGGAGCAAGGTGTACAGCCAATGTATGGTGTGCCTTATGGGGTGGAGATCAGTCCATTCCTGTCGCCATTTGGATTGCCGTGTAAACAGCCGAGCTGGGGCTTTGTTGCTGGTGTAGATTTAAAAACACATCAGGTAGTGTGGAAAAAACGGATTGGTACCATCCGTGACAGCTTGCCAAATCTATTCCAATTGCCACCAGTGAAAATTGGTGTACCAGGATTGGGTGGCTCGATCTCAACTGCGGGGAATGTGATGTTTGTGGGAGCAACCCAGGATAACTACATCCGCGCATTTAATGTGACCAATGGTGACAAGTTATGGGAAGCACGTCTGCCTGCGGGTGGACAAGCAACGCCAATGACCTATGAAATCAATGGCAAGCAATATGTGGTGATTATGGCAGGTGGACATGGTTCATTCGGCACCAAAATGGGTGATTATGTGGTTGCCTATGCATTGCCAGATAAGAAATAGTTTCATTTAGGCATGATGTTGAAAAGCCCAGATTCGTCTGGGCTTTTTCTTTTTGTGGTTTAAGACAGGCTTATCAATAAAACCGTTATTAAATATGCAAAAAAAGCATTTTGTTGATGAATGAAAGCTCGTTATGCTATCCGCCTTTATAATGAATGACTAGCCATACGCCATGTATTTATATACGGATTTCGATCAACAACTGATCAACCAACGTGTTGCCCAGTTCCGTGATCAAACAGAACGCTATTTAGCAGGAAAACTGACCGAAGACGAATATCGTCCATTACGTTTGCAAAATGGTTTGTACGTGCAACGTTATGCGCCGATGCTCCGTATCGCTGTGCCGTATGGCTTGATGAATACCAAACAACTCAGAAAAATTGCTGAGATTGCCACTGAATATGACCGTGGCTATGCCCATGTATCTACCCGCCAAAACATTCAGTTGAACTGGCCTGCATTGGAAAATGTACCAGATATCCTGGCTGAACTGGCAACTGTGCAAATGCATGCAGTTCAAACCTCTGGTAACTGTATCCGTAATACCACCACTGACCAGTTTGCAGGCGTGGTGGCAGGTGAAGTGGCAGACCCACGTCCAACCTGTGAACTGATTCGTCAGTGGAGTACGTTCCACCCTGAATTTGCATTCCTGCCACGTAAGTTCAAGATCGCCGTGTCTGCTTTGGAAGAAAAAGACCGTGCCGCAACAGCGTTCCATGATATCGGTGTGTATATCGTGCGCAATGAAGCGGGCGAAATGGGCTATAAAATCATGGTTGGTGGTGGCTTGGGCCGTACCCCAATCATTGGTAGCGTAATCCGTGAATTTTTACCTCGTGAAGACCTGATCGCCTATCTTGAAGCGACATTACGTGTCTATAATTTGCACGGCCGTCGTGACAACAAATACAAGGCCCGTATCAAAATTTTAGTAAAAGCCTTAACGCCTGCCGTGTTTGCTGAAAAAGTTGAGGCTGAATTTGAATACACACGTGAAGCGTTAAAGATTCAGCCTGAAATCCTGAAAAAGCTGGATGAAGAATTTACACCATTCAACTATCAGGATTTGGAAGATCAGGATTTTTCAGCACTTTTTGCTGAACATCCAAAATTCAAACAATGGTTTAACGTCAACACCAATGCACATAAAGTCAAAGGCTATCGTATCGTCACGATTTCACTAAAACGTGCAGGCGTTGCTCCTGGTGATGTTACTACTGAAGAAATGAATTTGATTGCTGACTTGGCAGATAAATACACCTTTGGTGAGTTCCGTACCACACACGAACAAAACATTTCCTTGGTGGATGTGCCACAAAAAGATTTGTTTGAATTGTGGCAAACGCTTGAACATCACAACATGGCACGCGCGCATATCGGCTTTATTACTGATATCATTTGCTGTCCAGGCGGTGATTTCTGTTCATTGGCTAATGCGAAATCCATTCCGATTTCAGAAGCGATTAGTCGTCGTTTTGAAGATTTAGATACCATTTATAACTTGGGCGAACTTGACCTGAATATTTCAGGCTGTATGAATGCCTGTGGTCATCACCATGTTGGTAACATCGGTATTTTGGGTGTCGATAAGAAAGGTGCTGAGTTCTACCAGATCACTTTGGGTGGTCATGCTGATCATGATGCCTCTTTAGGTGATATCCTGGGGCCATCGTTTGCTGCGGATGCCGTTCCTGATGTGATTGAAGAAATCCTCAATACCTACCTTGACTTGCGTACTGAGGGTGAGCGTTTCATCGACACTTACCGCCGTGTTGGCATCCAGCCATTTAAGGAGCGTGCTTATGCTTAATACATCGCTACAAGTGCTTTCTAAAGATGGCACAATTGCAGACAATAGCTATCAAGTGATTGCTGAAGATGGTGTGATTCCTCAAGGTGATGTGGTGCTGACTACTGCACAGCTTGATCAGTTGACACTGTTACAAGGTAAAAAGGCTTTATATATCACGGTCAATGATTCACCTGAAACCCATCAATTTCCATTAAATGAACTGGATGCAATCTTCATTGAGTTTGCTGGTTTTGGTGATGGTCGTGGCTATTCTTTTGCTGCGTTATTACGCCGTCAGGGCTATCAGGGTGAATTACGTGCAGTAGGTGATGTGTTTAAGGATGTTTTAAATTATTTGAAACGTTCTGGCTTTGATACCTTTGTTGTCAAAGAGGGCAAGGACATTCACGAAGCGGCTGCTGGACTTCAGGATTTTACCCATCCTTATCAGGCTTCAACCGCAGTGCCACAAGCCAGTTATCAAACAGGTGCGTAAGTATCCTGAAAGCAAAAGCTGAACTACGGTTCAGCTTTTTTATTGATGATGATTGAATCCAATAAATTGAAGAACAACAATGTTGACACTAATTTCAAAAATAAATCCTGGAGTAATTTGGCTGTTATTCGCCATTGCAACTGATGTGCTTTCCACTTTTTATTCAGCCAAAGGCAATGGACTGGTCAATAAGCTTGATCAGGGTATTGCTTTGGTTCTCTATATTGTTTCTTTTACTTGTGCTGCCATCGCCTTGAAATATATGCAGGCAGGCATTCTCTATGTGCTCTGGTCGGGAATTGGGGTGATCGCGACAGCCGCGTTGGCAAAGGTATTTCTAGGGCAGCACATTGATTTGGCTGGGTGGATTGGAATTGGTTTTATTACCGTGGGTTTAATGATTATTGCGCAATATTCAAATATTGATGTTTAGAACTTCATCAAAAAATTATTTCGATGAAGTCTTTATCTTGTTAATTTACATGCTCTCAAGCTGACAATTGACCATCCATTTTATTCCAAACTGATCGGTAAATGCACCGTAGAGTGCACCCCAGAAAGTTTTTTCCAGTTGCATTTCAATATGGCCATGTACTGAAAGCTGGTTAAATAAACGTCGTGCCTCCATTTCATCATATTCAAGATTAATCGAAATATAATGGTTATTTCCTGGAGTAAACACACTATTTGGTGCACAAAACTGATCGTTGACATCTGATCCCATAAGGACCGTAAATTCATTGATTGGCAAGGAAACGTGCAGAATTAAACTTTTGTCGGCTTCAGACAGTGTAACTCCCTCAGTCGGTGGCATGTCTCCATAGCGGCTAATCATGGCAAATTCACCGCCAAACACAGACTGGTAAAAAATGAATGCCTGTTCGGCTTGTCCTTTAAAATTGAGATAATGGTTGAGTTGCATAGGTATCTCCTTGTTGTTTTTTTATACACAGCATAACTTATCGGGATTTTTAGATGGGGTGCATTATTTTTTGTAATTGTGAAAATAAAAAATCCTGCATCATGATCTGCACCCTGAAAGTTGGACACTCTTAGTCTAATTTGAAAGGTGCTTTTTAATGGCTAAATACAGCAAAGCG
>NZ_JAOCLL010000012.1:0-119120 GCF_029845285.1 Acinetobacter sp. GD03645 | reverse complement strand
AGTTGGACTATCATCCCAGACACTATTCCAAGTACCCTGCACAAACTTCGATGTGTAGCGACTAAACATATCTCCAACCACCACTACAGATCCAACAATCGAATTATCGGCATCATAGTTATGAGTGACTGGCTTAGTGAAAGTAATCTGGCCATTGATCTGAACATCATTAATTAAGCCAATGTCCTGATAACGATATGACGCTGAGATGGGTGCAATCAAACTATTCAAAGCAAAGTCACCACCCAATGTGACACGACCATAGTCATAGTCCACAGTGTACATATCAAACGGAACCTTGGTGCCCTCACTATCTTCCAGTTCACACCACGAAATACGCTGATCATTTAAATCATATGTTTGCCCTGCAACATGGCTTGGCAATTCCTGCTTTTTAGATGATGCAATTACTCCAATATCACCGACACGAAAAATCGGGACGCGGCCATCAGGCGGCAAACGAGTTGCAGACAGGCCTAAAATGTCCGAATCCAGTGGAATATAGGTATAGGCAATCGCGTTATAGCGAACGCTGGTTGCATCAATCCAGTACGGTGCATTAACCCAGACCGTATTGCCACCATCGGTATAGTCAAGTAACGGATCATACCAAGGCTCGTTTGCAATCTCAGGATGATCAGACTTCTTGGTTTTCTTATAGAAATAGATGTCTACAAAACCTGTTTCGTAATTGATTGAGCCGTGCGCTTCATTCGTCTCAATAATACCTGCCTCATCAGCAGTTAATGTCAACTGGCCACCAGCAATCGCGGCCACAACAACCGTCAATGAACCAGGGCGAATCGGAATTGTCGGTGTCCTAAAGCTGACATGATGGATCGGCAACATATCAGTGGTGGTTGTGAGTGACTGCAAGGTGAGCTGGTTGTCAACATTGGGCGTCCATGAATCAAATTCAACCACACCCGTACCATATTGAATAATCCCGCTTTGAGTGCCGCTGCCAGTGGCCGAATCCACATTGCGATATAAAAGCCCAGTTCGGTCAATAAAGGTATCGGCACCCAGCTTGAAACGCACTGATCCAGACAAGATTTGCTCATCAAAGCCCTTTGTTAAATCAAACTTTAATTTATCAGCAGTGATTGTGGTTGAGCTGCTGCCCGTACCTGATGTATCACGGTATTTCACCTGGATTGTTGTTGCATCAAAGGCTTTTACATTAACCAGTGATGGCACAACTTCCGTTATTTGAGGAAGATAAAAACTCATATTTACTCCGATGCTGCTACATAATATGTAAGTGGTGTATAGGTGGTCTGGTAAGTTGTAATCTGCATCACTGGGATGACTTCGCAGACACCCGTTGCGTATATGACTGTGCCCTGCACATTTCCAAGATCGTCAACCAGATTCCCTGTCGTTTCATTTACAGGTACATCATGTAATGTGAGTATATAGTTGGCGACCGCACCAACAGCCCGTGAAAGAGGAATCTCCAAACCTACCGAGCTTGGCTGAAGTGCAGAACCCGTACCGATGGTAAACGTCAATTTATTGTTTACATCTGGCGTTGCTGACTTGGTTTGGCTCTTACCCTCACAGTAGTTATATGTAAGGGTAAAAACCGTGTTTTTCTGTGGCAACTTCTTCGGGATTAATCGCCCCTTGCCATTGTTAAAGGTCATTGCCCCAATCGCATCACCCGTAAACTGGCCAGAACTGTCAACCGTTGCGGTCTTGGTTACACCGTCCAGCAGCCAGGTTGCGGTTAGACTGGCAATCCCATTATGAAATAGCTGAAAGTCCAGACCCGCAGGCAATACAGAAAGATTGGCACGGGCAAAGGTTGTGATCGGACTGCCCCATTGCAGCAGGATCGGCGTGCCAACATCTGGCAATGCACCCGTGGTTAGCAACCACGTTCCTGTCGTGTAATTGATTGATCCACTACCGATTGACTCATTGGCCGCTACCAACCGCCCTGTGCCGTTATCTTTCAGCACATAAAATTTACCCTGCGCCATGAAAGAAATAGACAATGCACCAGGTGCGGGAATCGGAACCAGCACTCCTGTCCAGTTTGTGCCCTGGTTGCTCTGGGTTACGGGCAAGGCATAGGATTCAAATGGCTGTACAGGTGCAGATGCAGGTGTAAATGTAATGTTCAGGATTGCGTTGCCTGACCCAATGGCATTGGTCCACACAATGCGTCCAGTCTGATAGTCAATGGCGCCGACCTGAGTGCCTATTGCTGTCCTTAAAGTGCCACCATTGTCAGTGATTGCTTGCCCAAACAGGGTAAATGACAAAGAGCCAGGTAATACACTTGAACCTAAATACAAGCTTTGTGCAGTATTCACATTGGTTGTGTACTGCACGGTGATGGTTCCAGCATTGCCCGCCACCAGTGCAGGGTTTTCGCTGACAGCATTTAAGTCTAGCAATGGAGTTTCTGTCTGAGATGACGGAATCAACTGTGAAAAGATCGATGCAGCCTGAATCGTAAAGCTGTTTAACGCAACATCCTCAGCAATCTGTACGCTTGCATAGTACTTGCCCGTGTCAGCCACAATCGTGTCCCGAATGATCGTTGGTGACTTTGCACCGTTGTACCACTGGCTTGCAGACAAACCGATAAAATCCCGTTCCAGCGGATCATTGATTGAGTATGTGCCAATCTTGTAATCAACCCTGTTTCCATTCACCATCATTGTTGCAATGCGGGTTTCAACTTTGGTGATCCGAACATACTGTTCATACTCTGAACCCTGCCCCTCATTTGAGACAAGCACAATGGTGTCACCCACATTACTTTCGGTATCAGAGGGAAACATGGCCACTTGTATCAGTTTCATACCCTGCCAGAGTGTATCTAGCGGTGTACCTGCAATCTGACCACCCTTGGCTAGATAATTTTCAATACGGTTGGCGGCATTGGTGCGAACATCAGTATGACTTTCGGTGCTGAACAACAATGCTGACACACTTGGATCATCAGGATTCTTGGAAATAAATACAGTTGAACCCATCAGCGCTTCAGTGTCATTGTTGTTCACAGCGGCAAAGATTTTACGCAGTGACACACGGCCCATCGTTCTATCCAGCTCAGACACATCAGGGAAAAGGTTGTTGCTTTCCCCGTCCACCACGGCCTGTCCAGAATACTTACCACCGCCATCTGGGGTGTCAGTCAAGCGCTCGGACTTGTATAAGACTAAATTGTTGGTTTGTACTGGCATTTTATGCTCCAATAAAAAAGCCCCCTACCCAAAAGTAAGAGGCTGTAAATGAGAAAACCCTGCTTTCGCAGGGCTTTCTTAACTTTTTTAAGTCATCTAGGCGACCTATGCGGCCTAAACCCTGCGGTTCATGGTTATGAGATTGAGGGGCCATTTCTAAGCGGCCTGTGCAGCCTAAACCAAGAAAATATTTGCACTATTTGCCGTTAAATTTTTCTAAGCGGCCTGTGCAGCCTAAACCGCTGAACCTTATCCTTTGGTGTGGCGCAAATTTTTCTAAGCGGCCTGTGCAGCCTAAACCATTGATGAAGATGCTCAACGTCGTCGATGGTATTTCTAAGCGGCCTGTGCAGCCTAAACCTACGTTGATCGTCTCGATGTTGTGGAGATCAATTTCTAAGCGGCCTGTGCAGCCTAAACCTTGGTAATGAGTCATATCCACAATATCCCGATTTTCTAAGCGGCCTGTGCAGCCTAAACCTATGTCGATACGTTAGAAGAAGCAATTCGGGTTTTCTAAGCGGCCTGTGCAGCCTAAACCATGACAACTACTGCCTCAAGCCAATTGGTGACTTTCTAAGCGGCCTGTGCAGCCTAAACCTTTACCTGCAAGCGCGAGAAATAGCATCTCAATTTCTAAGCGGCCTGTGCAGCCTAAACCGAAGAACCCGACCTTTAGAAATGATGTTGACGTTTTCTAAGCGGCCTGTGCAGCCTAAACCTATACAAACTTAACAGCAATTTTCACAGTATCAACAAGATAGCACAACTTTTACCGTGCTACCCTTTGTTTTTTCGATGTATCATAACCTACTGAATTATCTAACTTAATTTAAAGTGATAAATTTATTGGGTTTATAAACACATAGATAGATAGTTTAAGGCACCTCTAAGAATCTAAATGTGGCACGGTAAAAGTCGTTATCGGAAATTGATGGAACGCCTCGCACTGGAGTCGCCTCAATCGCACCCTCGGCATGGTTAAAGATCACGTTGAACTGTCGTGTATCGTGTGGATACTCAAAAACAAGGGTGAACTGCTCACCCTGCAATGCAGACCAGTCCTGAATTACAGAAAGACTGGAACGTTTAATCCATCCTTGTTTGTCTGTCTTGGATAGCAGGGTGATTGGTCGCCCTGACTTCTTTTTTCCCTCTTGAACAATCAAGGTGCCATCGATCGCACGTTCAATATTCTGCTCAACTGGCTTCCAGTCAAATTCATCCGACCATAAAAAACCGTCCTCTATTAGGACGGCTTCGGTTGTAGCTTTGCGTATTAGTCTCATTAGGACCTCTTTTTAGCTTCTTCAAGTTGTCTGAACAATTCTTCAGTTGCATCAACCTGAGCCTGTGTTCCATAAAGTTCAGATTTTGAATTGCCAATGGCAAGTTCAATCCTTACGTTTTTGTCTGGTCCAGAATCAATGTTAGGCATCCTGATCTGCTGTATTTGCGGCGGTTCAATATTTGGGGCACTGATTACTGGGGTATTTCCACCTAAAGAAATTGAAGCCCCAGTACTGGAATTTTTATTCTCCCAATACGCCAGTGTTTTCTCCATTTGTTGCTTGGTCGTGTTCACCCCGAGTTGATTACCCCCACGTAAAGCGTCAGTTGTTTCCTGCGCAAGACTAAGCTTGGCCTTGTCAGCCAGATCACGTGCACGGCTTGAGTCCATGCCAGCAGCCACCAAACGATTGAAGTAATCCTCTGACATTTGATCAATTCCACCCTGCAATTCAGAAAGGCCTTTCGCTGTCACGGCGGTTTGTGCAGCACGTTTGGCAGCAACCTCCTCCATTGCCTTGGCCCATGCATCCGCGCTGCTTTGGGCTTCTTCGCGGGCGGTTCTGCCTAAGTCCCTGAATCCCTGGGCTGCTCGTCCAGTAGCACTTTCAGCAGCGGAACCAATCGGGTACAAAGCGTCAACGATTTCCTGAGTCGTTTTGACAACAGCCTTGCCTGTTTTATCAATCTCCATGTTCAAACCATTGGATGCACCAACTGCCTTAGCCTGAGCAATTATTGCCTGATCACCTGATAAAGCAACCGCCTGCGACATTTTTTCATAAGCCTGTTTAGTGCCCTCCGCTGTCGCTTGACCACTATTTTTTACTTGCTCAAAATCCATCATGGCTTGTTTTGCGGCCAATGAAAGTTGCTCTTTGGTCTGAATGCCCAGGCGCTTAAATGCTTCAGTGGTTTCGTCTGTCTCTCCCTTAACTTTCGATGTCTGAATTTCCAGCGCCAGCATGCCATTTTCAACTTGTTTGGCCGAAAACACACCTTGAGCCTCAAACTCTTTAAACTTTGCCTTTGCTGCATCAAGCTCCACCTGGCTGTCAGCTTTTTCAAGCCAAGTTTTCCAGCCTTGATATAAAATGTTAGATGCTTCCCGCCCTTTAATACCAGCTTCTTCAAGTTTTTGCTTTAAAGTGTCAAGATTGGCACTGCCCTGACCGAAACCCTGCGACATGAAATTGGCAGTTTTATCAATATCAATGCCTAAAGCCTTGCCCGCCTCCCTTGCATCATTTAATGCAGGATCTAGGTCTCTTGCTGCTTCACTGGCAAGTTTAAAACCCGCATCAAGTTGTTCACCAGTCACCTGCCCAGCAACACCCATTTCCATGAGCTTTTTCTTGGCTTCGTCAATTTCAGCAGTATTTTTTGCCTGACTTAACCACTTTTGCCAGGCTTGGTAAATCATGTCAGAGGCTTGAGTACCAGTGATACCCGCATCTTTCAACTGACCTACAAAAGCGGTTAATTTGCCAGAATTGTCACTAAAACCTGCGGATATTTTATTGGTGACTTGCTGAACATCCACACCTAAAGCCTGACCTGTTTCGGATGCATTCTTAAAGGCCTGTTCTTGCCTTTTGATCTCAAGGGTAGCTGCTGCCGTAGCCTGCTCTGCTTCTGTCAAACGGGTAACAACAACTTTGCCACCCTGATCAACCGTAGCGAAATAACCCTTTTGCGCCAATTCCAGTTCAAGTGCTGAACTTAAAACACCGCTATTAGCTTGCACCGCTTCTGTTGCGTAGTCAGTGACAGCCTTTAATTTACGCGACTGAAGCTTGTCACTATTCTGCCCCTCCTGTTCCTGAATAGCCAAAAGATCATCAAGGGCTTTTTTGTTTTCAGCAAGGATTCGAGCATTCTTCTGCCCCTCGCTCTCTACAGCTTCATCCAGCCTCTTTTTAGCCTGAGATTCATGTGCTAAAGCGAGCTGGTCAACATCATCATAGAATTGCTTTGCCTTGAGTCGCATTTTTTCTGCATTGGCAGCAAATTGGTCACTCACATCACCAAATGTAATAGTTGCCAAGACACCATTGATAACAACACCTAAATCATAAAAAACACCAGCCAAAGTCATCACAACAAGGCGCAAGGCAAATACCATATCGGATATAGCTCCAAATGTGATACTCAAGCCTTGGGCGGTACGTGTCAGGAAACTAACTTGATCTCCTGCTTTTGTTGCTTCTCCAGTAAATGATCCCAAAACTGCTACAATATTATTGAGTCCATCATTTAACTGCTTGATTGAAATTTCACCCAACTCATACAATCCAATGCCGATTTGCTTTACGGCATCATAAGTTGAGGAAATAGCCTGCTTTAATGACTCAAAAATAGTTGGATCAATGCTCTCAAACTCTTCAGATAAAGCATCAACAGCCGACATGACATCATCAAACAATACTGCGATCCAGTCCAGATCACCGCCCAATGATTGAATTACCCCTGCAAGTCGGCTAGAAATATTGTATTGCTCATTCATTTGACCAATCAGAGCAGTAATATTGTTTCTCACCTGCTGCATAGCATCCGCAGTGGAATTTTCCATTGCGGATGCAAGTTCAACATTTCGATCCCTTGATTCAATCAATGCCTTGGTTAATTCATTTACAGATATTTTACCCTCTGCACCTAACTTGCGAATTTCCGACTCAGTACGTCCTGTGCTTCGCGCAAGATCACCCACAACATTATCAGCACCAGTGATGATACTCATCCATGCATCAGCATCCACAGAGCCTTTAGCTAATGATTGTGCCAAAGCATCTTGTGCAGACTGCGCCTGATCTGCGCGGGTGGCATTATGGGTGAATGATAAAGCCAGACTATCAGTCAGGGTTAACACTTCATTTGTGCTATAACCCAATGACTTCATTGTCCCTGCTGTAGCTAGGTAAACCTCCTGAGCTTCTGCTAGCGGGCGGAAAGTTGCATTTGCAAGTTCCAAAAGCCTACTTTGAACTTGGTTGTATTCTTCAACACTATCTGTGGCATTTCTGAGACGTGATGCCATCTGTTGAGTTGCGTCAGATGTGGCTATCAACTCATTTATGGTCAAGCCCAAACCCAGTGCAGCTAAACCTGCTGTTAGCGTCCCGATTGTTGTTTTAAGCACTGAAAAGCCAACCTGAGCTTTATCAGATGTCGCTTCTGTCTCCCTTAATTCCTGATTTGCTTTACTGGATGCTTGAGTAAAGTTGTTGAAAGCCTGATCTGCCTGCTCGACTTCCTTTTCCAATTGATCTACCGCACGTTGGGCTGCTTCAATATCCTGTGGCTTGGCATTGGTTGTAGAAAAAGCCTGTAATTTCTGCTTAGCCTGATCCAAATCAGATTTCAATACTCCCAAAGCTTTTTCTGAAACCTGTCCAAACTCATTGAAATTCTTGGCTGTTTCACCTGCATTGGTTCCTGCACCCTTAATTGCTGCGGTTGCATTGGTCAGGTTCTGGGTAAGCGCAGTTGCCATTTTCGTTGTGCTTTCAGGCACAACCTCACCAATATTTTTTGAGGCAATATTGGCATCATTACCAGTTTCTTTTAGCTTATCGCCAAGATCAGCAACCTTTGCAGATGCTTCACCCGACTGTTTTTCTAGTTCATCTGCTGCCTTGGAAACTTCTAAAACTGCTGTTTTGGCATCATCAGCTTTTGGCTTTAAGTCATCAGGTACAATCTTTCCAACTTCCTTGCCCGCTTGTTCTGATGCCTCTTTAAGCTTCTCAGCTTCATCTTTTATGGTCTTTACAATTGCCTTGGTGACATCTTCTGACTGCTTAACATTAGATACATAATCTTTGGTATCAGCCTGTAATACAACCTTAAAAACTAGTTCTTTAGACATAAAATCCACCTCATCACCACATAAAAAAAGCCACGTAAAAATGCGGTGATGACATATTTACGTGGCTAAACTGAAAATTTAGACAATAAAAAAGCCCTGCTTTCGCAAGGCTCTGAAATATCATTTAGTGGCTTCCCATTCTTTTTCGTATTCCTCTCGTTGTACATCAAAGAAATTGGCTCGATCTTCAGCAAAATACTCTGTCAAACCCAACAAACTTTCTAATGTATAAAAAGTTGCTGGATGAATACCTCTCTCCTCAAGATCCGTCTGAGTTTTTTTCATTTCTTTCTTAATTTGGGTAATCAGTGTAGATAGCCACTCTGTTGACTCATGAGCAACAGCATAGACATCCAATAAATCACCTGCATCATAGGTTTTAACCTGTTTTTCTGCACTTGGCTGGACAATAGCATTCATACCGCATCTCCCTTTGGTTGATGTTCCAAAGCTTTTAATGCCATTTCTATTTGAGTCTCAATTCCAGAAATAGCATCAATAATCACTTCGTGGTTGAAACGGAACCCTGCTATATCCTCCCCATTATCAATAAGGAGCCTGGCCGTTGCTAAAGCCTGAGTTAAAAAGCATTGTGCTATATCGTAAGCATGGTGTTCCTGCGCATCCTGATGGGTAGTAAAGAAATTGCGTACACAGCCATACGGTACAAATGGTTTTGCCTCTGCTTTTTTCATATTTTGCATATTATATGGAAATTCATTTATACTGCTCATTGTTAATACTCCTGTGTTAGCAATCCAAAAGCCCTTTTCCGTCCAAAGTCGAGGGCTTTTTTATTGCCTAAATTAAACATTGTTGTTTCCTAATAATTTAGAAAGTCGAGTTAAGCCTTTTGGTGTTACTCTCACCTGCTCTGAAATTTTCACTGAACCATCAGGCATTGGAATATCCTTAACTTTGTGTTCTAAATATCCTGCTTTGATTTTTTCCTGATACGCAACCCAATGTTTGCTGCCAGTACGTTTATAGATCCAATCATTCAAATTAAGCCACTTGTTAAATTTGTGTGGTTCTTGCTGTAAAGTCTTGGCTGCATCAGTCAAACATAAACTCCCATCCGCTGTTGCTATACGATCAAAAGCATCAATGGTTGGTTGCATGACTTCAACTTTCTGCTCCAGCTCAATCACTTTTTCAGAGTAAGTCAGCAAGGCATTTCGTAAAGCATGTGGATCTGCCAGTAGTTTCATTGGATCAGTTGGTTTAGCTACTTGGGCTTCAAGCTCCTGCCAACGATCTACTAAGCGAGCGGTAAATTCAGGACATAATTGAGCCACTACAATAATGCTGTCTCGTTTGCCTTGTTCGCCTGTGAATACATAGGCTTTAACAGTAATAGTTAAACCTAAGTTATTGATTTTCTCGAAATCCTCAATTTGAGGAAGTTGAATAACACCACTTTTTGCTAATGTTTCAATAGTGCGCTTAACATTATCATGACGCTTTTCTACGAGTTCAGAAATTTCTAAACTGGTCATGGATTGAGTCAGTAGTGGGACAATTGCATTCATGCTTTTACCTCTTTATTTTGGTTTACCAATAACTCAACTGCCTTATTGATTAGGTAATTCATCGAGCGTTCTTCCTGTTGTGCTTTCGCTTTCAGCCTCTCGTGCAGTTCATCTTTAAGGCGAACTTTAACGTAGATAAATTCTTTTGGTTTCATTCTTCCTCCTAAATGCCACAATTTGTGGCTTTTTATAAATATAGCCACACTTTGTGGTAATGTAAATAGATCAACTTAAATTTTTGCCACATTTTGTGGCTTTTGAGGTTTCTATGAGTAACCAAGCCGATCACACTATCGTTCGATTACGTGTTCCGCCTGAATTAAAAGAAAAAATTGAAAAAGCTGCTGAAGAAAATAACCGTTCACAAAGTGCTGAAATGGTCTCTAGACTTGAGGAAAGCTTTTTATCTAATAGAAATGAAAGTACAGATGAAATATATGAACTTGTATCAGAGAAGTTTCTCCTGAATTTAATGAGAATTCTTAAAAAACAAGGATTAGATACCCAGTCTATCAATCGAACAATTGTAGATGCTGCAAATTTATTATTAGACGACGATGCTGAAAAAAATTCTAAAAAGTAAGTCATTAGTGACTTTAGAGTAAGAGTCTTCATAAAAAGCCTCATCGTGGGTGATAAGGCTAGTATGGTTAAACTTCTTCTAGGTTTGTTCTATTTAGAGTCTATTTAGAATTAACTTCCTCTAGATAAATAAATCAGACTCTATTTAGAGTTTTTGAATTGATTTGCTGCTTTAAATAGATTGCCACAAGTATCTTTATTAGGTAAATCAATCCCATTAATTTCACAAAAAGATTTTAATTTTTCGTATGCAGTTATGTGATTATTTAAATCTAAACCTGCTTTACTAGATAAGGCTAGTATGATCTTATTTATTGAATTTTCACGCTTAGGGTGTAGCTTTAAATTATGTTCTAAATGGAGTATCTGATTTGACCGCTTACGTGGATGCCTCTCAACAGGTTCTCTTTTTTTACCATTTAAGAGCAGTTCTATATCTTCACCTAAGACAAAACAATCATTCTTAGTTATTTCTCTCTCAGATTGAAAATCATCCATGTTTTCCCAATTAAAACTATCATTAAACCAATATGCTATTTTCCAGTCATCATCTTCTTCAATTTCAGGAAATGAAATAAAATCTTGTCCTCTAGAATAACTTTGATGTATGGCATTGTGTTTATGAGAATAATGGGAAAGATCAAAAAATTCTAAAACTCTTAATTTATCAAAAAAACTACAACATTGAAATGCTTTCTCCCACTCCCCAATTACACAAAATTCTTGTGTATCAATTGAATAAACATTATCAAAATAAGTGTTATTAATTTTTACAACTAAATTGAAATAAATATCTTTTACAGACCCACTATTTAAAATTAATATTGCCCCCGCTTCATTTAAAGTTAAAACTGTTGAGTGTATAATTTCAAGAACATCTAACTGATTTGACTCATCAAATTCTAAACCGAAAGTATTAGGGTAGAAAACACCTGTATCATCTTCACCTAAATTATTTGGCTTTGCAAATACCCCTAAACGTATATCTCCTCTTATACCCAACTGAAAAAAATACGACTCATCAATATCAGAACGCTTTAAATGTTCATTTAAGAATTTTGCGGCTTCTTTTAGCGTGTAATAAATTTTCAAAGGTAAGGGAGTCATTCTATTTTTCTCAGGTCACCAAGCCAATCACTTATCCTTAAATATACCTCAACTTGGGGGTGTTGTAGGGTGCATCTGCAAGAAAAAATGGATTAAAAAAGCCCCGTTTGGGGCTTTTCTTTTGTCTTGATTTCCACGATTAATGCAACGCCATTTCAGCACTTTTAGCTAAAAATGCAGAGCGGCTTAAATGTTGTTTCTTGGCGACTGCATCAATACGTTTAACCAATGCCTCTGGCATGCTGATATTAATACGTACAGATTTGCTATTGATTTTAGAGGTATCAATATCCACTAACAACCAATACCCCCCCTCAAAACGATCATCACCGATCCATTGCTCAGGACTTGATGGTTCGGGTAACTCTAAATCCTCCCCATCAAAATACACTTCTACAGCTTCTTGAGCCATACGTGCAATATCCTGCATATCATCTGCGGCGCTAAAGCACCCGTCAAAATCAGGAAAAGTTAAACCATAAGCAGAATCTTGGTCTTTATGAACATATACTGGATACAACATATTTACCTCCATTCCCAGCCAGCTTGTTTATATATATTACGCAATGTTCCAATAGGCATATCTTTGCGGGGGTGCGGCACAACTACATGCCCAGGCTTTTCAGGATGCTTGAACTTCTCATGATCACCCTTACCCCCCACTTTGACCCAGCCCTCTTGTTCCAAGCGCTTAATAATGTCTTTACTGTTCATTGTGTAATTATACACACTCAAATAGCGTTAAGCTAGATTAACCATCCAACTGTTTAAGATATTTATCCCACGCGCTCTGTTTGGCATTGTTGGCCACCCTGGTTGCTATGGCATAGGACTTCATCTGCTGGCGTTCGATTGCCTGAGCTTCCTCCAGATACTTTAGAAATGCGCCATAGGACATATTCATAATGTCATCAGGTCTATGTCCACCAAACTTGGTCAGGTATGCAAACGACTGAAACCAGCTCACATCTTTGGTTTTCTGTCCTGAACCTTGATGTACCTTTTCTTTCTTAAAGTAGGCCTCATTCACATGGATAATATTTAAAATCAGTTCAGCTATTAATGTGTGCTCTTCTGAATGCTTTGCAAAATCATTTGCATCAAGCGTAGTGGCCATGGAACAAACACCCATGACCTGAAGAATATATAGCTCTATTAACGGCGTAATTGTTTCTACTGAATAACTTTCCAATTTTTTAAACTGACTGGCATATTGTGCAAATCGATCTATATCCTTTACCTGAATTTGCTTTATCTGGATATTCTGGTCAATGAATGTGTAAGGCAATGATTCATTGTTCGCTAGAAAAAAGTCATTCATTTTGAAACCTCTATCAATTTAGCGATAGCAGTTAGTATTGGTGCGGCTTGCCACAGTAATATTCCAAATAAAATAGAAATAGCGATTATATAAGTCCAAATTCTTAAGGCTTTACTTTCAGAAAGTTTATTCATGGCTTTATCAACCTTTAAATCTAGGTTAAAATTCACTTATTGTTTTCCCTTAATGTGCTAAGTGGCGAACACAAAAAAGCCCATCGACTGCGAATCGTGGGCTTTTTGCTTTTATATAGGCACAAAAAAAGACGCTGATGCGCCCCTGTACCTGTACTGGTTGTTTAAGCTGCTGCTGGAATCGTCACGATATGACCATACAGGCCAAGCGCTGAATCAGACTCTTTTTCAACATCTGACAAAGCCTGCCCCTGAATCTCATACTGCCCCAGTTCACTATGAATCAGTGGGAATGTGGTCTCAGGTGATTTCTTGGTACGCCATAACCGCACCGCCATGTGTTTCTTGGTGGCCTTGTTGATACCCTTGAAGAACAGTTCGTACTCTTCCTCCAGATCAGAGGCAATCGTGGTTTGGGTCACTGCACCAGTGGTGTAGGTTGCTTTCAATGGCATGGTCAGCGCTGTCACATCATTGAAAACCACGGTGCCAAATTTGCTGTCTAATGTGTATTTGGACGGGTCTACCGTAACGGGCGTACCAGTAGAATCCTTAAATGACACGGCAGACAGGTTATACCCATCCAGCATGATTTCCTCACCCGCCACCACGGTACCAAGGTTCTGGTCTGTCACCGTGGCTGATGCAATTTCATGGTTGGTACCAGAGAGAATGTACTCAAGATTTTCAGGATTGATTTCCTCAAGCTGACCTGAGAACTCAACACCCGTGGTGTTCACCATTGTGAAATCCGTTGTACTGTTTCCTGATGTACTTTCAGTGTGCTCAATCAGGTCGGCGGTAATTGCAATCTCAAACTCTGGTACATTACCAATGAAACGCATTGCGCCTGCAACACCGTTTGCGATCTTGGATAGATAGAACTTACCCTGAAGATAAATATATTCCTTAGCCATCTACTTTAACCTCTTTGTTTGTTTTGTTGGTGGTTGCCTTAACCTCAGCAGCGGGCTTGGTTTCGGCTTCTTCAGCCACCTCCTCGATCACCTTTGCCGCAAGTAAGCCTGTAACCTGTTCTTCACTGAGACCAGCCACATAGTCACCTGGTTTAAACCGCCCCACAGGTTGCAGGGCCTTGTATTGTTTCTCTGCCATGTTAAGCAGCTCCTATAATCATTTGTGATTCAAAGATCACGGTGTAATAGACAAGTGCTGGACCGTATCCATCCTTAACATCAACGATCTGCAATGGTGCTATTGAACTGTCAGGCTCCCATCCAGCCAACAGTTCAATAACCTGATTCAGGAAATCACCAGCCTCATCAGCAACAGCCGTAATATCATTGCGCTGTGACTGGGCATTGCGGCAGGCTACTGTTACTGCCCATTGAAGTCCCAACAGATTGCTTTTACCTCGCCCTGCATCATCAACCTTGCGAACTCGGTGGAAATTTACATGCGCCGCTGGTGTAACCTGGCTCATTTCAGTGACGGAAACAGAATTTAACGGTGTGTAAATCTGCTTAAACCCATCTATTTCCCTGAGCTTTTCGGCAATTTCAGCACGTACAGCAAAAAAGTTAGCCACTTATGTGCCTCCCGATGATGTTGAGGATTGACTCATCATCTTCATTGTTGATACCTAAAAACGTCCTTGGTTCAATCTCAACCTTTTTTACCTTGCGCCAGTTACCTGCAACCTGAAACACCAAATATCCTGCTGTCTTAGGATAGATCGTGGCTCCATAATGCATAGTGGCGGCGTACTCCACATTTGTACCCCACTCCACGCCATTGTCCAGCACATTATGGGTCATGCTATTCATTAGCCGCCCCGTGTCACGCAAGGTCTGACCATTCTGCAATCTGGCTCTCCATGACTGTTTCCAGGGATTGCCATCCACATCAGACTGGTCAACAAACCGCATCTGGGTTGAACTAACGCCATAAGCGCCGATCTCATCAAACATGGCTTTCTTGTCATATCCAACAAGGTGCTCCATTAAGGCTATGATTGGCGATTCACCATCAGCCTTAACTGTTATAGCGATTGGCATAAGCACCTCACTTGATGCTAGGCATCATGTCCAGCACGGCATCACCAAAAACACCACCCTTGTAGGTGGTGCCGATTGGCATGGTTGCTGGTGACTGTGGTGGAAGCTCACCTGTTGGTTGATCCTGCTCATTCTTAATTGGCAGCACTGCCTTTTTGTCAGCAACCCGCTTTAGATAAGAAACCTCAGCTTCATAACGATTTGTTATTTCTTCTGTTGGTTGCTGAAAATACAGGCGGTAACGGGCAATATTGCAGGCTACACGTTTTAAGGTGCTTGGAATTTCAGGCAAGGGCAATGTATAGGCCACAGCGACATAGCTGTCTATCTCCTCTGTGGCATCCTGAAGCGCCTCCTCAAGCGCTCCTGGCACAGTCTGCATGGCTTCAAGGTTTGCCATTTCATCTGCACCAAACCTTTTTTCAAGATCGGCTCTAGTCGCATACATGGGACACCTTACTTGGTTGATTCTGGCGTCCCCTTGTCTGCGTTTTCATCCGCAGTGGCTTTACCAGCCTTGGTGGACTTCGCGGTTGCTGCGATCAAGTCTTTTCCAAGCTTGGCAACCTGAGCTTTCAGATCGGCAATTTCGGCATCCGCTTTTACCTTGTCATCTGAGAGCAGTTGGTTATCCGCTTTCAGATCAGCGATTTCGGCGGCAAGCTGCTGCAACTGGCTGGAGGAATCATCTGACTGTTCCTGTTGAGGCTCCGTATATTCCTCAATTGCCCCAGATGTTAAAAGGGCCTGAAGTTGTTTATCTTCAAGCCCTGTGACTTCCTTACCTGGTCGAAAATGACCAATGGATTGTTTTGCAATGTACTTTGGCATTTAGTTCTCCTTAAACAAAGCCACGACCACCAACCAAACCGTTTTTATTGTTTGGCACAGCAAGTGGTGAGGACTCCGCCAGCATTTGAATGCTCGATGGGTTCTTTTCCTGCCACTGGGTAAGAAAAAACTCCAATGCCTGACCAAAGGCCTCAATATTCTGAATCGCACAGTGCGCCATCCAGCCATTGGCATCAGAGATCATCCCAAAGAAATCTTCAGGAATGAAACGCTCAACCGATCCGTTCATGTTGTGGGTGCCGTCATAGGTCCAGATCTGAACATTATCCACTGTGCCACGGAACTGCGGTTTAGCTGGATCGTCAAATGTTGGTGTGATTGGAACACTGATGCTCGCATATGGCTTAATGAACTTTTCCTTAAACTCATCATTCTGGATCAAGGCATTGAAAACCTTTGATGAGGTCAGTGCCAGGTTGGGTGCCACACCAGCATATTCAACCGAAATGTTGATCATGCTTTGCATGTCCTGAACAGGCGTGGCATTGGCAAGGTTCCACTTCACCAGCGGCGCAAAGTTACATGCTGCATCACGGTTGTAGTCAACGGTATAGGATGGAAAGTCTGCCGATGCAAATGTGGTTTTGCCATACAGCAGCACATCACGGGCAATCAGCAGTTTTCGGTTTTCAATTGACTGGCGTAGGTAAATCGCCTTTTGTGCCTGGTCAATCAGCAGTAACTCCGCATCACTTAAACGATTTGATCCTGTTGCAACAATCCCATAACGGCGTAACTGTGAGACCAGTGCAGAATCCTGAACATCACTTGGCACAATGGTCACCATCGGCTTTAAATAAGCTGGCTTCACAAAAGCAACCTTGCCAGATTCAGCCACATTGATTTGACGGCCTGCAACGTTGGGGCTGACAAACGGCGCAAGTGGTGTCGCTGTGTTCAACTCGCCCACAGGCACCTCTTTCTTGGAGTAAGACACGCGTTGAGGGAAGAAACGGTCCATCAACCAGGTATCCACCTTTTTTGTGGTGTCGGTTAACAAGACCAGCTGAGGAATGTCCAGCAACTCTACTGGTGCATTTTGAAATGTAAAACTAACGCTCATGATTTACCCCACGACTTTGCGTAATTCGATTTTGTTCTTTAGTCCCTGTGCGCGAACCGCATCCACTTGGTTGGTGGCCAGTTTGGTGCCGTTGACCGTTACCACGGCAACATCAAAAGGCCCCTGCACATAGATTGGCATTTCAAGGCCATTGGCGGCGTGATAGGTGGATTGCTCCGCTGTCATGTCCTCAACCACAATGGCATGCCAGTCACCCACCACACCGCCTGTTACAGCAGGATGTGTGGCAACATTGGCCGCGTTCACGGCGATTAGGTCACCACGTTTATAAGCCGTTGCCGTTGTTGGCTTGGCATTTTCAGTGCGTACACCATCCCCAACAACGAGTTGGCGGCTCTCAATGGTTTGTGTAATTGTGCTTCCCATGATTAGTTTCCTTGTTTCTGTGCTGCAGCAAACTGATTAAATGCCTGGTCGAGTGAGGAACCCTGCGGCTGACCTGCACTACCCTGTCCACCATTTGCCTGATGGGTAAACAGATGAGCCAATGCTGGATTAGGCTGTGCAGGTGTAGGCTGTGGTGCTGGTTGCTGTTCAGGTGTTTTGCTTGAGAATTGACACAACTGTTTAGCTGCAAAGCTAAAGGTCACGTCATCCATATTGGTGTATGCCATTTTATCCTCAGCACTGAACTGGACCTTTAATTCGGTTTCCAGTGCTGCAATATCATCCGTGCGTTTTGTTGCCTTGAACTGCTTTAGCTCATTTAAGGCATTGTCACGCTCGGTTGTAAGCTGCTTGTTATCAGCTTTCAATTGTTCTAGTTCGGTCACGTCTGTGTCCTCTTGCTGTGGTTGTTGGCTTGGCTTGCCTGAAAATGCCTTAATTGCAGTATTGCGGTCTGCCCCTGTGGAACAGATCGTAAACTCTCGGATACGGTTGTTACGAAAAACGGCGACAGGTCCTGTGAATGATTGACCATTTACAATGACAGATACGCCCTGACCGACTTCCTCAATCGAACCAGGATCAATAAACATCGACATCTGAAAAGGAAATCCGTCATCGCTATCCTGAACAAATTCCTGCGCCTGTGGATTAGATAGAAAGTCTCCTGCTACTTTAATGCCCTGCTCAACATTGACGTTTTTAACCACGCCAACACGGGACATACTAAAATGTTCACCTAGCAATGGTGTTGGTACTGGAATTTCAATCCCATCCAAGTCGAACACTACCCCTGTTCTGCCCCAATACCAATGCCCGTCTACACGTCCACCAGCGTAAGCAGTACCCTGGAATGTTCGTTTTTTTCCATCTTCGGCTTTTGGAATATCCAAGGCAGATAAGGCAAATAAAAACTTGCCCTGTTCGTTATCTGTTTCCATATTTCACCCAATAAAAAAAACCGCCCAAAATGGACGGCTTTTAAGATTATAAAGTTAATTCACCAATGCTTTTAATGTATAAACCAATTGCCCTTTTTCAGTTGTAATTGACACAACCTCAAATGAAATGCCAATTTCAAACAACACCCCCTGACCAGCGTTAAGCTTTTCCAGATCAATGCCCAAACCCTTGGCGTTCTCCACCTTAATGACCACATCGGTATTGGATGCAGCCAGCATCAACGGGGAATCCAAAGTGATTGTCTGGCCAACCTGAAATGAAGCCACGTAATTTAAAGATGATGCACCTGAAACAACCTTGGCTGTATTGGATGCCACCGCCTGAATCTGTGCCATGTCAGCCTTGATCCAACGGCGTAACACATCCTCGGCCAGACTGATCGGCTGATTGCCCAGATAAGCTGTAAGGGCCGCATCATTGCCCATCACATAATCAAGAAACGTTTTAATTGCGCTGGGTCTGATTGTTGGGTCAAGTGGAATCACTGTATGGGCGATCGTGTCAAATAGATCATGGCTCTTTTCATTCATCGGTGCCAGTAGACTTGTCAGCTTTTCACTGGCAGTCCATTCAGCCTTGATGACTTGCTTCTGGTCGAGTAAAAACTCCTTGTCCAGAATTGAATCTGCAATCTTCTGGTCAACCAGATCAGACAGGTCGCCAAAATCAGCGGGACTAGTGGACCACCCAAGATCAACGGCAACGTCAGGTAAATCCTCGTCCGACGTGATGCCATATTTCAGTGCCTGCGCCTCGGTTAGGGCAATCATTGTACAGCGGCATCTAAATCCATTTGGCGCATACCAGATCAACCAGAACGGGTCATCAAGATGACGGATAATCCGATTCATGGCCAAGTGGGTGGGTCGTACCCTGCTATCATCAATCGCTGAATACATCAGGTAAGGTCGTGCTGCCTTGTTCCGTTGCTGTTGTTGCCATCGTCCATGTGCATAGGCTGACTGGATGTTGGTGCGAAACACATTATCCAGATAGGATTCAGGCAATATGATTTGGTTTTCAGCCACCAGCTTCTTAAAGTCATTAAAGGTTGAACCATCGGCAATGGACTTATTGACTGCTTTCATTACCGTTTCAATCTGTTCAAGGCTCGAAAGAAAACTGACGGTGCTGGCAAGTTGTCTGGTGCGCAGGTCAAGTGAGTAGAACTCATCAGGCAATATGATTTTACGCGCCTGGGCGTACTGCATGGCTTCAAGAAAGGTAACTGGTTGCATTTACTTTCCTCCACTGGCAGTCACGTACCCAAGCACATCACCTGCATATAAGGCCCTTTCCAAGTTGGCCGTAAAAGATGACCTGGATACACCTGGCATAAGCTGCATCAGGTTAAAGGCCAATGCCTCAGGTGTCTCACTTTGCTGAAGCAGTTCATTGACCTGCCTTTGACTCAACAACTCTATTGAACCCTGATCATCTGTAAGTTCCTCCACTTCCTGCTGTGCTGGTGAAAGGTTCTTGACATTGGCAGCAAATGAAAAAGCCCGTTGTGGTAATGCGGTGAACTGGGGTATGACGGTTTCTTTCGAAGTGGCTTCAATATCCCCCTCCTCAAAACCATAAGCATTTACCAGATAATTCTTACTAAACTGCACGCCCATGCTACTGAGAACAGCATCACGGTCAGCCTGGTCTTTATTTAGCGTTTTTGGTTTTTCACCCAAGATGATCTTATGTTCTTGCCATCCGTTGAGTAGGCATAGTGCATCAACCACTGCCTGCAATGTCGGTACGATTAAGCGCATATCAGATTTTAATTTATCCTGACGTACATTTTCGTGTACTTCGCCCAGAGCGCGGCTACCAGTGCCATCAGTGCCACTTGTAAGCGTTTGCCCAAGGACCACTTTCTGAATTTGGCGAATCAGTACGGTATGAAACATATCAAAGGATGAACCTGCTGTTCCATTCGATCCAGCTGTAAGGACCTGGACATCATCATCTTTATCTATAGCAAGTACACTTTGGGCATGCGCATTCAATAATGCCTCTGCCATATCACCTGTATCGGTTGTATCAACCTTACCCAGTAAAATTGGTGTACCAAACCGTTCAAGAAACTTTGCCCAGAACTTAAAGCCATTCTGTTTAAAGAAAAACAGCCAGTACAGGGTTGCCAATAAGGCTTTGCCATAAGGCTGTTCATAGGAAGCCTTGCGGCGGGTTAGAAAGAATTTTAGTTTCTGGTCTACCTCCTGTTCCCTGCCAGTACCATCCTGACGGTAGATCAAGCGTCCATCGTTCTTTGGTTCAAACCATTGCATTGGCTTTTCACCAATCCATTGCAACCCAACATAGCCATCTGGCTTAAATTCATATACCGCTTCCTGGACTGAATAGCCAAATAACAGCGCATTCAGTGATCCTGATGCAATTTCAAAGAACCATTCCTTTAACTCGATATTGAGCAATTCGGCTTCATTGGTATCACTTGGTTCAAGGCGAAACGGTGTTGCCAGTAAAGCATCTATACGGGTTTCGACTGCCTGGGCAATCTCATCATCATCCAGCAAGACCTTTAGTTTATGACGTGCAATGCCAGCTTTGCGAAGCACCTCGTCAGTATCAGGCTGACGGCCAAAGTTGATTAAAAACTGCGTAACAGCTTCCTGAGAGTAAAGATTGCCATAAGACAAAGCCTTTTTAGGCGATTTGTCCTTGTTTTTAGACTTTGCCATTGCTGTTTACCTTAATTGAATGTACGGCTTCCTGCTGTTGCAGGTTTTGATTTGTGTCTGCCTTTGGATATTTTTTCCAGGGCATAGCGTATTGAGTCGATATAGTGGTTGAATGCGTCCACGATGATCGGTAAGACCTCATCAGTCAGTCGGTCTTTCTTGTATGAGTAATTTCGGAACTCGTTCAGGGTCTCTTTGCAACGTGAATGAATGTAGACCTTTCTAAATGATTTTATAAACGCAATTCCATCCTCAACCGATCCCTTACCCTTTTCACATGGCTTGATCTTACCCAACCCATGTCGTTTTAAATGGCTAATGGACTCAGGTCGGGCATTATCCGCATAGGTCACATATAGCTCCACGTCAGGAATAAGATTTGACAGCAATTCCACTGTGTCGTCTAAATCAACACCCACACCGCCAGCTTCGTATTCAATCCATAGGCAATCATCATGGATCCATGATCGGGTGCAGGCCAACGGGTCATTGGCAAAACCAAAGTCCAGTCCCTGATAGGGACCATCCCAGCCATATGGATCAGGAACAAAGTCCTTAACCTCAAACTTGTCTCTAAATATCTGTGCCTCAGACATTTCAAGATAGTCACCCTCCCAAATCCATCGGTAGGTTGCATCATCCTGGTTTGCCTGATCCTGACGGCGTTCAATCTCCAGTTCCTCTGGAAACCACGGATTATCGGTGTAGTTCATTTCCACACCCAGGCCAATCAATTCCCCTGTAATGGTGTCCCGAATCTCACCATGCCTAAACCGTTTACTGGTTGCGCTATCCCGACGTTCAGGGTTCCATGTGATCCAAACCTCTGAATTGGCTTCACGCACGGTTGGCAATAATTTACGCCAGGCAATCTCACTAACCGTTTCAGCCTCATCCACCCAACACAGTAAAATTCTTGCCTTGGACTTAATGCTATCGAGATTATGGCGTAGACCACAGAAACCATAATGTACTCTGCGATTCCTGGTCCGAATATATTTCTCACCAATCTCATAGTAAGCATCCAGAAAAGGTACCGAGCGTATTGCTTGCTTGATCTCTTCCATTGATGACTCTTCAAGAGAGTTCATAAACTCGCGTGCACCCAGAATCAACCCACTTACACCCGCCTCGGCAAACATATAGCCTTTAATGGCGGTCATTAATGCAAAGGTACGTGTCTTGCCTGAACCACGCCCGCCCCAAGATGATCGGTAGCGCAGGTTGGGTTGTGAAAAAATTGGAATGAGCTTAGGTGGCAGTTCAATCTGTACTTTTGACATGAGGCGCTACCAGTTCAATGGTCGTAGGTTTATTGATGGATTCCCCCTTGCTTGTATGGTCCACCTCCTGTTTATTGGTATATTGCCCACCCATTTCCTTTGCGGCCTGCTCAGCCCATTTGGGGATCAAAACTGGATTGTCTGGATATTTATCAACCAAGCCCTGTAGAAGCTGTAAGCGATAACGCATATTCGCAATTGGAATAGCTTCAAGTTCTTGATTGGCTATACAGCGATACTCAAAAAATTTATCTCTCAAATCCTGACTTAAATCCTGCCCCATTCTTTTTGTAGGGTCATATAGCTCACATTGCTGTGGTGAGACATCAACATTAAAAATGTCTTTAACTGCTTTGGATGTTTTGGTGGGTGTTTCAAACTCAGCAAGCATCCTAACGATGAACAGTTTCACCTTTTTGGTAATACGTGCCATTTCAACCATTCCATCAAGGTACATCAAGGTAGAATGGTAAAAAAATTTTTAAACCACTCTTAAAAAGCAAGTTCCGCAGGCATGATAGACATCGGCCTTAGCCACTGTTGGACGTTGATTTGCAGCATTCACCATTTCCTGCACTTCCTTACTTGCACCATAACGGCGAACAACGCCTGTAAATTCTTCTACATCGTGGCCTTTTATTTCTAAATTAGGTTTACCAGTCTCACGGTTATAGGATGGAACCCCATATTTATCTTTCTTATGTGCAATGTGGTAAAGCTCATGTTCGATCAAGGCACAGAAATCAATATCATTGGCTTGTTGTGCGTATGTCGCATCAATTGTGATTAGGTAATCTGGCAGATCATTGAACCATTGATAAAACTGTTCTTCCTGCCGTTCTTTCTTCCAGCCGCCAGCATTGATCATAATCTTTTCGGCTTGGCCAACGACAAAGCGACATTGTTTTTTAAATCCCCCTTTAGCCCACATCACGGCGATCTGCGGATAGTAGAACACTCCAAGATGTGCATGATCAGGGTTGAATAGCTTATGTTCAGGATTGACAAAAATAGACTTTATCCATCGCCATAACTCTGGTGCTGGTGCAAAGTTTGGTGTATCTAAGGCAAAAATCCATTCTGGTGGATATGGTCTTTGATGAATTACAAATCCGACTTCATTCATAAGTTTCTCCCATTAAAAAACCGCCACTTGGGCGGTTCTAGATGATTAGTAAATATCTTTATAACTCACACTACCTTTGCCATAGGAGGCAATATTCGTCATTTCTGCTGAGCTAAGCTTTTTATTCTTAAGGCTTATAGTTATTCGTGCGCCTTTATTAGCTGCATAAGAAGCAATATTGGTTAATTCTGCTACTGTATGTTTAGACGCATCCAACTCTAACCCCCCACCATATGAAGCAATATTTACAAGTTCTTGTTGAGTATACATTTCAAAGCTCTAATTATTAGGAATCAATATACTACCCCAATAAAACTACCCACTCTATAGATTAGGATTTAGGGTAGTTATATAAGTCCAAGTAATTATCATTATATTGATTAGAAATATTCATATCATTGTCTAACATTTTTATAAAATTTACACTTTCAACTGCCTGACAACCAGACTCATCATAACTTCTTACAAATTCAGCGATTTTCTTTAAATAAATTTTTGAGTAACTCATGTAAAACTCTGCAAATCTATAATCTGAAATATTTTCATGTATAGAAGTAGAACCAAAGTATTTCTTTAAAACTTCCTGCATCTTCATTACTTTAGTATTCCAATTTTTGAAATACAGATCTTCTTCAACAGGAACATCAGTAGTAACTATGCTTGTTCCGTGAGCAAAAATATTTCTTAAAGTAAACAACGATTCTATAATTACTATAATTTCTTTACGAATAACTTCAGAAATTTTTAAATCAAAAATAATGGAATATTCATCTAATATTGAAGAGTAAGAACTATTCGATTCAATTTTAATCTGCTTGGAAACTAAAATTTTTTGATAATTGTTATGTTTAAACCTTCCACTTCTATTCCCATCATCAATATGTTTATTGATCTCATTTTGAATATACCTAGCCAATATTTCTCTCAAAGCCCCCTCAACAATTGCAGCATTCAAAGTAATCATAGGAACTGATAACTGTAGTATTGAATGCCTTTTAAAAGGTGTCTTTGGTTCGATCTCTCGAAGTGAGTACATGAAACTTTGTTGATTACTAAAATCTTCATTAAATCGCTTATAAATTACTTCCAATTTATCTAGAAATTTAAGCTTATAATCCATTGCAATTTTATATTTATTATGATTTTTATTATATCTATTAAAAAATATACTCATATTATTAGGATTGTAAATAAAATAACTGCACTTAAAATTATGAATACATGTAGGATTTTTAATTTTCCCTTTTTTGAACTTGTTTTTTCCACAATATAAAAATGCTACATAGTCTTTTTCAAGTGTTGAATGCTTTCTCCTTAACAAAGTAAGAAGATCACTCCAAGATCGCAGTAAGACAGAACTTATTTCCAATCTCACATATTTGAACTTTTCACTCATAATCTATTACTTAAATAGCATAACTTTAACAAATTGAAATTTTCAAGTCACTATATACAACATATTTATCCCTGAATTAGATTATAGGTCAGTATTTGTTTCCATCAATCTGAATTACTACAATTTAAAAAACCTCGGTTTTTTTTCAGAAACCTAATATTTCTTTTGTGCAACAAAAAAGCTCGCATTTAGCGAGCTTCACACATTGACTTTAAGTACAAAAATTCCAACGTAACATAAATATGCCATACCCCGTGCGCACACTCAAGTTGTTTTTTCAAAACTTTCAAACGTGAACTGCGAATAACGACTTTTGATAAATGCAAAACCACATTTCAAATCTTGGCGTATTTGATTTACTGATGTATCACAACTATATGCAATTTTTCTTAACGAATTGCTTAAAACATGATGTGACCAAATTGTTGAAATCCATTCTTGTAGAATTTCATCCTCAATCAACTGTAGGTCCATGAATAAACGCTGAATTGCACGGGCTTCGTTTTCATTCAGTTGACAGCATGTTCCAGTTTTACTAATACACAACCGATCCCTTAACCCTTCATCATTCAAGTACATTGCTAAGAGTTTTTCACGTTGGTTTTGGGTAATACGTTTGGTAGGCATTGTCTTTACGATGCGAACCATCTTTTCAGAGTCACCATTTATCCATGCGCCGAGCTGTCTGCACCATTCCTCAAAAGTATATTTTGACCAATCCGTTGTTTGCATAATTGTTAATTTTGAGTTCATGTATTAAACCTCTCTTACATCAATATTTAGAACCGTTTTCATTAAGTGCTTTTTGTTTCGATAACTGTCTTTCTTTCTCGTAGCTTCCGACTTAACATCTTCAACAATGTACTCACCTTCGCCGTTGTAATAAGTAAAATCAGCAAAGTATCTAAGAGCTGGCTTTGCTCTCTTTTCCCCTTCAATTTTGGTTTTTGGTGCAAGTTCAAATTTAGTGTGATGTTCTAGACCGAATATCTCTCCCCTCTGCTGCATTGCCTTAAGCTCGATGTACCGCCTGTACTCTTTTTTGCTGTCAAACGTCATGCCGTCACATTCAACTTTGCTGGCATTAAACTTATTGCGCTTGGCGGCCTTAGGTTTATCACCTTGTTTAAGAATTTCACGGCGGTATTGATCTAAGCTCATTGAGGTCATGCCGCCCCCTTTCTGGAATCCTGAAATCCAACCTGTTTGAGATATGGCAGCCAGTAAGCGAACTGTTCAGGGTCGCTGAGTTTGATTGCGATACGTGCAGCCAGTTGCTCATAACTCTCACCAGGTGTGCCGAATGTGCTGGCCACTTCTGGATGATGGGAAAGTTTTTGGGCAAAGGTATTGATCTGTTTATCACTTAATCCATTCGGTGCGCTCGGCGGGATTCGAACCTGTGCCCCTGTTTTCGGAAAGTGAGGCTGTTCTCGTGTTTGGTATTTTGTTTTCGCATTCAGCAACCAGTCTGCAAAATGGTAAATCATGAGATCATTGCAAAGGTTCTTCGCCTCGTTGAATCGCTCAAAGGCGTTTCGCTCTCGCTCAAACCAACTGGCTTGAATCAGTTCATCTGGATCCTGGTCAGGTTCGGCTTGAGCTAATTCTTCACGAAGTTTTTTCAAGCAAAGCCACGTTTTTTTATTTTTAGATTCTTCTGATAGATTCTTTGGTAGATTCCGTGTACCACTGTTGGTACTGTTTAATGGGATTGTTGGTACTCTTTCATGGGAACAATGGGACTGTTCCGTTGTTGGTACTGTTCCACCATTGGTACTGTTTAAATCGGTATTTCCCTGATCAAAGGGTGGCATTGTTGGTACTGTTTTATTTTCCCGTCCTGAAACGCCGAGCAGACGGTAAACTTTCACCTGTTTGGTTTGTCCCTTTCGCTCTCCTGTATCCTGAATCAATCCATCTTCGATAAGTTCAGCAATGATCTTCATAACCGTTTTTCGGTCAAGGTTGGTGTCCTCTTCCAGACGTTTAACACTCGGATAGCAGGTATGATCTTCACCTGCCCGATCTGCCAGTGACAAAAGCACAAGGCGTTTAAGCGGTTTCAGGCTTCCACCTTTTCTTTCTTTAAACTGGACGCGCCAAGCCCAGTTGGTTGCATCTAGACTCATGGCTTACCACCTTGAATTACCTTGAATTCAACTACCCAGACCCACGGATTAGCGTTCCAGCCTTTTTCAGCCCAGCCATACCTTTTATTCCAGAACATTGAAAAATATTCTTCAGCACAGTAATCATCATCGGCAATCATGCCCTCAGCTGTAGCAGCTTCTTCAGATATATCTTGAAGCCGTTCAACACGAATATTTGTAATTTCAAGGACTAAACGGCATGCTGAACGTGACATTTGGATTGCTGGTTTCCACTTGACAGGTTCATTTGAATTGGTAGCTATGTATGCAAATGATTCATGCGGTGTGCCACCAACATTTCTGATTTTTGTGCCAAATGATTCCCGAACCCAAAGCTGGTCACCAATTTTTCCAAATGGACAATTAGCATCTTGGTCCGAACCTACTGAAAAATGGATTGCTTCTGGTGAGAATCCTTTTACAATTCGACGAGTCTGAGTTTTGCGGCCATCCAGTAAAGCCTTTACCATTTCTGTAGAGAATAAAATTGGACGCTCTTTCATGCTTCACCATCCTTGACGATCTGAATGAAACGTCCAAACATGATGATTTTCTTAGCATGATAGAGACTTGACACAACCTTGCCTGCTTCATACAACGGCATACGGCGCTCTTTATTTAATGCTTCCATAAATTCTTCACGGGTAACAGCAGCCTGATTTTCGTCACGCTTAATTTTTCGCAAATTCTCTTTGCGTACCTCAAGCATACGTTCCAGTGTTGTCAATGCAGGTTCATACCATGACTGAATAGCTTGAACCTGTTTATGCTCAGGTAAATTTAAACTGCTCATGTCATCTCCTTTTGGGCGACCAGCGCCCTACTCAGAAATTTGGATTCATCTTTATTGATAGAACGATTTTTGGTTTGGTGTTCTGTACCCTCATCCAATTCAACTAAATCCAAATAGTCAGAATTCTGTTTGTCTTTATCAGACTGTTTTGCTAGATTGTGCTCGTTCATATTTATTCTCGCTTAGCAAGTATGAATAAAAGGCCATAAACCGCTTCCTGCTGCTTAAAACTGGAGGCGGTTTTTATTTGCCCTCAATACAGGTGTTGATTTGTTGTGCCAGCATGACAAGTAGTACGTGCATGTCATGTATGACCTTTGCCATATCAATTGCCTCGCCTCTGGTAATTCGCCCGTCTGCGAGCATTTCCCTAAATAGTTCTGTTACGTCACCTTTCTTGATACCCAAATTTAAAAAGGTATCCATCAGGCAGGTGTCCCTATGGCTTTCTGGTATATCGGGTAGGTCGATTGCTGCCTTGCCATGTGCTGCACAGATCACCTGGAGTATTCGGAAATCCCCCGTTATGCCCATCAGTTTTGTGGCTTCAAGCAAAGTCAGGTGATGCGTTTCTGTGTTTGGGTTGACCTTGCTGTTGAGTACCGCAGGGCTTTTGATACCCATGCATAATGCAAGCGCATTTGCCCCGCCTTTAAAGTCGTGAACCGTGTTGTAAGCCGCATCTAATATGTTCATTGGCTGTCCTTTTGAACGTGTTTATTAGATGAAAGCATTAGTAAGATTGATTTATGGTTAGAACGTAATTCAATCCAAATATCTTGATATGTGTCTGGAAATAGCTCCTTACGTGTACAGAGCCCTTTATCTTCAGCAATCACGGCTAAGCGAATTTTTCTATCCATAGGAATTGCTTTCCATCCACTTACAGATGCAGCAGTGATACCCAACAACCTAGCAACACAAGTAACTCCACCAAGAAGTTCAATAAATTGGTCATCTGTCATGTCGTCCTCCTAATTTATTAACTTAATTATTAGGCATTCCTTAATTTTAATCAATAGGAACACCTTATTTTATTTATGTTAGGATCTCCTAATGAATGAATTAAATACACTAGCTCAACGTCTTAGATACGCAATGGAAGTTCTACCTCCTAAAAAAATTAAGGGGGTCGATCTTGCTCGTGCTGTAGGCGTAAAACCCCCATCAGTAAGTGATTGGTTAAGTGGAAAATCGAAGACAATGGAGGGAGAAAATTTATTAAAAGCTGCCAAATATTTGCATGTTAGTCCTATTTGGTTAGCAACAGGAAAAGATGAACATAATCTTGACATAGTTAATAATAATTTTTCTAAAAACGAAAATATTGAATGCCTAAAAAGCATTCAATCATTAAGTAATAAAATAGAAAGCTTAGTAATAAAAGATAACTTAACTGAAGATCAACTTAAAATTATTGATGGAATGATTAAAGGTATTAATTCAACACTTAATTCATGGCTTAAATTTAATTCTAGTGATGGTACAAAAAAATAATAGCTTAATTTTAATAAATCTAAGCGGTATAAATTTATACCGCTTATTTGCATTTTTATTTTGTAATTTCTTTTTCAATATGATCTAGTTCTTTTCTAATTGATGCATAATTAGTAGAAGATTCTATTAACCAGGCTTCATGTATATCATATCTTTTGTCTGACTTGAATCTGAGTTCTTCATATTTCAACTTGTAACAATCATTAACTTCATCATATATTTCATCATTATGCAATAAAGCATTTCGCATATATCTTAGCTTAGTTAATCTTTGCCATTGATTAATATTAATATTGTTATTTTCAAGTGAATAATCTAAAAGATCTATAAAATCTATATTTGTTTCTTCTGCCATATTATTCTTTCTTTTTAAATAAACATGAATTCTAGAGATTTTGGCAGCAAATAATCCCCTTAAATTATTAAATTCCTCTCTAATTTTAACAATACGATTAATTAATTCATAAGTAAAAGTATGCCATTGATTTTTATCACTTCTACTTATGAATGAAAATCTTGTAAATAAATTTGGATCTTTAGTTTTACCTAAATCATTAATTAATTTAAAAATAATAGAATCTTTATCTGAACGAGTATAAAGTAAAAAGTCACAATGAAATTGTTTTTTTAAGTTCAAATATAAATCAATTCCCTCCTTAATTTCATGTTCAGCATCACCCAAATTATTATCACTGATATAAAGGTCAACTCTCTTTTTCTTAGATAAAGTTAAACCTACAACTTCATCTGCATTAGAAAACATTTGAACTAAAGGGTTAAAGCCTTTTAACTTTAGTCTGTCTTCAATAATTTTCTTATACTCCAAAATAGATCGACTATTATCTGGATCATCCAACTCATCATCCACTAATATAATATTAAAATCCAGCCTCATTATTACCCCTTAAAAACTCTAAATGTAACTAAATCTACACTATCTACTAATTTAATAGAATATTTTGATTTTTTAAAAAAATTTCTTACTTGATCTAAACCAATACCTGTACCTCTAATCTTAGTTGAGAATCCTAATTCAAAAACTTTCTCAAATAAATTCTTAGGTATTTTTTCTGAATCACTAGATATTAGCAGTTCATTATCTTTAATAAAATCAAATTGTAGAAATTTTGCTCCATGCGACAATGCATTATTATAAAAATTATCCAGAGTTAAGATCAATTCGACAATATTACAAATAATAAAAAAATCAAAATTATTTTTTATGATAATTTCCAAACTATTAAATGATATCTTTTTTTCATCAATATACCATACCAAGATATCATTTAGTTTGTATTTAAATTTCGCTCTAGTATCAAAGTCGCTTCTAATTAAAATATCTTTAAAAATTGATAACTCCTGCTTAGTTCTTTGTACAGTTCTAATTGTATTAATTAATTCATTTTTTATCTCATTATCTAACTTATTATAGAAGTCATATAAGTCATTAACTACCCAATCTAATCTATCAGTATAGGTTGTCAGATGATGGCTTAATTGCTCACCATAAGAGCTTTCACTCCTTTTCTTTAATAAATTCTTATTTTGCTGCTCTAAACGTGAAAGCTCACTATTTTGTTCATTAATTTTCTTTTCTGATAAAAATTGAATCTTTTTATATTCATTTACTGTATTTTTCAATTCATTTACAATAGGTTTAATTAATATTTTTTCTTCCTCTTTGACTATTGTTTTTATAATTTTATCTAATTTTTTTTCAGGCTTATTATCTTCAAAATTTAAACCTGTTTTAAAAAAAATCAGATTTTTATTTTTTGAAATATAACTTTTAAATTTTTCAACACTATTAATTGAAACATCATTAATATATATTTCCTTGGAATCTCCTGTATCATCAATTTTAACCTCTCCCCACGAAATCAATCCTACATAATGTTCAAGCGGTCTATGAATGTATGATAAGTATAAATATTCTAATTCTTTAAGATATATACTATTCACAAAACCAGAATCTCGAGAAGAAGCTTCTTTAAAAAACTCATTTCTAATATCTTTAATATCAATAAAACCTAATAATTCTCTTGTTCCTAAATACCGACTATGCCCTTGAGTTTTTCTCATATTTAAAGAGAATAAATCATAGTCTCTCTCACCATATGGCATAACCCTAAAATTATTCTTATAAATAAAAACATTACCATAGTTTACAGGTTCAACTTTCATTCTTCTAGTAAATGTTAATTTAGAAGAGTATGTTAAGTAATTTATATTAACTTTTATTGGGCAATTCTTTAATATTGAATTATTATTCTCTTCAATTTGATAAATCTTTTCCCCTCTATCAAAAAGTGAAACTTCTATTTTTTCATTAAAATTTGCTTCAATAGTTATACTCTTATCTTTTAAAACTTCTGCTATATTACTTTGAATTTTCTCCTCTATAGGTATTAAGTTTAATTCATTTACTACAATAATTTCAAATCCATCATTTTTAACAAAGGGATTCTTTAAACGTCGTAAGCTTTCTTTAGCTTTATTTACTTGATCAGTATTCCATACTTCATTTAATTCACTAATTTCTAAATATGTATATGACTTATTTACCTTATTACTTTCTTTTAAATTATATTCTACATCTACTGCTTCAAAAAGTTTCGTTAGATCTATATCAAATTTCTTCCAGTCTACATTTAACTTATGATAGTTTTCCTCTCCAATTTTTTTAGTTTTTATCAGCAGTTTTTGACCTAATCTATCAGCTGAGAATCTTCCAATACCTTTTGAACCTACAAAAGCTCTATCATGATTGGCTGTACCTTCTTGTTTATCTGAATAAGCAAGATTTAACCACTTATTCATGATATCCTCCTTTGACATTCCATGCCCATCATCACGAATAATTATTTTATTTGTACTAAATATGATTTGTACTTGAGTAGCATTAGCATCATAAGAGTTTTTAACTAATTCAAATATCGCTACGAACTTATCCGTAATTAAATCTCTTCCAACTATACTTTTTATACCAGAACTTGTTTTAAAATGAAGAATTTCCTCAGTCATCTTTTATTCTCTCTAAATTTAATTTAATTTCTAATGCAATAGCTTTTGCTAATAATGGTGGTACAGCATTCCCAACCAAAGTATATTGAGGTGTTTCTTGCTTTCTTAAATGACCACCTGTTGTTCTCTTTCCTAAAAATTCAAAACTATCATCAAAAGACTGTAATCGAGCCATTTCCCGCACAGTTAAAATACGGTTTTGAGAGTAATGAACCATATCATCTGGTAACGTTAAAACAGTTGGTGATGGTTCATCTGGTAGCATGCGACGACAATTATGCTTTCTTGTTTGAAATCTTTCTTGCAAACCAATAGGTAAATTTGGATATATTTTCTTAAAATCTTCACCAGGTTTTAATAAACTAAATCTCTCTACAATCAAATTAGTATGCTTACTAGTTTCATGATTAGCTAATTTTTCTGCCTGCAAATATTTACCATCCGCTGCAGGCGTTCTACCTTTGCGTGATTCTATTTGATAAACTGATGACGCTTTTTTGATATACGTTTCTATTTTTGAACCAATTTCTATATTCTCTAAATCTGACAATGCATTATATGCTGAACTTTTTGGTTGTTGTAACGGTTTTGGATGTGTTAATAAACTTGTTACATCATCTCGTGTTCCTAAGAAAATTACTCGTTTTCTGCGTTGTGGAACACCATAATCACTAGCATCTAATGTTTGAATGACAACATGAGAATAACCTATTGCAGCAAATTCTTTTATTAATACATTTGTAACCAATTCATTTTCATAAATTTTATTTTGTCCATCATATCGAGAAAATCTAGCGGATAAAATTCCAGTAACATTCTCCATTACAAAATATTTTGGCTGAACCTGTTTTAAAATATTAATATAACTTCTAACAAGTTGATTTCTTAAATCATTAGGATTTCTTTTACCTGCCATACTAAAACCTTGACAAGGTGGCCCCCCACATACTACATCAATTTTTAAATAGTCATTTCCTAAAAATTTTTTTAGTTTTTCTTCTGCTGCCAATTCTTGAATATCGCCACAAAAGTATTTTAATTTGTAACCCAATTGTTCTCTATGGCGGTATTGATAAGTTAAAGCAGCCTGCTCACTTTTATCAGATGCGTAAGGTACTTCAAAGCCAGCTTGTAAAAAGCCCTCAGCCATTCCACCTGCGCCTGAAAACAGATCTAAAACTTTATATTTTCTCATACAACCCAACAAAACAACAAAACCGCTTTGTCAACTTTACCATTAAACTATTGAATTAAAAAGTATTATTTTATAAATCTTTAACTTATCAATAAATATTTAACCTATTGTTTTTTTTTTATTTATTGAAAAATATAAAGAGATATAGATGATAAAATATATTAGGTAAAACTATTGACACATTAATTAGGAATACCTAATATTTATCTCACAGACAACAAAAAGCCCCTCAATCTTGGCGGACTCGGGGCTTTGCATTAAAGCGAGATAAGTATGAAACAAAAGCCTATATCAAGTCAAACGTCCCAACGTTTACACCAGCACCCTACTGCTGCTGATCTTCAAGCCAGTACGCTTGAAATCATCAAAGCCAATCTAATAGATTCCCTAAAACTATTACCTGTCCTTATGGTGATATTTATGCTTTGGGTTGCCCTTACCTTTGTCGTTTACGGCATGTTTGGAGGGTAAGTCCATGACGTATTTACGAACAATTTCAAACCCTAAAACCAAGTCTTTTGCACCATCATCTGCGCACAAAAAACAACCGACAAGTTATGGCGCACAGCAACTTGAAAGCCCTGTAAATACTGGGGGTTCAGCATCATATACACAGGGTAAGACCAGTAATTTGGAGCCTGTCATGCAAAAGAAACGCTATACCACACCTTTCGCGCAATTTATCTGTAAAGACGTGAACGGCTACTACAACGTACGCCTTGGCCCACAAATCTATCTGGTCAAGGTGTCATTAAACTACACCCCTGATTTTGACGGCGAATTTTTTGGCGGTGCCCAGGCTGCCGCCTTTGACTGGCATTCCATTCTGGTAAGGGAAACACCAGACAGCCAGCCACGCCCAATCAATGACGATGAACTGGCCGTGTACTGGCTAAAAGGTAATATCAGGAAAACCGTAAATTACCAGCGTGCCATAGAACGCAGAGCTAAAAGCCAGACTCCACGCTACAGTAAAGAGCAGCGTATCGCTTACCGCAACGCGCAGTACAACGGTGCCTAAGGAGATTTAAAATGAATGCAGCAGTAAATCAACAGATGGCATCAGCCGCCACCACTCAGGATGCCCTACAGCTTATCCAGCTTGAGTTAAAGGCACCTAAAAGCAAATGGAATAAATTTGGTAATTTCCACTACCGTAGCCTTGAGGACATTCTTGAGGGTGTAAAACCCTTGTTGAAAAAGTACGGTGCGACCCTTGTGGTCAGTGATGAGGTGCAGCAGGTTGGTCCTGTGGTGGTCATTACCGCAAAGGCAGTCTTTACCGATGCCGAGGGTAAGCAGACCGTGATCTCTGCCCATGCAGGTGTGGACATCAACAAAAAAGGCATGGATGTGGCCCAGACCTTTGGCGCATCCAGTTCCTATGCCCGTAAATATGCACTGAATGGCCTGTTCCTGATTGATGACACCCAAGACCCTGATACCGATGCTTTCCATGAGCAAAACAATACACAGGCTCGGAACAACCAGCAGAATGCCCCTGCCCAAAACCAGCAGCGCAGCCAGAACCAGCCTGCACAGCAACAGCCGAAACCACAGCAGCAAAACCAAACGGTCCAGCCCAATGCGGCGCAGCAACTGACCCATGATTTTCAGCAGGCCCTAAACTCCATTCACCACACACAGAACGAGGACGATCTAGGTGTGATCTACAGGCAGTTTAAGGGTACCCGCTACGAAAACCAGATTGTACAGGCGTGCAAGGCAAAAAAGGACATGGAGGGTTGGAGTGCGTAAAAACCTACATCTTTAAGTATGTGGCCAAGCTTCACGGCAAAGGCAGCTTACGGGGACGTGTAGAGGCTACGACAGCTCTCCAGGCAAAACAGCGGGTATTGCAGGGCAATGAACTGATCAGGGATGTTTCAGTTTCCCTATTGACCAACCAAAAGGCTGCGCGTCAGCAGTCTTTTGAAAAACTGAGGATATAGCCATGAAATATCGCTATTCCTCAACGACACGGGTTTTAACGGTTTTGGGAAACCACATGACCTACATTTTCAGGAATGTAGGTCTAAGTGACATTGAAAACCTTGTGACAGATACAAAATTTAAAGAGGCATGTTGGAGACAGTAATGAATACAGCAGCAGAACTGCGCAAGTTCAATGACAACAAGGCTTTAGAAAAAGCGATAACAAATGTCATGGCAGCTTTAGAAAAAGAACCTTTAGGGCTTGAAATCTCACAACTCATGACAATTTGTAGACTGAGCAACAAGACCACAAAAATTGTTCTTGGCGTTATCAGGGCTGAATGTACAGATGGTGTCTGGTATATGGACAAAAAAAGAAAAATTGATGCTGAAAGTTTAAGGGGCGGAAGATGACAGCAGTTCAACTAAGTATTGCTGAGATACTATTCGTCAAGTACAGATCAATGACACCTAACCTTATGGATATTGTGAGAGACTATTACCCTCAATTAAGTAAGGCAGAAGCATTAAGAAAAGCTAGTAATCAGGCTTTTCCATTTCCCGTATTTAGACTTGATAAAAGTAAACGTGCGCCCTATCTGGTTCATATCAACGACCTGGCAAAAGCGATAGAAGATGAGTATGAAAAATCAGCCAGCGACCATACTAAGCTTCATCAATGAAGCTTAGTAAATCCTCCAGAGTAGGAACATATCTTCTCTTTTTAACAGAGACATATCTTTGTAAGGTGTTCCATGACTCATGCAGGCTGACCTGTTGAATCTGTGGAATGGTAAAACCCTGCTCAGCCAGGCGTGTACAGCCCTCATGCCTAAAATCATGAAAGCGAAGATCTTCAATCCCCAAAATCATACAGGCACGGGTAAACTCAGAAGCTATTGTTTTCGGGTTTAATGGCAATAAAAGGTCTTTATCCAGCCCAGTTTTATACATTCTTTTTCTTAGTTCTGGTTCCATAAATAAATCAATCACCTTTTGGCAAGGCTCCAGAACTGTAAATTCCCTGTTATTCCCAAGTGAGCCTTTAGGATTTTTTAAATTCTTCACCAACCATGTTTGGTTATAACCATCAAAATTACTAAGGTGCATACGTGTCAGCTCAGATTCGCGTCGGCATGAAAAAATGGCCAAGAGAATGATGTAATGCATGGGATATCTGCTATGTTTCTGCTCATTCCATTTGCGCGCAAAGAACTGCAATAGTTTTTTTAGCTCATCACTGTCTGGTAGCCGATCTCTTTTGTTGCTGGCTGATATCTGTCGTGTTTTTCTAAGTTGTGCTGTGGTTTTGTCAAAACTGTTAATATCAATATCCATCTCCCACATAATTGATGCATGTACCAAAACCACCCGAACTTGCACCAACTCATTTTGTATGGTGCTGGGAATAACACTGCTTAACTTTAGCTTTGGATATCCAGCTTTTCTCAGGTTCACATGATCTGAAATATCGACAGGCTTTATTTGTTTTAATGGCCTTTTTGATATGGGTAATCGCTGCAACAACTTGAGTGTATTTACTTTTGATTTGCTATAAACCCCATCCACCTCGTCAAGGTATTTTGCAATAGCCTGACCCAGTGTTAGATTTTGGGTATTATTTTTCCCCGATAATAATTCTGGGTTATCATTAAGCTCTTTCTCACGTTTATATAGCCAGTTTTCTGCTATTCTACGGGAGTTAAAGGTTTTACTTTCGTTGTACTCAGGATAGTCCTTACGATTGATTCTAATCTCCGCCCTGAACCGCAACGTACCATCTGTAAGGCTTCTTTGCCTGATTGAACCCATGATTTACGCCTTTTTGGTTTTTTTTATTATGGCGTAAACTTTGGCGTAATTTTAAAGTGATTAGCGCGTTTTCAAACAGGTTTACGCATGTTTAAACAGGAAACGTACCATAGCTTAAGTATATGTTTCCAAAGTATTAGTCACTTATTTTTTGATAATCAACACCTTAAGCAAAAAGGAAAGAAACAATGCTGCAATGGTTTGAAAAACTAGTTGATCCATATCCAACGAAAGACTTAAACAAACCATTACCCACCACTTTTTTTGCTTTCGTTTGGCAGGCCACCAAAGGCATTCGCCCTTTCCTATTTTTACTGATTGCCTGTACCGCAGCCGCAGCCTGTTTCGAGGCATTGTTCTTTTCCTATATTGGAAAGCTGGTTGACTGGCTCACAAAAAGCCAACCCAACACCTTTTTAGAAACCAACCAACAAAACCTCACCATTCTGATTAGCATCCTGTTTGCCAATATTTTCTTTGTCAGCCTACAGTCTGTCATCAAGCATCAGGTCTTGTTCAGTAATTTTCCAATGCGTATGCGTTGGCTTTTTCACAACCTACTGTTGCAACAAAGTCTGGATTTCTTCCATACCGATTTTGCTGGACGGCTTTCAGCCAAGGTGATGCAAACCGCATTGGCCGTCCGTGAATTCTGGATGATCCTCGGTGATATGCTGGTTTATGTACTGATCTACTTTATTACGATTAGTCTGGTACTGGGTTCAATCTCCCCTGTACTTATTATTCCTTTGATTTTATGGCTGGCCCTATTTATTGCGATTGCAAGTTATTTCATTCCACGTCTGGGCAAAGTCTCGCAGGAACAGGCTGATGCGCGTGCAGTGATGACAGGTCGTGTCACCGATGCCTATACCAATATTCAAACGGTGAAACTGTTTGCCCATGCAGGCCGTGAAAGCCAGTATGCCAAAGAATCCATGCAGGAATTTATGGTCACGGTTTATAAGCAAATGCGTCTGGGGGTGAAATACCAGATCAGTATTCGCCTATTAAGTGCCTTTCTGTTTATTGGCGTAATTGGCACTTCGGTCTGGTTATGGACGCAGGGTCAGGCTGCCATTGGTGTGATTGCGGCAACCACAGCAATGGTACTTAAACTGGACAGTCTTGCAGAATTTATTATGTGGCATGTCACCATGCTGTTTGAAAATGTCGGTACCATTCAGGATGGCATGAAAACCTTAGGTAAACCGATTCAGATTCAAGATAAACCACATGCAAAACAGTTAACCGTTCAGCGCGGTGAAATTCGTTTTGAAGATGTCAGTTTTGCCTACAACCAAAAGAATGTCATTGATCATTTCAACCTGACCATCAAACCAGGTGAGAAAATTGGGATTGTTGGTCGCTCTGGTGCGGGAAAATCCACCCTGATTCAACTGCTGTTGCATTTCTATAATATCAAGCAAGGCCGTATCCTGATTGATGGGCAAGATATTCAGGAAGTCACACAGGATAGTTTACGTGCCAACATTGCCCTCGTGACTCAAGACACCTCTCTACTGCATCGTACGGTTGCTGAAAATATTAAGTATGGTCGCCCCAATGCGACTGAGGCTGAAATTCAGCTGGCCGTTAAAAAGGCCAAGGCAGAAGAATTCATCCCCCAACTGACTGACCAGAAAGGTCGTGTTGGCTTTGATGCCTATGTTGGTGAGCGTGGTGTCAAACTTTCTGGTGGACAACGCCAACGTATTGCAATTTCAAGGGTTTTTCTGAAAGATGCACCTATTCTAATACTGGATGAAGCCACCAGTGCACTTGACTCAGAAGTCGAGGCAGCCATTCAAAGCAGTTTAAATGACTTGATGGTTGGCAAAACGGTTATTGCAATTGCACACCGTTTATCTACTATTGCCCAGATGGATCGTCTCATTGTGCTTGATCAGGGCAGAATCGCCGAGCAAGGCACACATGAACAGCTCATTACTCATGATGGCTTGTATGCTCAGCTATGGAAACGTCAAACGGGTGGTTTCCTGGTTGAACAGCGAGTGACTCAGGACACAGAATAATGTTGTATTTAGAAGACTTAAAGGTTGGAGATCATTTCATCAGCCGTGAATATGAAATGACACTTGATGAGGTGAAACAGTTTGCTGGGCAATATGACCCCCAACCCTTTCATCTGGATGAGCATGCAGCCGCACAGCATCCTGTCTTTCAGGGTTTGGCGGCGAGTGGATGGCACACCTCAGCAGTCACCATGCGTTTATGGACTGAATGTTTTCCTGTCGCAGGTGGTTTGTTGGGAACAGAGTCCAGTTTACGCTGGCCCCGTCCAACACGTGTTGGCGATAAAATTCATGTTGAAATTGAAATTACGGCAATTGTGCCATCTAAAACCAAAATTGATCGTGGTATCGTCAGCTATGTCACTCAGGCTTTGAACCAACATGGGGATGTGCTATTAATATCTACAACCAAAATTATGGTCTTCAGAAAACCAACCTGATTTTTGAACGATTAGGTGACTCTTTTGTCCAACAATTTTTATGATTGATAATTTTATTTCATGTAAAGATGTTTAAGACTTATATGTTTAAAAGATATTGGCAAAATTGATGAGCGCCACGGAAAGCACATGAAAACAACCTCAACTCGTCAAGATCAAGGCATACCAGGCGTCTATGGCTTATTGCTATTGGATGTTGTTTCTCGTTGGGGATATAACGATGAAACCTTATTTGCTCCATTTCGTTTAACCAGTGAGCAACTGGCCGATCCAAATTATCGAATTCCAACACCGATTGCAAATGAACTGGTGAAGCATTCTTTGAGCCTAACGGGTGAAAGCACGCTTGGCTTTCATTTAGGTACGCAAATGCGAATTTCAATTCATGGCTTCATTGGCTATGCCATTATGACCGCGCATGACATTACCGATGCCATTGCGCTCGCCAGCCGCTTTATTCAGTTACGCTTGCCTTTTTTACAGCTCTATTTTTCTACGTTCGGACCTAAAGCCACCTTGCAGTTGCAGTGTGACATTGAAGTTGAACCTTTACGCACTGAAATTATTCTCGGCCTCACCATCGGTATTATGACCATGGCAAAGGCCCTGACTGGAATTGAGGATTTAAAAGGTGAAGTTGACCTAGATTTTCCTGAACCTGCGGGTTTTGACAAATATAGGGATAAATTAAGCAGCACCATTCGCTTTAACCAACCGCATCTCATTTCAAGTTTTGATAAAAAATATCTTGGCTTAAAGATGGTCAATGCTGACCCAATTGCCAGCCAGATTGCCATTAACCAGTGTGAAACTGAACTGTCTGCTTTAGGTGAACGTCGCCGTCTGGCCATGCGTGTCCGTGATATTTTGACCAATTCTGAACAGCATTATTTAAGTATTGAAAGTGTTGCTGAACGTCTGCACATGTCTGACCGCACCTTAAAGCGTCAGCTTGCAGCCGAGGGTACATCTTTTTCAACACTGGTGGATGAGGTGCGTTATCGTCATGCCACCTCTCTGCTGTCACGTACAGATTATAGTCTGGAACAAATTGCAGACGAATTGGGTTATTCTGATGTGGCAAACTTTAGCCGTGCCTTTAAGCGCTGGAGTGGTCGTAGCCCAAGCAACTGGCGTAAAGACCCTTATTTGTAATATTGCAAAGTGCTTCATTTTAAATACTTTTGTTTTGACCAAAAAACCTGTATAAAGCCAGACAAAAATGATGAGACAGATTGTTAAGGAGTTGTCATGAACCATCCAGCAGATTTGAAATATGCGCGTACGCATGAATGGGTAAGAATTGAGGGTGACCTGGTTGTTACGGGGATTAGTGACCATGCACAGGATGAGTTGGGTGATTTAGTCTATGTAGAAACACCAGAAGTAGGCAGCCATGTGACTGCAACTGAACAGGCGGGTATTGTTGAATCAGTCAAAACTGCTTCTGACATTCATGCACCTGTTTCAGGTACAGTGGTTGAAGTAAACACTGCGCTTGAAGATGATCCTGATTTCGTCAATGAAGAGCCGTATGGCAAAGGCTGGATTTACAAGATCAAGCCAGACAATATCGCTGATGTTGAAAAACTGCTTTCCAATGAAGAATACGAATCAGGTTTATAATTCTTTATAAACTTGAAGATAAAAAGCCCAGTCATATTGAACTGGGCTTTTTTAAAGATATGAATCGGGCAATCTAGGCGACATAGTCCACTGGAATGCCATCAACCTCAGAGACTAGGTTCTCAAAAGAGAAAATCTCATCAAGTTGTTGCTGCGTCAATAAACCACGCTCCAAAACGACGGCCTGTATGGTTTTGTTCTCCGCAATACATTGCTTACCGATTTCATCACAGAGCGCATGACCCAATAATGGATCAAGCAAGGTAATAATTCCGACACTACGCATCACAGCATCATGACAAGCCTGTTCATGTGCCCTGATTCCGCGTACACATTTTTCATCCAGACTTTGAATGGCATGTGTCAGTAATTCAATGGACTCATTCAATGAAATTGCAATTACAGGTTCCATCACATTGAGCTGTAACTGACCTGCCTCCGCGGCAAAGGTAATGGTCAAATCATTGCCAATCACCTTAAATGCAATCTGGTTCACCACTTCTGGAATGACTGGGTTGACTTTTGCAGGCATGATTGAAGAACCTGCCTGTAATTCAGGAAGCTGGATTTCACCCAAACCTGTACGCGGCCCAGAACTAAGCAAACGCAGGTCATTGCTGATTTTTGACAGTTTACAGGCCAAACGCTTTAGTGCACTGGATAAAATGATGAATACACCACAGTCACTGGTTGCCTCAACATAATCTTCCGCACCCACAAGCTTTAAACCTGTAATCTCTTTCAGGCAAGAAATTACTTTTAGCGCATAACCTTTCGGCGTATTAACCCCTGTACCAATTGCGGTTGCACCCAAGTTTACCTCAAGCAACAACTCACGGGTGCGCTTGATTAGCCGAACATCTTCTTTTAGCAAGGTTGCAAATGCATGGAACTCCTGTCCCAATGTCATCGGAACCGCATCCTGAAGCTGGGTACGCCCCATCTTTAACACATAGCGGAACTCAATGGCCTTATTTTCAAATGAAGTGATCAACTTATCCATTTGTGTAAACAAGGCATCCAATGAACAATAGGTTGATAGACGAATTGCAGTTGGATATACATCATTGGTCGATTGTGATTTATTGACATGATCATTTGGATGGATCACATCATACTGGCCTTTTTGATGTCCCAGCGACTCAAGTGCAATATTGGCAATCACTTCATTGGTATTCATATTAATTGAAGTACCTGCTCCGCCTTGATAAATATCAATTGGGAATGAATCTTGCCATTTTTCAGTTTCAGTAATTAAAGCATCACAAGCATGCTGGATTGCTAAACTTTGCGTTTCTGTTAATTTGCCAAAGCTTAAGTTCGCCTGAGCTGATGCCTTTTTTACCTGTGCCAATGCACAAATAAAGTGGCTATTCTGTCCAACTTTTTGCAAAGAAATCTTAAAATTCTCAATTGCGCGTAAAGTATGAATTCCATAATAACATGCTGCTGGAACTTCTTTTGCGCCGAGCAAATCATGCTCTATTCTTATGGTTGCCGTTTGAACCGTGTTCACTTTTCATTTCTCTCAGAACATGCACTCTGTTGGTGCAAAGAAATAATATGAAATATTTCAAGTAAATTTTCATTAGCAAAATTGCTTAGCCTTACACTCTTTTTATAATGGAATTTCTCTAAACTGTTGCTTTTGTAACATCATGTGTCATATTCTTAAGCTTATTTTGAGGTATAAAAAGTATAATTTAAGAGGAAATTTTGCTCTTTGTAATTTTTCCAAATATATCGCTTATTTTTTGATGGGATAAAATAAGTTTTTATAAGAAAAAAAGTGATGATTTTTCTATTTAGAAATTAAGATTCATGCACTTAATTTAAATTACATAAAACACACAAATAAAATACATAAAAATAACAGTATTTCAAAAAACATTCGTGCTTGAATCTCTGGCCTTATCAGTCTTATTAGAATAGTAAATCAATTTTTTGGCTATTCAGATTGGATTGCACAATTATGGATATGTAAGGACAGGCATCCATTATGAATTTTTCGAATCCCACTGTGGTTGTATTCGTGGTGTATATCATCGCCATGCTTGGCATTGGTTTCTACGCCTATTTTTCCACCAAAAACCTTGATGACTATATTCTTGGAGGACGAAGTCTAGGTAGTTTTGTCACCGCATTGTCAGCGGGTGCATCCGACATGAGTGGCTGGTTACTCATGGGTTTGCCTGGTGCAATTTACCTGTCAGGATTATCAGAGTCATGGATTGCCATTGGCCTGATCATTGGTGCATGGCTGAACTGGTATCTGGTTGCAGGTCGCCTACGTGTACATACCGAAGTGCAGAACAACGCCCTTACGCTGCCTGATTATTTTACGGGTCGTTTTGATGACCAGAAAAAAATCCTGCGTGTCACCTCTGCATTGATCATCCTGATTTTCTTTGCAATTTATTGTGCTTCTGGCATGGTGGCTGGCGCGCGCCTGTTTGAAACCCTGTTCCACCTGCCTTATGGCACAGCCTTGTGGCTGGGTGCATTTGCAACCATTGGCTATGTGTGTATTGGTGGTTTTCTGGCAATCAGCTGGACAGACACCTTTCAGGCAGGCCTCATGATTTTCGCCCTGCTGTTGCTTCCAATTGTGACCTATATGTCTTTGGGGATAGGTGCAGAGGAATTTACCGCACTCATTGAAACAGCACGTCCTCATGCTTATGATTTTGCTTCAAATTTAAGTTTTGTTGCGATTCTATCAGCAGCAGCCTGGGGCTTAGGCTATTTTGGTCAACCACATATCCTTGTACGTTTTATGGCTGCTGATTCAGTTAAATCTATTCCAAATGCCCGTCGTATCGGCATGGCCTGGATGATTTTGTGTTTGGGTGGCGCTGTCGGTTCTGGTTTTATCGGTATTGCCTATTTCCAGCAGCATCCTGAACTTGCAGCAGCGGTAAGTGCCAATCCAGAAACCGTGTTTATGGAACTCACCAAGATCTTATTTAATCCCTGGGTTGTGGGTGTCATCCTTGCTGCAATTCTATCTGCGGTAATGAGTACCCTGAGTTGTCAGCTATTGGTCTGCTCAAGTGCTTTGACAGAGGATTTATACAAGGGCTTGATCCGTAAAAATGCGTCTCAAAAAGAGCTGGTGTGGATTGGCCGTGCGATGGTATTGGCTGTTGCAATGCTGGCTCTTGCCCTCGCCCAGAATCCTGACAGTAAGGTGCTTGGCTTGGTTTCTTATGCATGGGCAGGTTTTGGTGCCGCGTTTGGTCCATTGATTATCATGTCCCTGTTCTGGAAACGTATGACCCTGAACGGTGCCTTGGTGGGTATGGTGGTTGGTGCTCTCACCGTGATTGTATGGAAAAACTTATTTGCTGATACAGGGATTTATGAAATCATTCCTGGCTTCATCTTTGCATTGATCAGTATTGTTGTGGTGAGCTTACTCGGCAAGGCACCAAACGCTACAGTGACCAGCCGTTTTGAACAAGCCGATGAGATTTATACCCGTGAAATGAATTAATTACGGGAAAATTTAAGGGGCTTATCAGCCCCTTTTCTTTGGTCTAAAATTTTGTTTTTGACTTAATTTTTATTTTCGAACTGTCCTTGACCACCTGCATCACTGGGTAACTGCGAGTTTCTTTCACTCCAGGCAGTTGCCACAAAATTTGTCCTGAAATACGGCGAAACTCCTCCATATTGCTACAACGAAGCTTGATCAGGAAATCAAAGCCACCACTCACCATATGACATTCCACAATTTCAGGATATTGCGTCACTGCATCAATAAAATCATCCAGAACGTTTGGTGTGGTTTTATCCAACAGCACTTCAACGAACACCAGGAAATTTGCATTGAGCTTGCCTGGATTGAGTTTTGCCTCATATCCCAGAATAAATTCATCTTTGGTAAGCTTCTGGACACGCGCCATGACCGCAGTGGGAGAAAGGTTCACTAATTCCGCCAATTTACTGTTGGAAATTCTCCCATCTGTTTGAAGAATATCCAGAATTTTTAGATCAGTACGGTCTAAGCTATAAATAGGGCCATTCAACTGAATTTTCCTCTAAAAAATGGGTAAATTATAGTGAGTTACTCGGGTTTTATTCTGTAATCATAAATTATCTAAACCTCTCTACTCAATAGAGATAGATTGTTATCGGAATTTAGCATGAATACTTTGGATATCCCCGCAGACATGGACACAACTCACAACAACGGTGGTTATATCACCGAATTTAAAGAAAAAAGTGAGTTCGAGCAACGCATTAACACCGCTTGGCGACGTGCAGAACCTGAAGCAGTCGCAGAGCTTGCTGAAGCAGCAAATATTTCTCCCGATCTTGATCAAAAAATTTATGAGTTGGCTTTTAGCCTGGCGCACAACTTACGTGAACGTAAAAGCTCAGCAGGTAAGGCAGGTATCGTTCAAGGTCTACTACAAGAGTTTTCCCTTTCCTCTCAGGAAGGTGTGGCACTAATGTGTCTGGCAGAAGCACTGCTTCGTATTCCAGATACAGCAACCCGTGATTTATTGATCCGTGACAAAATCAACCAAGGCAACTGGAAAGAACACGTTGGTCAAAGTAGCCTGATGTTCGTCAATGCTGCTGCATGGGGCTTAATGTTGACTGGTAAGCTGATGGAAACACCTAAGCAAACCAGCTTATCCAGTGTTTTGACGGGTCTTTTGGCGCGTAGTGGTCGCGGGATCATCCGTAAAGCCGTTGACGTTGCAATGCGTATGATGGGTGAACAGTTCGTTACGGGTGAAACCATCGAAGAAGCACTTGAACATGCAAAACCATTTGAACACAAAGGTTTCCGTTACTCATACGATATGTTGGGTGAAGCTGCACTGACTGAACATGATGCTGAACGTTACTATAACGACTACACGCAAGCCATTCATGCCATTGGCAAAGCATCGAACGGGCGTGGCGTTTATGATGGCCCTGGTATCTCAATCAAGCTATCTGCTTTACACCCACGCTACCAACGTGCACAAATCGACCGTGTTCATCACGAACTTTATAACAAAGTTTTTGAACTGGCGTGCTTGGCAAAACAATATGACATTGGTTTAAACATCGATGCTGAAGAATCTGAGCGTTTAGAAATTTCCCTCGAGTTGCTTGAACGTTTATGTTTCGAACCAAAACTTGCCAACTGGAAAGGCATTGGCTTCGTAATTCAGGCTTATCAAAAGCGTTGTTTCTACGTTGTTGATTACATCGTTGACCTTGCAAAACGCAGTAACAAACGCCTGATGATCCGTTTGGTGAAAGGTGCGTATTGGGATAGCGAAATCAAAAAAGCACAAATTGATGGTATGACGGATTACCCTGTGTTTACCCGTAAAGTTCACACGGATTTGTCATACATTGCTTGTGCGAAGAAATTACTTGCTGCACCTGATCAAGTGTATCCGCAATTTGCGACACACAATGCGCAATCACTTGCAACGATTTATACACTTGCAGACCCAAGCAAATATTACCCTGGTCAATACGAATTCCAATGCTTGCACGGTATGGGCGAACCTTTGTATGAGCAAGTAGTTGGGTCTAAAGAAGATGGTAAATTAGGCGTACCATGTCGTGTCTATGCGCCAGTGGGTAACCATGAAACTTTATTGGCTTATTTAGTCCGTCGTTTACTTGAAAATGGTGCAAATACCTCATTCGTAAACCGTATTGCTGATAAGACTTTAAAAGTTGAAGACCTGATTCAGTCTCCAATCAAAGACATTCAAACTTCTGCAAAAGACGAAGGTCAGCTTGGCTTAAAACACCCTGCAATCCCGCTGCCGCATGATCTTTATCCATTACGTCCAAACTCGAATGGCTTTGATCTAAATAACGATCAACCATTAGCAGACTTGGATGCGACGGCACAGAAATTACGTAGCCAGATTTGGAAAAGTGCACCGTTACTTGGTTTTGAATCAACAGTTCACGACGAAAGTAATGCATTTGCAATTACAAACCCAGCACAAAACAGTGAAATCGTAGGTTATGTAAACGAAGCAACTACTGCTGATGTGCAACTAGCGCTAGAAGCAGCGGTACAAGCAGAGCAAAGTTGGGCTGCAACAAATAAAACTGAACGAGCTGCTTGCTTAAAACGCGCTGCGGATTTGATGGAAGATCGCATCCAAGAATTGATGGTATTACTTTGCCGTGAAAGTGGTAAAACTTATGCCAATGCGATTGCAGAAGTGCGTGAAGCAGTAGACTTCTTACGTTACTACGCAACTCAAATTGAAAACTTACCTGCAAATGCACAAGTGAAGCCATTAGGTACAGTTTTATGTATCAGCCCATGGAACTTCCCTCTTGCGATTTTCTCGGGTCAGATTGCAGCTGCTTTAGTAAGCGGTAACTGTGTGATTGCAAAACCAGCCGAGCAAACTCCATTGATTGCAGCTCAAGCAGTTGAAATGCTTTGGGAAGCTGGTGTACCACGTGGTGCGGTTCAACTTCTACCTGGTCGCGGTGAAACAGTTGGTGCTCAATTGAGCCAAGATGATCGTGTTCAAGGCATCATGTTCACTGGTTCGACTGAAGTTGCGAAAATCTTGCAAAAGACTGTCGCAAAACGCTTGTCTCCAAATGGTCAACCAATTCCGTTAATCGCGGAAACGGGTGGTCAAAATGCAATGATCGTAGATTCTTCTGCACTGACTGAACAAGTGGTTCTCGATGTTGTAAGTTCTGCATTTGACAGTGCGGGTCAACGTTGTTCTGCACTTCGTATCTTATGTGTGCAAGAAGACAGCGCTGCAACAGTCATCAAAATGTTGAAAGGTGCAATGCAACAGTTGATCGTAGGCAACCCTGCAATCTTAAAAACTGACATTGGACCAGTGATTGATACTGAAGCAAAACAAACCATCGATACACACATTCAAAAGATGAAAGCTAAGGGCTACCCTGTTCATCAATTGATGTTTAACGATGCGGTAAGCCAACAAGCGCTTGCACAAGGTACATTTGTTCCGCCAACAGCGATTGAATTGCCAAACCTTGACGATCTAGAACGTGAAGTCTTTGGTCCTGTATTGCATATCATTACTTATAAGTATGGCGAACTTGAGCAATTGATCGACCGTATCAATGCCAAAGGTTATGGCTTAACCATGGGTCTGCACACACGTATTGATGAAACCATCAATACAGTGATCCAACGTGCTGAGGTGGGTAACTTATATATCAACCGTAACATCGTTGGTGCAGTTGTAGGCGTGCAACCATTTGGTGGTGAAGGCTTATCGGGTACTGGTCCTAAAGCTGGTGGTCCACTTTATATGTACCGTTTGATGGAGCATTGTTCAGAGAAAGTATTGGCAACCCCATTTGCGGTGAAAGCTGAAATCTCTAACTTTGATGCTGTCTCAAATGTTGCTTATCAAAGCTTATTGGCTTGGGCAAACCAAAACATGCCTCAAGCAATTCCAAGTATTCCAGCATTTGGTGTAGGTAAGTTCTATGAGTTGCAAGGCCCTACTGGCGAAAGCAATCAATATATTATCTTGCCTCGTCATCGTGTGCTTTCGATTGCGAATGATGAAGCAAGCCAGCTTCAACAATTACTTGCGATTTTCTCCGTCAGCAGTACTGCGGCTGTGTTGAAAGACAATGCATTCTTAGTAAAACACAAAGCGTCTTTACCAAAAGACGTGTTAGATGCAATCACTGTGATTTCAAGTGTTGAAAAAGATGCTTTTGATGCAGTACTTCATCATGGTTCTGTTGAACAGTTGCAAGACTTGCAAACTAAAGTTGCGAATCGTTCAGGTGCGATTGTCGGGATTACCCAGTTACAAGCAAATGAACAAATTCCTTTAGAACGTCTTGTTATCGAACGTGCAATCAGTGTGAATACTGCCGCAGCAGGTGGTAATGCGAGTTTAATGACTTTATCTGAAGATTAATTTCTAAATCCCTTGCGGAGCTTCAAACGCTCCTCATCCCAGCCCGAATCATGTTTACATGGTTCGGGTTTTTTATTAATTCGAAAAATCAAATAGCTTTAATTCAATCTATCCACCAAGATAAGCCGATCAATAAGTGAATGTCATAATTTCCTGCACCTTACTACGCTTTTTTGATACCATTCCCGTTTAGATTTCACCTGTAGTTTTCTTTTTTATGACCGTATCTTACCAACAGCAACTTCAAGAGAAAGTTGAACGTATTACCACACAATTTGCACCGTTCAATCCCCCTGCTTTAGAAGTGTTTCAATCGCCTGAACAACATTTCCGTATGCGTGCCGAATTCCGAATCTGGCATACCCAAGATGACTTGTTCTATGCCATGTTTGAACGTGCTGAAGATGGTAAGCAAAAAGAAGTTATCCGTGTGGATGCGTTTCCGATTGCGGATCAAAGCATCAATGAATTGATGCCACGTTTATTAGAAGAATTAAAAGCAGTTCCTATTTTATCGCAACGTGTTTTTGAAGCAGACTTTCTCTCAACATTAAGTGGTGAGATGCTGGTTACGCTGATTTATCATCGTAAACTGGATGCAGAATGGGAAACAGCAGCCAAAGCATTAGCAGAAAAACTGAATATTAAAATCATGGGGCGTAGTCGTGGCCAAAAAGTGATTATTGGCGATGACTATGTGGTTGAACAACTTAATGTTCACGGTCGCACCTTTAAATACAAACAAATTGAAAGTAGTTTTACCCAGCCGAATGCTCAAGTGTGTCAACATATGTTGGAATGGGCTTGTGATGCTGTACAGAAGCCCGAAAAAGACCTTTTAGAATTGTATTGTGGTAACGGTAACTTTACCTTACCACTCTCGTTGAAATTCAAGCGTGTACTGGCAACCGAACTTGCTAAATCTTCAGTCTACGCAGCGCAATGGAATATAGAACAAAACCAGATCGAAAATATTCAGGTTGCACGCTTATCTGCGGAAGAGTTTACTCAGGCTTATCAAGGTGAACGTGAATTTAGACGTTTGCAAGAAGCTGATATTGATATTCAAAGCTACGACTTTGACACAGTTTTTGTCGATCCTCCTCGTGCAGGAATTGATGATGAAACGCTCAAACTATTACAAGGATTCGAGCGTATTATTTATATTTCGTGTAATCCAGATACCCTACATGACAACTTAAAAACACTTAGCCAAACCCATCGAATTGTGAAGTTCGCCATGTTCGATCAATTCCCTTTTACCCATCATGTGGAATCAGGTGTTTTGCTTGAAAAGATTTAAACAAATTATTTCAACGTAACAGTAATTTATAAAGGGTTCGAGTAACCCTTTATTTTTACTCAAGGTATATTTATAAAAAAGGTATGTTTTTCAAAGGTCAAGTCATTAGGCTGTCATAATTTCGTTAATTCAGGGAAAATTCATCGAAAAAATTGACGTTTGACTGCTGCTTTTATCACTTTAGTTGACTTGTATTTTATTTTAAATTGATTATATTTCGAGCTATGTTAGGTTAGTTATGAAGGCTCTATGAGTTTTTGGCAAAAATTGTTCAATGCGGATCATCAATATAACGAACACAAGAACCAGACTTCTTGCGTTGAAAATGATTGTTCTTGCAAAACCAATGAACAACTGCTGGATGCTTTGGTTAAAGCAACAGATGAAGATGTGATTAAAGGCATCAAAAAAGTATTGATTTCCCGAGGCTACAGTCGCAAGGAATTACTTGCACTCATCAAGCCGCCAATCCAATAAAAATAAAATTCTCCCTAATCTCTTGAATGGGATTAGGGACAATCTTTCCGACTCACTTCCCCAACAATTGGCCCTAAATTAAAGGCTTTATCATGGCGGTGAGTTTGTGCTGAGTACAGGCTTGAAATTGAGCCATCCAGATACAGCGCATTATCCACTTTTAGTTGTTGCTTAAAAAATTGTGCAAACTGATAAAAGCTGATCCGTTGTTGTGAAATCACGAAATACAATTGATTATCCTTGATCCCCACACCATTCCTGATTTTTAAGGAATTTGAATCAGGCAAGAACTGGCTATTCATTTTGCCATTATTTACCAGCATAGGTCCTGACTGAGTGGCAAACTGAGGCTTAAACCCATCATGTTTATAGTCCGTGGTTGTTTTAATCACCGCTTGTTTATCATTCCAGGCAACCACCCCATTCGGTTGCATAAAGAAGTTACCAAAACCTGTTTCTTCATTTAACTGATTTATTTCCTTTCCATTTTCGACATATAGCCCAACAGGTTGAAAGTCAGCATGATACATCCCTGCATTCATGGCAAAATTTAGCTGTGTACATTTTGGCAACTCCCGTTGAATATTAGAAAACTTCTGGTAATAACGATCTGTCTTAGGACTTTTTAGGAACAATTTAAGCTGTCTCAGATCCTCTATTTTGATGACCTCATATTGAACATGTTGTACGTTAAATGTTTGTTGCCGCATTGCGTAAGTTGCTGGAACAATTGCCAATCCCAATACAATTAAAAGATATTTTTTCATTAGGCTATTAAACTTTCTTTTGAATATGGCTTATTCTCACACAGTCAGGCAAAGCACAAAATAGTAGATACAAACTCCACACACATTCATAGGATTAAGGGTATGAATCCACTCGATTGTCTCTCAATTTTTAATTAAAATACAAATGTAAATAAATTTAACCTTTATATCCACATGCAGCAGAAACAACATTATCCGCTTGGTGCCCATCTCATTGTTAAACATTTTGGTTATAGCCATCATGGTATTTATGTAGGCCGTGGGCGGGTGATTCACTATTCAGGCTTTGCCCATATTTTTAAGAAGCGGCCTATTGAAACAACCTCACTGCAACGTTTTGCACATGGAAAAACAATCCATATCAAGAATTATCCATCCCCTCGCTATAAGGCCAAAGCTGTAGTGAAGCGTATGCGTTCACGTATGCATGAAAACCAGTATCATTTGATCATCAATAACTGTGAACATTTATGCACATGGGCAGTTACGGGTATTGAGTCCAGCACGCAGGTTGAGCGTATGCAACGCCGTCTCACGACCATTGGTTATGTCAGCTCAGTCATGAGCTATATGAACAGTATTATGCTGACGATTGCAACGGCGTGTTTTGCAATCGTCCTATATATCAAGATGATGCTGCGCAGACAGACGAAAAAATCTGTTCCCGCATATTTATTGCCAAAGGACAAACAAGCTAAGGATTAAAATGTGTAGGCGTAAATTCAGGTTGTTGATTTATTCGGTCTGTAAATTTTGCCATAGGCTATATAAATCATGGTCCTGTTTCGGCTTGACTTGTACAAAAGAAAGGCCCTCTTGGCTTTCAGGTGGCATTCTTAATATCTGGGCAATTTTTGCAGTGGATAAACCAAATGGTTCAGCTTCAATATTGGAAAATGCATAAACAACACGGTGAATCCCAGACATACGCATGGCAGCCAAACACATGGGACAAGGCTGCCCACTGGCATATACCACACAATTTTCCAGATTAGGACTCGCCAGAGCTTTTCCTGCTTCACGCAATGCCGATAATTCTGCATGGGCCGTAGGATCATTGGTTAATTTAATCTGATTTACGCCAGTTGCAATCACATTGCCATCTTTTACAACCAATGCGGCAAAAGGCCGTCCACCTGACCGTGCATTTTCCAAAGCTAAATCAACTGCCTGTTGTATGAAATCCTGATCAACCATGTGTATGTCCCAAGCTAAAGAATAATGGATCGTTTAATCCTGATTATAAAATCAAATTCACACAATTATTCATCCTATCAAATTAAATACGAAAACCTAAGCTATGCTACTCCACAAAGCCATGATGGATGGATACCATGAAACAATGATTTATCGTTTATATTCATTCCATACATACATTGGGAAATTTTATTAGGGCCAAACAAAACATGAACTTTCATATTCGAAATGAACAAACATCCGATATTCAGGCTATTTTTAATTTAACTGAGGTTGCTTTTAAAGATCAGCAATATTCCAGCCATACTGAACAATTTATTGTGAATGCACTGCGTAATTCAGGTCAATTAACCCTTTCACTGGTTGCTGAATATAACGATGAAGTGATTGGGCACATTGCATTTTCTCCTGTTTCCATTTCAGATGGATCAACAGGTTGGTATGGTCTCGGGCCAGTCTCAGTTCTACCTAAGTATCAAGGACAAGGTGTTGGCTCGAAGTTAATCAACGATGGCTTAGCTGCATTGAAGAATTTGGGAGCAGCAGGATGTGTATTGCTTGGTGAACCTGAATATTATGGCAGGTTTGGCTTTACAGCAGATTCAAGGCTGGTTTTAGAAAATGTACCTGCTGAATATTTTCAGGTGCTTGCTTTCTCCGAAACCATCCCAACAGGTAGCGTTGTTTATGCCGAAGCTTTTAACGCAACAGCATAATATTGAATCAATACACCAAATTTACACGTAAGATTAAAAAAGCTCAGGGATTAATTCCATGAGCTTTTTTATCAATCTAAGATTGGTTTGATATTACTTTGCAGCAGTTGCTTCAGTGGTAATATTGACAGTGATCTTGTCACCTACATTAGGCACATAGTTTCCGATGCCAAATACAGAACGGTTAAATGATGTTGTCGCATTAAAACCAATCGCTGGCACTTTCGCCATTGGATGCTCGCCTTGTTTATTAAGCACAGCATCCAAGACTACAGGTTTGGTCACACCTTTTACGGTCAAATCACCTGTAATTTTAAAGTGCTTTTTGTCCTTAGTTTCGACTTTGGTACTTTTAAAAGTAATGTTTGGATATTTCGCAGCATTAAACCACGCTTCTTCCTGGAATTCTTTATCCAAGGCAGGCACATTGGTATTTACACTACTGATCGGGATAGTGACCTCAACAGATGAATTTGCTGGCTTGGCATTATCAACCTTAATTACACCCTGAATATCAGTAAAGTTCGCGCTTGGTGTAGAGAAACCAAAATGGTTCCAGCTAAACACGGTGGCGGTATGAGTTGGGTCAATCTTATAGTCTACTGGTGCCGCCAAAGCGACTGAACTTGCGATGGCAACTGCTAAACCGAGGCTTAATGTTTTAAACTGCATTTTTCGTATCCTTGTTTGATATGTTGTTTAGTTTATAGATCACATAATTTTATTCACCATTCTTTATAAAACGATATGTTTCACCAGTGCAACAATAAAAGCGTTACAGTTGTTACGTAAAACGAATATCATAAGACTATTCGGTACTATACATATTGTCGCTAAAACGACATCATCAATTGACATACTTTTATTCAGATTTTTAAAGATAAACAACAAGGTAGAATATGACACATACTGTTCAGGCCCAAAATACCACAACCCCTTATCGTGTAACGCTTACAGATTCTTCTGGTCATACATGGCATGCAGATGAACCAACAGACAAAGGGGGTCAGGACTCAGCCCCTAACCCAATTCAACTGCTACTTTCAGCTTTAGGTGCGTGCACAACCATTACACTGGAAATGTATGCAAACCACAAAGGCATTAAACTTGATCATGTGCAGGTTGATTTGGCCTTAAACCCAAATGGTGAACCTGAATCAGGTCAAAACAACATTGAGCGCAAAATTACGCTAAAAGGTGAATTTACTGAAGAACAGCATAAACGCTTATTAAAAGTTGCGGAAAGTTGTCCTGTTCATAAATTATTAACGTCTAATATTTCGATTCAGACTACCTTAGATATGTGATATGTAAGGCCGATTTCAATGAGTCTCCCATGTATTGAGAGACTCAATTAATTCTCAATAAAGAACCACTGATCAGCAATATAATTATCCGCTTCATCTTCTAGATCGATATAACGGATTTTTATCCCTCGTTCATACATATTCTCAGGAATTTGCAGGTTCCAACTTTTAGCTAGACTTAAATCATCTGCCAACACATATTGAGAATCATATCTATCTGCTGATAATGTATGTGCATTAAAATAATCTTCATCTAAATATAAGCAAATCTCACTAGAAAACATATTTGGTTGTTCAACCATACAGACCACTTTACAGAATTTTAACCCTTGAGGTTTTGCTTCAATTAAATATTGGCAAGCATTGATCAGGTATTGCGCACATTCTGCCTTGATTTCTTGCTGTGCATGTTTACCCTCAACCAGATTCATTGGAACAGGTATTTTCCAGTTATAGTACCGATCATGATATTCCGTTAAATCAGGAAAGTTGTTTTTAAATCGCTCACTCCAGTGTCTAAGATTTCTTAGTTTACGGGGGATTCCCCGTTCTTTTTTATTTGATAATGCTAACCATCTCATTTTTATATTCCATTTGATCAATACAAAAAAAGCGCTCCTATTGGAACGCTTCTTGTAGTACTTAAATCATTAAGCAGTCAGTTCGTTAACCGCAGCAACAACTGCTTCAGTGGTGATACCAAAGAACTGGAATAAGTCTTTTGCAGGCGCAGACTCGCCATAAGTGGTCATACCGATCACTTTGCCGTCTAAACCAACAAATTTCCACCAGTAGTCTACATGAGCCGCTTCAACTGCAACACGCGCACGAATATGTGCTGGTAATACCACTTCACGATAAGCAGCATCTTGCTTCATGAACTCTTCTGCACATGACATAGACACGACACGCACCCCATCAAGTTGTGCATATGCTTCCATTGCTAATGAAACTTCGGAACCTGTTGCAATGATAATTGCTTTCAACTCACCTTTTTCTTCAGCAAGGATATAACCACCTTTTGCAACGTTTTGAATTTGTGCTTCAGTACGTGCCTGGAATGGCAAGTTTTGACGAGAGAAAATGAGTGCAGATGGACCATCTTTACGCTCAAGCGCAGACTTCCAAGAAATTGCAGCTTCAACCGTATCACATGGACGCCATGTATTCAGGTTTGGTGTACCACGTAAAGATGCGATTTGCTCGATTGGTTGATGCGTTGGACCATCCTCACCCAAACCGATAGAATCGTGTGTATACACATGAATCACACGTTGCTTCATCAATGCAGACATACGTACCGCATTACGTGCGTATTCCATAAACATCAGGAATGTTGCAACATAAGGAACAAAACCGCCGTGTAAAGCAATACCGTTCGCAATTGCGGTCATACCAAATTCACGAACACCATAGTAAATATAATTACCTGCTGGATTTTCCTGTACGCCTTCACACCCTTTCCAAAGTGTCAGGTTTGAACCCGCCAAGTCAGCAGAACCACCTAATAATTCAGGAAGTAAAGGACCGAATGCCTGTAAGGTATTTTGGCTTGCTTTACGTGTTGCAATCGTTTCCGCTTTTGCATTTGTTTCAGCAATAAATGCGTCTGCTTGTGCAGCAAATTCAGCAGGTAAGTCACCATTGATGCGACGTAATAATTCAGCCGCTTCAGTTGGATATTTTGCCTGATATTGAGCAAACAATTCATTCCAGGCAGCTTCAGAAGTTTGACCTTTTGCTTTTGCATCCCAAGCCACATACACATCTTCAGGAATTGCAAACGCTTCTTCGGTTGTCCAGCCAAGCGCCTGACGGGTTAATACGATTTCGTCTTTACCGAGTGGCGCACCGTGGCAATCTTCTTTACCTTGTTTGTTTGGTGAACCCAGACCAATAATCGTTTTACAGATAATAATTGTTGGCTTGTTAGTTTCAGCTTTTGCTTCAACAGTTGCCTGACGAATTGCAGCAGCATCATGGCCATCTACACGAAGCACTTGCCAGCCGTAGGCTTGGAAACGTTGTTCAGTATCATCGCTGAACCAGCCTTCAACTTCACCATCAATTGAGATACCATTGTCATCATAGTAAACAACAAGCTTACCAAGGCCTAAAGTACCTGCAAGTGAGCACACTTCATGAGAAATACCTTCCATCAGGCAACCATCACCCAGGAAACAATAAGTGAAGTGATCAACAACATTTAAACTATCTTTGTTGAACTGGGCAGCCAACGTTTTTTCAGCCAAAGCGAAACCAACAGCATTGGCAATCCCCTGACCTAATGGACCAGTTGTGGTTTCAATACCAGGTGCATAACCATATTCAGGGTGGCCTGGTGTTCTAGAATGTAATTGACGGAACTGCTTTAAATCCTCAATAGATAGATCATAACCAGTTAAATGCAGCAATGCATATTGCAACATAGAACCATGACCATTTGATAATACAAAACGATCGCGGTTGGCCCATTGTGGATTGCCTGGATTATGATTTAAAAACTCACGCCAAACCACGTCAGCGATATCTGCCATCCCCATTGGCGCACCAGGATGCCCTGAGTTTGCCTGTTGCACAGCATCCATAGCCAAGACACGAATTGCATTTGCAATACGACGTTCATTTAAAGGGGTTGTCATAAGTCAGATCCAATCAAATCAATATGGTAAAAAGATGACAAGAAATCATCTATCAAAAATTTAGCCTATTGTCTTAAAAAAATGGCATGGGGTAAAGCTTAATACACGATATTTCTGTTTTTTTACTTATCTATAAACTTAGGTGACGCTTCATTTAAGAATCCAAGAAGTAAAAAGTGTAAAAATATCCCTATTCTTAAACATCTATGCCAAAGATCAATGGCAAATATCAGTTTTATTGATGCTTATATCAATAAAAACACAATGAAAATGAAATAAATTCATGCTTTTTAGTCAGCTTGCGCTAGTCCTATACGCCAAGTCGATGTAACATACTCTGTCTTTTTGAAAATAACCATGATAGGACGTTCATGCGCGAGTACGCTGTTTTTACTTCAGAATCTGTAAGCGAGGGTCATCCAGACAAAATGGCTGACCAAATTAGTGATGCCATTTTAGATGCAATCCTAAAAGAAGACCCGTATGCGCGTGTCGCTTGTGAAACATTGGTAAAAACAGGTGCGGTTGTTCTTGCTGGTGAAATCACAACCACAGCAAATGTCGACTTTGAAGCAATTGTACGTCAAACCGTCAATGGAATTGGCTATCATCATTCTGATTTAGGCTTTGATGGTTCCACCTGTGCCGTCATCAACATGATCGGCAAACAGTCTCCTGAGATTGCGCAGGGTGTTGACCGCCAGAAACCAGAAGATCAAGGTGCGGGTGACCAAGGCCTGATGTTTGGTTATGCAAGCCATGAAACTGAATTTCTAATGCCTGCACCTATTTCTTATGCCCACCGCTTAATGGAACGTCAGGCTGAGTTACGCCGTTCAGGTGTTTTACCGTGGTTACGTCCAGATGCCAAAAGCCAGGTGACCTTTGCCTATGAAAATGGCATGCCTGTTCGGTTGGATGCGGTTGTGCTTTCAACTCAGCATGATCCTGAAATTAGCCAGGCTAGTTTAAAAGAAGCGGTCATTGAGGAAATTGTTAAGCCAATCATTCCTGCTGAAATGTTCCATGCGGGCACAAAGTTTCACATCAACCCAACAGGTATGTTTGTGATTGGCGGACCTGTAGGTGACTGTGGTTTAACAGGCCGTAAGATTATTGTAGATACCTATGGTGGTATGGCCCGTCACGGTGGTGGTGCTTTCTCTGGTAAAGACCCATCGAAAGTTGACCGTTCTGCCGCGTATGCAGGCCGTTATGTTGCTAAAAACATTGTTGCTGCTGGATTAGCGGATAAATGTGAAATTCAGGTGAGTTATGCAATTGGTGTTGCAGAGCCAACCTCCATTTCAATCAATACATTTAATACAGGCAAAGTGTCAGATGAGTTGATTATCCAGCTTGTTCGTGAACACTTCGACCTACGTCCATACGGTATTACCCGTATGTTGAACCTGATTCAGCCAATGTATAAGCAAACTGCTGCTTATGGTCACTTTGGTCGTGAGGGTTCAGACACTGCATTTACATGGGAAAAAACCGATAAGGTTGATGTGTTAAAAGATGCGGCTGGGCTGTAACGCCTTGCCTAATTTTAAAGGCTCGCTCATCGCGAGCTTTTTTATTGGCCGCAACAATTATTTGCTTGAGTCAGTATTGTCCTGTTTAAAGATTTCAAACAATGATGTCTTTTGTGCAGGCTGTTCCTCTTGATGATGCTGTGAATATAAATGTGCAAGTTTTACAATGACCACAACCGCAAAACAGGCAGCCAAACAGAACATCCATAAACCATAGGGGCTTCGGATATGCTGAGAACCACAGTAAGGACACTCCTTATCTGTTGAGGCGACAACCTTGTCACAACATGCACAATGATATTGGTATAACATCATTCATTCCTCCTTTATTATTTTTTATTTTCTTTTCACAGCAACTTTTACCATCACAGTTTTATCCTATGAGAAAAAAAATGAGAATACAATCTAGTTTCTGAACCAGTTCTTTCAAATTAACAAAATTTTATGTCAGTTTTGTGAGTGCATTGTTCTAAAAAACGTATTAGAAACGATATTATTTTGATCTTGCACAGCATTTGCTAGAATACATTTTTAATCATTTCGGACACATGGTTATGACTCAATTGATCAACAAGGGTGGATTTCGCGAACGTGCAAACCGCACTCGTAAATACAAACAATCTGAAAATGAATTAACGACACTGGTTCCAAACCAATATCGTGCTGGTTTAAAAGAAACAGACCAACATACCCAGCCAGAGCAAAAAAAGGACAGCCCATCTAAAAATGGGGCATAAAAAAGCACACTGTTTGAAAGTGTGCCTTTATTAAAATTAACACTAATTAATTCACATCTTTAAATTCAATTTTCTTCTGCTCAGGTTTCACTTCACGTGCTTCCCCGTCAATAACAGTTGAATCACGATATTGCCCGCCACCTTGCTGGTTTTGCATATCCTGCATTTGACGCATAAGATCAGCAAATGGATTCTGTCCACCAGCCGCACCGCCGCCCATTCCACCCATCATTTGATCCATCATGGCTTGTTGACGCTTCGCCATCGTTTTCATGAGTGCATTGCGGAAAGCAGTTTGAACGGCTGGAATAAGCACCAGTACAGCCAGTACATCGGAAATCAAACCTGGTAACATTAGCAGAAAACCAGACATTGCAATTGCCAGCTTCTTGGTTACTGCTGGATCCCCCCCAAGCTGTCCAGTCATCTGCATTTGCTGTAATTGCGGCATAATGTTGGAGGTGCTTGAGCGAACAAGGTTCAGACCAATGAAAAATGCAATGATGAACCAGAAAAAGACATACCACATACTTCCAACAAGGTCGCCCACGCCAATCCATACTAAAACTTCAGCAATTGTGCCAAATACCACGATAAGAAGTAGATTCATGTCAAATCTCAAAATTAAAAACTTGTGCAAAATACTGGTCAATTAGGCTGACACAATACATAAAATGAATTCAATAAATAAGTTGATGGGTACTTTTTTCAATTTATCAAGTGCTGTTAGTGTGACCTGCATAAAAAAGCTCCCAATTAAATCATCGCTAATTGAGAGCTTAGGCTTTCTTTAAAGATCAACCACAACTTGCATTGCTGATTTTTTTAGTTTGTGGATCAATGGTCACCGTCACACGATTTTCCCGATAATCCATTGTGACTGGTTGGTTTGGCCCCACACTACGAACGATTTCAGATTTGGTTTTTTGTTTGATTTGTTCTTCACTTAAACCTGACTGACCAATCAATTTTCGTGCTTCATCCGCCAAGCATTTCGGTTGATTAGCACGGAAGAATTCCCATTCTTCAACAATCTGACCATTGGCCAACTTACAATAGCCAACCTGACCATTGGCTTCATTTCTGATCTCTAACTGGCCACCCTGCTCTACACAAAACTTGCTTGCTGGATTTGCCATACCAATTTTTGGTGGAGTGAGCTCTTTATTTGGAGTAGATGAACACGCTGTAAGTGAAGTCAGGATTAAACCTAAAAATAGAAATTTTTTCATAAGTTTATATTCTTGCAAAAATGTAAAGATAACAAATAAATCAAATTATTATGTCTATTATTTGAAACAAAACAGCGTCTACTGAATGATAATGTACTCGACACGAATTGCCTCATCCACCAAATAATGGTCTTTAACCAGATAAAAATAAGGTTTATCTCTGATCCATTCATCCATTTCTAAAATGGCTTGGGTGTATCCTGTGATCGCTAAAAAATCTTTTGTGACGATTGCATCCATAGGCTTATCCTTTTTTCTTAAGCCTACCATAAATGCAAATCCTACAGATAGTTTAAATATCGACCCTAATAGTCATTTCCCCTATCATTTTGTATGGGAGAGTCAATCCAGCTTGGATCAACTCTCAGCATTATTAGTTTACAAATAAACTAATAATGCTATAGAACTGATTTTCTGGCTTCTGTTTGCCATCCACAATTTCACTCACCTCAACAAGATATTCACCTGATGCTGGGAAAACGAGTTCCGCATTTCCATTTGCATCCGTTTTTAAGCTTTTGGCCTGATCATCCGTTGCACCCTTGGCACGAATGACCACACTGGCATTTGCCAAAGTCTGGTTGGCTTTAGATATCTTGACTTTCACAGCCTGATTGGCTTTTAACTCGTTTGGATGAATCGAAAACTCAACCTGAATCGGCGCAGAATTTACCTGAACGGGTGAACTCTTATCTTTTGTCACATAGGTCAATAAGGTCCATTCACGGGTAATTTCAACAGGCGTGAACTTTTTACCTTTTAAATCGGCTGGGATGACATAGTCACGTTCATTTTTTGCTGGCGCCTTATCTGCTGCCATGTCAAAGAACAACTTCCATTCCTTTTGATCTTGTACATATTTCAACGGGTAAGATGCTTTGGTCTGAATATTATAAGTGCCCCCTTCTGGCAGTTTTAAGTCAAATACTGTGGCGGAGCTTAATGTGGATGCTGCTTCAATTGTTGTTTTTTTCTGGTCTGGCGCAGTAATTTCAAACTTGGCATTTTTTAATGCATATTCACTGTTCAATGCCTCTTCCGCATAGCCAGAGACCACAGTCACCTGAGTTTGCTCAGTTTTATAGGCAATAGGAGCAACATAAGGTTCATGTGCTAAACTATAGCCTGAAACCAATACAAATGATGCTATCAATAATCTTTTCACGAGTTTCCCCCACCTTTGATTTTGCTCAATACAGGCATTAACCAATCTGAATTGTTTAGCCTCAAGTTTTATAAGCCTGATTATACACAAATGAAAATAATTATCATTATAATATGGAATTTTTCTGTACGAGAACACCATTTATAGATATAGATATCTATAGATATAAAAATTACGTTATCTTTCATTTTTCTAAAAGCGACTCGAATATAATAGACTGGTATCTTTATTCCAGAGTTGTTATGTCTGTGCCAAGCCCCATTACACCATCCCCTCAACCACAGAAATATTCCTTATTCTTTGTCATTTTTTCATTGGCAATTGGCAGCTTCTGTATTGGTACAACTGAATTTGTTGCAATGGGGTTGATTCAGGAAATTGCGACAAATTTAAATGTAAGTGTTCCACATGCAGGATATTTTATAAGTGCCTATGCATTAGGCGTGATGGTTGGTGCGCCAATTATTGCCATTTTAGGGGCAAAAATTCCACGTAAAACCCTGTTGCTGGGATTAATGCTATTTTATGGTTTGGCAAATGCGGCAACCGCCTTTGCCACCACACCAGAAGCCATGCTGATTTCGCGCTTTATTGCAGGTTTTCCACATGGTGCTTACTTTGGCGTTGCTGCATTGGTTGCAGCCGAACTAGCAGGCAAACAACGCCGCGCAACCGCAATTGCACAAGTGATGATGGGCTTAACCATTGCCAATGTTATTGGAGTCCCAATCGCTACATGGTTAGGCCAGCAGTTCGGCTGGAAAGCAGGTTTTGAATTTTCTGCGGCGATTGCATTCATTACTCTGATTGGGGTAAGCCTGTTTGTACCGAATATGCCTCTACAAAAATCTGCCAGTATCAAGGCTGAATTAGCAGGCTTAAAAAATATCAATATGTGGTTAACACTGGCTGTTGGTGCAATTGGTTTTGGCGGGATGTTCTCGGTATATAGTTATGTGTCGCCAATTTTGACTGAATATACCCATGCAGATATTCGTGTGGTTCCAATTGCCCTGGCAATCTGGGGAACAGGTATGGTGATCGGTGGTTTAGTTGCGGGCTGGTTGGCAGACAAGAACTTATTTAAAACCATTATTGGTATTTTGATCAGTTCTGCACTCGCTTTTGTTGCAGCCAGTTTTATGATGACAAACCTCTATACAGCGATTGCCGCTTTATTCCTGATTGGCTTTACCGTAATTGGACTAGGTGGCGCATTACAAACCCATCTAATGGATATTGCAGGTGATGCACAAACTTTGGCAGCCTCGCTCAACCATTCCGCATTTAACCTTGCCAATGCGCTTGGGGCATTTTTGGGTGGATGGGTACTCAGTCACAATATGGGCTGGTTGGCACCGATTTGGGTAGGCTTTGTTTTAAGCCTAGGTGGATTGGCAATTCTGCTCATTGCACTGGCGTATGCAAAATACTCACAGCAAAAAGAATCTGTCGTTTCTTAATGGCAGATTCATGAGTTGATTTAGATTAATTTATCAGCTTTGCAATTTGTCGGTCATGCCATTTGGACAACAATAACAAGGCAGCCATTGCTCCAATTAAGGCAAAGAACATATCGGACTGGGTATCCCATTCATATCCCTGAGTTCCTAAAAACTCTTCAGCACCTTGTCCCATTACTAAAGCAGCAGCCCATTCAATCAGCTCATAGCTTGCACTAATCGCCAACACAATACAGATCACAATAAAAGTGAGCATTCTTCCTTTGGTCAGAATCTGGTTTCTAAGCAGGATTTCACGGGCGGCAATTGCAGGAACAAAGCCCTGCATAAAATGTCCAATTTTGTCATAAGGATTGCGATCCATCCCCAACCATTCAGCCATTTCAAAACCAAAAGGCACACGTGCATAGGTATAGGCACCGCCTACAATTAAAACAATGGCGTGCAAAAAAATTAAGCTATACAAAAGATTGGTGAGCGGAAATGTTTTATAGGTGTAAATCAATAATGGAACAGTAATTAAGACAGGTAAAACCTCCATCACCCATGTACCACGGTCAAATGGATGAATACCTGAAATGATTAAAATCAACATAAGAATAAATGCTGCACAACACAACATCAGTTTTTGACTCATATCAACTCCTCTAATTTTTATTATTTTGTCTTAACATGACTCGATTCTTAAAATTGATCCTCAACTCTGTTTTTCATTGAATTTGAGAATAAACTTGAGGTTCATTCGGATAATTTTTCACCACAATGCGGACAGTAATGATACTTCTTTTTTTCCTGTTCCTGATCTTCAAGTAACTTCTCCCTGACCAGTTGGATGATAATTTCATGGGTCTGCTCTTTTGGTAAACCGACTTTTTTTCGAATTCGTTCAATTTCAACTTGGTCATGCAACAAGTCTAGCCCTTTGGCTTGCAAGGCTTCACGAAACTCCTGTTCTAGTCTTTGATTACGCTGGTTTAATTCATTGGCAAGGCCTGAAGCTAAAATACCTGCAGGTAAAGCTGCAATACCGACACCCAGAATTGTGATGAATGCACCCAGGATACGACCCAAATTGGTTACAGGTGTTACATCACCATAGCCTACTGTTGTCAATGTAACAACCGCCCACCACATCGCTTTTGGAATTGAGCTAAATGCTTCAGGCTGGGCTTTATTTTCCACCACGTAAATTGCGGATGCTGTCATCACAATCATAATGACCAAAATGAAAATAACCGCCTGAAATGAACCTTTTTCTCGCTGGATAACACGTAAAAGTATCTGCAATGACACAAAATAACGGGTTAGTTTGAGTAATCGGAATAGTCGTAATACCCGTAGGAAACGTAAATCAAGATGGACAAAGAAATTGAGATAGGCAGGTAAAATCGCCATTAGGTCAATAATCGCCCCGCCACTTTTCATCCAGCGAAACCGCTGCTTCCATGCTGGTTCCTGTGGATTTTTCTCAACGATGCTCCATAGCCTTAATAAATATTCACCACTAAAAATAAGGATTGAGAGATTTTCAAAAATATCGAAATAAGGCTGATATAGCTTATACAAGTCATTCACTGACTCCAGTAGCACCGCTGCAACATTGGCAATGATTAGGGAAATCAGTACATAGTTTACACAGGTACTCACCTTGCTTTTATAGTCATCATCATGCAGATTGTTATAAACAAACCGTCTTAGCAGTTGCCATGAAAATTGAGCCATACCATATTTATCGTTATATAAATCAAGCTAAAATGTATCATGTTGCTCAGGCATTTGATAAGTGATTTGTATCCTACTAAACCATTCTTAGTGCATGGTGGAAAGAGAACTTTGTCATGAGTGTCGTCAATATCATCATCTTTGTGGTGATTGGCGGACTTTGGTGGAAAATGCTGGGTTATTGGTAGGATTGGTAAGTTGAAAAAAGCCCTTTTCAAAGGGCTTTTTTCGTATACGTATTTGAAAAGCCCGCACACCAAACAAAATCATATTAGCTTAACTAATCTGTCCTGATATCATAAACCCAGTTTCGTGCTTGTTGCTCTGTTGTCGTTTCGCATACATAGTAATCTTGATGCCACGAGTCTTGATGGAAAATTTCCTTTTTGTGGTAGCTTACTTGTTTGCCATTTTCAACACAGATAAAACTGTCACCTTGATCTTTCACAGCTGAACCGTTAAGAAATCCACCAATACATAAGAAGCGGGATTGTTTCGCCATTTACTTGAATCAACTTTTAAATCATTAACAGTGTTTTATAAAGCTTTAATTTCTGGTTTTCCATCTAAATATGACAAATAATATTTATTAGTTGTAACTAACTTTAATAAAAACTTATTAATCAACTCTCTTAATATTAGTGTATTTTTCCAAGCTTGATTAACATCAGTTATATCATTTCCGTGAGCAGCATCATTTCGTTGTTGCCAAGCTTTTTTTTCAATATCAGATAAAGACAATGAGATGTCATTACAAAAAAAATCCATCTTATTTTTTTGAGAATAAGTATTCAAATTCCCTATTTTATCTAAAAAAATTTTCTTTTGCTCAGGGGTTATCTCAAACTCTTCCAGTTGTTGTTGTAATCGCTCCAGCATTTTTTTAAAAATTGCTTTATCTAAAATTTTACTATAACTAACTTCATGAATTTTCATATATGTAGCTTGTAGCTTTTCAATAAGTGCTCCATAGTGAACAGCGGCAGTAATTGAATTAGAATTTACTGCTACCCAATATGTAAAAAATATATTACCTAGATCATATTCTTCATATTTAACATAGAGTTCTTGCATCAAATTTTCAAAAATATCAACTTCTATAATATTTAAAGCACTTAAACTAAGGGGTGTAGGTACTTGAACATTGATAGCCAATTGTCCTCTCTCATTATCATGAATATTTCTTAAATAACTATAAGACGGTGTCATATATTTATTTACAAAAGTATACCCATAAAAAACTAACGGACAACCCAATATATAAGAAATAATTCCCCTTATTTTCTCCCTTTTATCTAACTCCAAATCCTTTTTGTATAGTATTATTCCTTTATCTCCATCTTTAATCTTAATTATATAAACTTCACTTCCTTCAAATCTAAATCCAATACTATTCCTATTAGAGTTCTCTAAATTTACTATTTTTTGTATTAGCTGACAATCCGTCCCATATATTTCAAAAATTCTTTCATGATTTTCACTCCACTTCATTAGATGAGGAAATATATGATTAATTTTAAAATTATCAACAAATTCAATTAAATATTCAGCACCTATTTGCTCATGACTATCTTCAAAAACAATTTCATCAACAATAAATATATCAGTATATTTAGGGTTATCACCCACTAAAGAGTGAGTTTGTTGTATTGGTAAAGCATACATTAATATTTTTTGTTTTAAAAAGTTATGTTCAAATATGATAAGAGACTCATTTTTATCAATATAACCAGATTTTCTGTTCAATTCTAAATCATCGGAAATAACACCTTCAACTTTTAATTTTAGTCTTCCCTCTTCATCTCTAAATAATAGAAAGTCTCCTTCATCTGCTCTTAAAAATCCTTTAAAAATGCATTTAAAATTATTTAAATTAAAATTTATGTTTTCCCAAATACCTAACGACATTTATAATTTTCCAAAAAATAAGGGCTGATTACTCAGCCCTTATTTTTAGCAAAAACAATCGATTAGGTCAACTGAGCCGCTTGGATTTTCTTGGTATCAACTTGATCAGCTTCTTTTGTATATTCGCTCATCTTGTCGAAGTTCAAGTATTTGTAAATGTCAGCAGAAGCGCTGTCAATTTGCGACGCGTACTGTTGATATTCTTCTGGGCTTGGTAATTTACCAAGTACCGCAGCTACAGATGCAAGCTCAGCAGACGCCAGATAAACATTTGCACCTTGACCTAAACGGTTCGGGAAGTTACGTGTAGAAGTCGATACACAAGTCGTGTTCGGTGCTACACGTGCCTGGTTACCCATACACAATGAACAGCCTGGCATCTCAGTACGCGCACCAGCACGGCCATAGATGTTGTACAAGCCTTCTTCCATCAACTGGTGCTCATCCATACGTGTTGGTGGAGCCAACCATAAACGAGTAGACAATGAACCACCAGGAACTTTGTCAAGCAACTGACCAGCAGCACGGAAGTGACCAATGTTGGTCATACAAGAACCGATGAACACTTCATCAATTTTGTCGCCTTGAACGTCAGAAAGAAGTTTCGCGTCATCTGGATCGTTCGGGCAGCAAAGAATTGGTTCTTTGATGTCGGCAAGATCGATTTCGTATACTTTGGTATATTCAGCATCTGGGTCAGCTTTTAACAGGCTTGGGTTATCCAACCACTTCTGCATGTTTTCAGCACGGCGCGCCATTGTACGCGCATCGCCATAACCTTCAGCAATCATCCACTTCAACATAGTGATGTTAGAACGTAGGTATTCAGCTACTTTCTCTTCAGAAAGCGTGATTGAACAGCCCGCAGCAGAACGTTCAGCAGATGCGTCAGAAAGTTCGAATGCTTGCTCAACCGTCAAGTCATTTTCCATTTCTGATAAATCAATCTCAAGGATACGACCAGAGAAGATGTTTTTCTTACCTTTCTTCTCTACAGTCAAGTCACCCTCTTTAATCGCATAGTAAGGAATCGCATGTACAAGGTCACGTAAAGTGATACCAGGCTGCATTTTACCCTTGAACTTAACAAGTACAGATTCAGGCATATCCAGTGGCATAACACCAGTCGCTGCTGCGAATGCAACAAGACCAGAACCTGCTGGGAATGAAATACCGATTGGGAAACGAGTATGTGAGTCACCACCAGTACCAACAGTATCTGGAAGTAACATACGGTTTAACCAAGAGTGGATAATACCGTCACCTGGACGTAAAGATACACCACCACGGTTCATGATGAAGTCAGGTAATGTATGGTGAGTTGTTACGTCAACTGGTTTTGGATACGCAGCAGTGTGGCAGAAAGACTGCATCACAAGGTCAGCAGAGAAGCCTAAGCATGCCAAGTCTTTTAACTCATCACGAGTCATAGGACCAGTAGTATCCTGAGAACCAACAGTGGTCATCTTAGGTTCACAGTAAGTACCTGGACGGATACCTTGACCTTCAGCAAGGCCACATGCACGACCGACCATCTTCTGAGCTTGAGTAAAGCCTTTACCAGTGTCAGCAGGTTGTTTTGGTTGACGGAACAAGTCAGAAGCAGGAAGACCTAATTCTTCACGTGCTTTAGCAGTCAAGCCACGACCAATGATCAGGTTGATACGACCACCAGCACGTACTTCGTCTAAAAGTACAGGCGTTTTAAGTTCTGATTCAGCGATTTGAGCGCCATTTTTGAACGCCGTTACTTTTGCAGCAGCATGGTCGATTTTAAGAACAACTTCATCGCCCATGTTCATTTCAGCAACATCGATTTCAACTGGTAATGCGCCTGCATCTTCCATTGTGTTAAAGAAGATTGGAGCGATTTTAGAACCTAAGCACACGCCACCGTCTTTTTTGTTTGGAATGTGTGGGATTTCATCACCGAAGAACCAAAGCACTGAGTTAGTTGCTGATTTACGGCTTGAACCTGTACCAACAACATCACCCACGTAAGCAACTTGGTTGCCTTTTGCGATTAATTCATTGATTTGAGTGATAGGACCAACTTCACCTGGTTTTTCAGGGTTGATACCATCACGCTCGTTTTTCAACATTGCAGTTGCGTGCAATGGAATATCTGGACGACTCCAAGCGTCTTGTGCAGGTGACAAGTCATCCGTGTTGGTTTCGCCAGTTACTTTAAATACAGTGATCTTGATTTCTTCTGGAACATCTGGACGGCTTGTGAACCATTCAGCATCAGCCCAAGATTGTAAAACTGCTTTTGCATTGGCATTGCCAGCTTTTGCCTTGTCAGCAACGTCATGGAACGCATCGAATACAAGAAGTGTCTTTTTCAATGCTTCAGCAGCTAAGCTAGCTAATTCAGGATTGTCAAGAAGTTCAACAAGTGGCGCTACGTTATAACCACCAAGCATTGTACCAAGTAGGTAAACAGCACGCTCTTTGGTTACAAGTGGAGAAGTTGCTTCGCCTTTTGCGACTGCAGCGAGGAAAGCCGCTTTTACATAAGCAGCTTGGTCAACACCTGCTGGAACACGGTTTTCAAGCAAATCAACCAAATATGCTTCTTCACCTGCTGGTGGATTTTTTAATAATGCGACAAGTTCAGCAGTTTGAGCATCATCAAGTGGCTTCGGTGGGACTCCGAGTGCGGCACGTTCTGCAACGTGTTGGCGGTAAGCTTCTAGCACGGTGTTATTCCTCTTTTTTAAAAAATTACCTGTAAGTTCCAGCTTTCTGTAAGCTTTACAAGCAATATGGACAGCAAAATTTTACTAGACTTCGAGTTAAAAGTTAATGCAACAACCGTATTTCTACGTGATGACCATTATTTTATAGCGAAATGCCCATCGTTTTGAAATACCGCTTTGGTATAAAGCCAAAGTCCAGTAAAACAATCATTTAGTTCCACAAAAAAAGACAACGGTGTTGTCTTTTCGGTTAATACATTAAAATAGTTTATAGTTCGGCAACTTTTCATGTGGTGTTGCCAAACATTGTTCAGTAAATTGTTGCTTCAGTTTTTCACGTAATGCATCTGGATCAGCCTTAAGTTCTTCGGCTGGGATTGCGTAGACTTTTTCAATAATGCCGAAAATAAACTTACGCGTGGTCTCATCCTCAATTTTACCCGCATGTTCTGTTGCCTGTTTTTGCTCAATTCCATTTTGACGATCCAGCGTAATCGAACGCGCGGCATTTCCCACACTTACACAATAGCCATGCCATTGTTGTTCAGGTGTAAGTGGCTCTTTTTTGCTACAACCGACCAAAACCAAACCTATTGCAATCAACAAAACTTTATTCATCATCATACTGCGACTAATTTGATGCACACATCATACTGAAACTGGTTTATTTTGCAAAAGGAAGTATTTAAAACCATCCTATCCGCAATAAAAACATACAAATCATTTGCTGCACTGCATATTATTGCCATTCTTTTGGCATTTACTACCTGTTGCAGAAAGATAGGTATTACCTGCCACCAGATTATAATGCCTGCCTTTTGAATCCCAACATCTGACACCATTACAGTTTTTTACAGGGATCAGGGCTTCACCAGCAGCTGGCTTAGCTGAATTTGTTGCAGAAGCTGTGGTGGTCTTAACCACATCTGCACTGGTCGCCGCTACAGTTGTTTTTGCTTCTTTGTTTACTGCTGGCGGAGGTGTTGTTGGATGAGTTGCGGTCTGTGTTGTAGCGGTATTGGGATTTCTCTTTGCAGGGTCGAGTTGAGGCTCCTGTTTCTGAGTTGGAGGTGGTGTTGCTGAATATGTTGTTACACCACGTGCGTCCACCCACTTATAGTATTCTTTAGCATTTGCTTGAAATGTACAGCCCAGCATCCCAATGCTGATGATTGCCAAAAGCTGACTAAAAGTGACAGATTTCATCCCTTTCCTCCAAAAAATATCATAAATATTTTATTTTCAATAACTTATTTTAATTTTAGCATATTTCCTTATTTAAAATAAATGTCATTAAAAAAACCTGTTTTATCATTGTAAAACAGGTTTTTATTTTTACATACTAAAAACGCCAGTTATAGAAAATATCTATCGCACGTTCCAAAGACTGACTCGCTTCCAGATATAAACGGCGGTTCATTTGATAACGTAAGGTAAGTTTATTCACAGGAGTAAAGACACCAATACCATAGCGGATAAATAAATCTGGTGTGATATACCCTGTCAGGCTGACTTGAGTATCATCTCCTGTACCCTGTGCATCCAGTGCCAGACCACTCAGACCAAAGGTTCGACCAATCTGGTTGGTTAAAGCCCGTGTCCCGCCCAAGCCCATACTGATACCAGCGGCGGCAATGGTATTGTTTACGTCTGACTTAAAGCCCTCGGTATTGCTTAAACCACTACTGCCTTCATTGATACGTCCCGTAAGCAAGGCATTGAGGGCCTCTTGCTCTGACAAGCCAGCATCATTATAGACCTGAACATTCGGCACAGTTGCGGTACCCGTTACCCGAACCCCAACCATACTGCCTTGAACAGGTTTATTGGCATCAATATCCAGTGTTGGGTTGGCCAATGGTCCATTAAAACGGGCAATGGCTCGGTTCAAGTCCAGACTTTGACCATAGGCCTCAATTTTCACTTTCTGGCTCACCCCAATCGCACCATTGGCACGCATTGCGGTTTCGAGACCACGCTGAGATAGATGCAAACGTCCAACGAGTGGAATATTACTTTCAAAGCCCTGGAAAATAACCTGATTGCCTAATGTCAGGGTCATATCAGCACGAATGTCCCACGGTTTTGCTGACTTTAAGGTCGCCAACAAATCCTGTCCTTGCTGAACAACACGGACATCAGGCGAAACGTTAATCACGGTTGCCGTGGTTTCTGGCATTGAAATGCGCGCGCGAGGAACATCAATTGACCCTTTCAAGCTTAAGCGCTGATCAAATGGATAAACATCAAGGCTTAAATCAGGCTGGACAATTGCAGTAATCATCGGTGCCTGACGAATCAACAGGTTGTCACCCTTTAAGGTCAATGCCAGATGTGGTTCTTCTTTCCAGTCAAAGCTACCCTTTAAGCGGCCCACACCTTGCCCACTGTTAAATGCACCATCAATACTGGCTGAATCCTGACGGATTGAGGAATACAACTGGATATTGGTGAGATTGACAGGCAATGAAATCATGCTGATGGCACCATTTTTCAGACGCATTTCACCTGTGAATTGAGGTTGAGTTAAAGTCCCATTCACCTTACCAGCAAGTGCAAGCGTACCCGCCATTGAACGGACATCCTTGATAAATGGTTTAAAGACTTTTAACTGAACATCATCAAAAGCCACTTCGCCACGCATTGGCATATTGTCCTGGAATGGATTGACAATCACATTCGCATAACCCGTTCCAATATCTGGGGTTTTCATGTCTACACGGAACAACAACCCGTCGCTGACACTTTTGGCAATCAGGCTTAATTCATCATAAGTCATGGTAGTGGCTGGATCTTGTGGATCATCCGCGGCCAAGCCAATCTCACCCTTGCGTGTCACTAGGCTGGCATCAATTTTTGGACGGCTACCCTGAACCCATGATGCCTTGGCATAACCATTCAACTGACCCGTAACTGCCAACCCTTCTGGCATAAAAGCGGTAAAGTCATTTAAGTCGATATTTTTGGTAATGACAGAGACATTACCCTTGGCCTGACTAATACGTGCAGGCTGATCCAGACATAACTGGCTGTGCGCACTCTGCCAGCAATGCTGTCCAACATACAGTTCGGATAATCGGGTTGAATACACAATCGCCGCATTTTGATTTTGTACAAGATTGATACGTTGCGAAGCAAAGTTTCCTTTTTGCAGTTGCCCTAGCCAATCGTTGTTTGAGTTAAAGCCACCTGCAAGCTGCACATAGAAATTCGATTGTCGATTTTTGCTTTCAACCTTTAAGACATGCGCCTTACGTGTTCCAGCCAGATTGACCGTAGCATTTTCGATTTCACGATTGCCACTGCGTAAATGATCAATTTTTGCGGCCAATAACGTTGGGGTCGTTTCTGAAGTTGGTAACTCACCCTGAATACGCAGTGATTTAACGCTTGCCACATCCTTGAATGCGAAATTATCCACGGCAATATTTGCAGTTGCCTTTAAGCGTGGCTGGGACTGCACATTCAAGCTGCCATAAGCAAGACCTTGCAGACCTGGATATAATTCATATAGTGCAGGCGCATTGAGCTTAATTTTCAGGCTTTGTGCATTACCCGTTGCCTGTAACTGATTTTGTGCATAGGAAAAATATAAATCATTCGCTTCAAACTGCTGCGGTAAAAAGCCTTTCTGGTTGGAATCCAGCAATAGCGTCAGGTTGCCGCGTCCCCTGATTGGCTTGTTATTAATAAAACCAGCGGCATTCAGTTGACGGATATCAATACGTTTGAGCTGTTCAGACCAAACACCCTGTGTTTTTACATGACCAGATACTTCACCCTTAACACTGGAAACGAAATATTGGGGTTTAAAACGTACCAGTGAGGCATCCAGATCCCAACCCAATTTATCTTTAAGATTCACTGCGCCAGTGGCATAGACTTTACCCGCCACACCATCATGTTTTAGCTCATTGATCTTGATGTATTCAGGTGTACCTGCAACATTGATTTTTAATAAGCCATTTCCCTGATTTAAGGCGTTGAGTGAACCATCATAATTCACAGCAAAACTTTTAAAGCCGCCACCCGCTTTTTGATCATGGAAGATAAGAGCCGCTGTACTTTTTCCTTTTAAGGCAACCGTTTCAGTTTTACCTGCCTGGGCCAGTTGTCCCTTGAGATCAATCTGGTCAAGTTGAATGATCTGCTGGTTGGGTTTGGCAAAACCAGTCGCTTTAATCTGACCATTGAGTAGATTAACGGGTGCTGTTGCAACCACAGTCTGCGGATTAAAGTTTTCTGCCTGTAGCTGTGCCTGCCATGCAAGCTGCTGCTTTTCATTTGGCAATTTCACCTTGGCCTGACCCGTTAGGCTGCCTTTCTCAGCCTGATAATGGAAACGTTCCACATCTAAAAGGTCACCTTTTACGTCAAAGCGTGCATCATACTGTCCTGTTGGTAACAGTGTTTTCTCATGCGGACGTACCTTGGTTGAAACATAGATATCCTGTTGTCCCTCTTTCAACGTAACATCGGTATGCCCTTCTGCACTACTCAACCAGCCAATATAGGGTACAGCCCGATCAATTCCTTGCCATGCAACATTTAACAACATTGGTTGGGCTTTGTGATCTTTTGCCTCAGCCTGATTTAGTTTGATGGCCCAGCTTTCATATTTATCGAAGTCAAGGTTGGCTTTTAAGGACAGCCCTTTTTCCATTGAACCTGATGAACTTAGGTTTGCGTCCAGATTGGGTGGCAAGAAATCCTGAGCCACTTGCGGAACAGTTTTATCTTTCGGGTTTAATTTTTCCAAACGCCCCTTAATATCCCATGACACATGATTATGCCAATTCACCATACCTTTAAGACCAACCGTACCACCCATCAACTGACCATTAAAATCATTGATATTGATCTGGTTTTTCAGGTCAGTATCCATCAGGGCATTATATTTTCCCTCAGGAATCTGTTCGCCTTTTAGGTCGGTATCCAGTGTCAGAAGTAACTTTTGAATGTCACCGTTAAACCGCGCCACACCATCTTTTGCAAATAATTTCTGTTCTTTTAGCAAGGGTAAATGATAATTTTTAAAGAACAATTCACCGTTCATTGGCACGTGGTCACGTACAGGATGAACCACAACCCAACCTGTGAGTAGATCAGGGGTACGGGTTGCAATTCCTGCCTTTAAGGTATCAAGCGTTCCTCTGGCGGCAACCTTGATAATCTGAATATCCAGACTTTTTAATGAGGGAATAATCAGGTCAGTTTTGAGGTTCAATGGGTATTTACCAATAAAATCCATTTCACCTGTTGCATGCTGGAGTGCCAGATAGCCCATATCCATGCGGGAGTCTTCGAACTTAAGCTTTGTTCCCGACCATAAGGCATCCTTTAAATAAATATCATTAAAATCAACCTGGGAAGTGGCAGTCTTGATCTGGAGATGGTCTACAGTCGCCTCATCCACCCTTAATACAAATGGCAATTTAATCGCATCAAAGGAAAATGGTTTACCTGATGGCGGTTTTTTATTCACAATCCTTAAGTTACGCACATCAGCATGGCTTAAGTGCAGTTCCTTGTTTAACAGGGCACGCCAGCCTAAAGACACATCGGCCCGATCCAGCGACACATCCACAGCCTTAACTTGCAGCAACACATTTTTCAGGATAATCCCTGAAAGCAGGTTTCCACTTTCATATTCATATTTAATGACTTTCTGGCTTTGCAGCACACGATCCAGTAAGAAACGGCTTCCCTTGTCCGTGGACATCATCACCAGTAACGAGCTGACCAGCAATAAAAGAATGATCAGCACAATCAGCGCAATGCTTCGAAGAATGCGCCGTTGCTGTCTTGGTCTTGTTGGAGGTAACTGCTGTTGTGCTTCCGTCATAATCAACCTGAATTGTTTGACCTTTTAGAGGTTTTTTTAAAGTTATTAAAGCTGTGGACCAATAAAGAAATGGAGTCGAATTGGGTTGTTGTCATTCGAGATACCTGAAGCAACATCTAGGCGAATCGGCCCAATCGGTGATCTCCAGCGTATGCCCACGCCAATACTGTACTCGGTTGGATTGCTAAACTGTTTATCATAGGCATTACCAAAATCAGAAAATATCGCTGCACGCCAGCCATCTTTAAATTGATAGTTATATTCAAGCGATCCCACGGCCAAAGCCTGTCCACCAATTTTATAACCGTCCTCTTCTGGTGATAGGCTCTTGTAGTCAAAACCACGTAAGGACTGATCCCCACCCGTGAAGAAACGTAAATTATAGGGAACCTTGTTGAAGTTGTCGGTAAAGATATAGCTGGTGTCGCCACGCCCCACAAACTGGTGGTTGTCATTTTCACCCATTGAATAGATAAAACGCCAGCCTCCCGTCACGATGGCCATATTGGCATCTGACAATAATGATTCTGTACCCAGCTCAACCTTGTAAATCTGTTTAAAGCCTTTGGTTGGGTTTAAACGTGAATTGGCATTGGTTTTTGACGCTTCATAACCGAGCAGCAAGGATTCCTGTTCGGAGTCGATTCCTGAAACCTTAAATGCATCAGGAAGTTCATCGACATCAATATCGCCTTTTTTGGTTAAGCGATCCAGACGATAACGTAAGCCAAAGGTATGTTGCCAATCACCCAACGGATTTTTAATCACCCGTTCGCCCCCCATGACCGCTGACTCCACCAGCAGGTTCACACCTGGACCAATGTCATCACGCTCTTCACGTTCATAACCACCCACAAGGTTAAAATAGTCATTGAGGGGATGTTTGTAGGGAATACTGTAGCGTCCATCGATAGATTGGCGAATCTGTGACAGCTCTATGTTGGCATCAAAAGAATGTCCATATTTATTGACAATGGCACGACGATACTGGCTACGAATACGTGCACCTGTATCAGTACCATAACCGACACCCGTTTCCAGACTATTTAATTTATCGGCATTCAGTGTCACCACGATTGGAATTTTTTTATCGATTCGGGTTTGCTCTTCAAGCTTCTGGCGTTCTTCATCTTCATCGTCATGATCATGTGAAAGCGGTGCTGCGCGGGCAAGTGAATAAGCCTGTGCAGACTCTCCACCAGAGAATACGGTCTCATCGACCACATTTTGTGTGACCTCCTGTGCAGAAGTAATTTTCTGGCGTGCCAGATCAGCCTTTTGCTGGCTATTCATCAATTGCGACTGCTGAATTTTCTGCTGGTCTACCAATGCCTGTAAGTCAGGCGCCAATTCCAAAGGAGGTTGAATCGGGTCTGGCTTGATGGTGTCAACAAGGGTGTAATTGAAATAACGGGTATTGGTCAAGTTATTTGCCAAGGCATTGACACGCCAGAATGCATAGTCATCACCCTCTTTCCACGGAGCCAAACTATCAAGCACTTTTTGGGTCAGCGGCAGTGGCTTGCTTGGGTCACTCATACGGTATTCGACTTTTTTCAGCTTATAACGCTCACCCGTCTCATACTTTAGGTTGATCTCTGCTGTTTTATCAGGCTGCGTAATCTTGACATCATGCAAACGCCAGTAGGCATCAAAGAAACCGTTATCATTGGCTGCACTGACAATTTTTGTTTTGGTTTCTTCGTACTTGCCATGATTAAAGATATCGCCCTCATCCTGTTCTGGAATCAAACGAATCACTTGCAGTTGAGGTAATCTTTCACCCGCTCCCGAAAATTCAATATTTTGCTCTTTAATCAGGATAGGCTCATTTGGTGTGACAATCACCCTGACCCTGCTGTCACTCAGCCGTTCAAACTTATATACCGCATTATAATAACCAACCGCCTGTGCAGCCTGATTGGTCAGAGCCCTTAACTGGGGTAAAGCCACATTGAAGTCTTCAAAGGCCTCTTGAGTAAAGCTGGATAGTTTGGCCTTGATATTGGTGGCAAGTACAGGAGGTGCACCCGTCACATCAGCAGTGATACGTGGGGTTTTCTCCGCATTAAGCAGGTTTTCAGGATGGAACCGATTCCATATCTTTCTAAAAAATCCGACTTTTTCCTGTGATGGGTCAGGCTGAGTCTGGAACTCAGGCAGGGTTCGTCCTGCTTCATTGGCCTCAACCACAATTTTACTGTCGGTCTGGATGTCCTGCATCAGTTTGTCAATGTTGACAGGTGCCTTGGTGACTTCCGTGAGTTCAGTTTGTGAAACATCATTGACCAGCACATCAGGCGTTTTTGCCGCATTGTCACGGGAATTCTGGGCTTCGTTTTTCGCCTCTTCAGCCACACGGAAAATTTCATCTGCCATACCCTGATCAACCGGCATGCTGGGCAAATCTTCCAGATTGTCTTGCAGTTGGATCGGTTTTAATTCTTCAATCTGGTTTACGGCCTGTTCCTGCTGTTTTAACGCAGCCAAACTGTCTTGTTCTGGTGTCGAAACTGTCTGAAGTTCACTGTCCAGTTGTGGCTGAGGTGGTGTGTTTTCAGCAACTGTTTTTGCCTCAATCTGTGTGGTTGAGGATTCCAGCGCTTCATTTTTAGCCAGCTCCGTGATTTGTTCCTGAGCACAAGCAACTGATATACAAGAACTAATCAGAAAACCACCACAAATAAGTTTAGGAAAGCCCTGCATTTTAAAAATTAAATGCATAGAATGACTCAGTGCAGACGGTTTAAACTTTGCTTGAGATGGCATGTAGAACTCTAAACTTATTTTTTAATGTGTCGTTTTTCGTGGATAAAAATTTATTCAAATCTTTGATTTTCATCCAATCAAACATTGAAAAATATCATACATGCATTTCAGCGCATTTTTACAGTTCCTCACATTTTTTTATAAAACACAATGAAGTGAACACATGATGAAACAAGATGAACGCTTAATGACATCTCGTCGGTTTGCACCGATGTTTTTCACTCAATTTTTTGGTGCGCTCAACGACAATGTTTATAAGCAGGCGCTCCTCTTGGTGATTACCTATGGCTGGATTCAACAACAGTCTGCACCCATCAGCACACTCAACAATTTAGCCGCTTTACTGTTTATATTACCCTACTTTTTCTTCTCGGCCACCGCAGGACAGATTGCCGATAAATACGAGCGTTCCCAACTGATCCGCTTTATCAAGATTCTTGAGATTGTGATTATGCTGATTGGGAGCGCAGGTTTCTTACTGGGTAATTTATGGCTACTGTTATTCGCCTTATTCCTGATGGGAACACATTCCACCTGTTTTGGGCCAATCAAGTACGCCATTCTGCCTGAAATTCTTAAACCACAGGAGTTGATGTCGGGAAATGCATTGTTCCAGTCGGGTACATCAATCGCCATTTTGGTGGGTATGATTTTGGGCGGTGCCGTGATTGCCTCATCTGAGGGTAATTTGCTGTGGATTAGCATCACAGTGGTAACCATTGCTTGCTTAGGCTATTTATCCAGCCGTTTTATTCTACCGCAAAAAGTGGCCGAGCCTGACCTTAAAATTGACTGGAATTTTTTTCGTACCAGCTTCCAAACCTTGAAATATGTCAAAGGCATCCCTGTGATTTTTATGATTCTGCTTGGCAATTCATGGTACTGGTTTTATGGGGCGACTTATCTCACCCAGATTCCACAACTTACCCAACAAAATCTACACGCGTCAGAAAATGTGGTTAGCTTATTACTTACCTTTTTCTCCGTCGGCATCGGTGTAGGTTCCTTGCTATGCCGAAAGATTGGTGGGCGTGAGATTAATATTAAAATGGTGCCTTATGGTGCGATTGGCCTAACCCTGTTTGCGCTTTATCTAGCTGCAAGCCTTGCTTTTGTGCCTGAACGCACAGGCGAACTGCTTTCATTAAAAGATATGTTTACAGGTGGTATGGTGTATTACCATGTCATGCTTGCCGTAACCTTACTGGGAATTAGCGGGGGTTTTTATATCGTCCCACTTTATGCCATGATGCAAGCCTATTCACCACGTTCACACCGTGCCCGTGTGGTGGCCGCAAATAATATTTTAAATGCGGTGTTCATGGTGTCCTCTGCAATTTTCTCAATTTTTATCTTAAGCATTTTAAAAATTGATATTAAAATCCTGTTTATCATCACCGCCATTTTAAGTGCAATTTTCTCATTCTGGTTATTAAAACGACTTAAACCCTTACTGGCAGATACGTCGAATACTTTAGAGGATTAATCTATGCGTCATTACACAGGTCTTGATAAACTGATCAACTCATTTGACCAGGCACTGCGTAGTTTGGTTCCAGGTGCGACAAGTTCCCAACGTACAAACCCTGCTGCTGATGAACCATCACAGTTATGTGTCAGTGATGCCCGTCATGTGGCTGGTTTGATGCGTGTCAATCATAGTGGTGAGGTTTGTGCTCAGGCGCTTTATCATGGTCAGGCACTGACAGCAAAACTTCCCCACGTACGTCAGGAAATGCAGCAAGCGGCAATTGAGGAACAGGATCATTTGTCATGGTGTGAAGATCGTTTAAAAGAGTTAGACAGCCACACCAGCGTACTCAATCCAATCTGGTACGGCCTCTCCTATGGTATGGGTGCCATTGCAGGCATTGCTGGAGACAAATATAGTCTCGGCTTTGTCGCTGAAACGGAGCGTCAAGTCAGCCAGCATTTACAGGAACATTTGCAACAACTGCCTGAACATGATGAACGTTCACGCAAAATATTGGAGCAAATGAATGAAGATGAGTTACATCATCGTGATACCGCTTTGCAGGCTGGCGGTGTGGATTTACCCGCGCCAGTCAAAATCACCATGACCGCAATTTCGAAATTGATGACAAAAACCAGTTATTATCTTTAAAAAATTAAGGGAGTCATATCAAATGGCTCCCACTTATATCAACGATTAACGTAATTCATGCTCTGCCTTGAATCGTTCCAGATTCCTAACCGCATCCTGATAACGGGATTGCACACCACTACTGTTTAAGCGTAAATCATAGAGACGTTTTTTGTAGTCTTCCCGATCTTTTACCGATAAATCTTTACGTTCCAATTCTTTTAGATAGTAGTTTAAATCACTTTGCGAACGGTTAAATTCTGAATTCGCCTGATAATAATCATTGGCAACCTGATAATAACTTCGCAAGGACTCACGCTTTTCCAAAGGACAAACCCGAAAATCACCGCGTCCCTCCAACGCCTCATTGAAAATGGTTTCAGGTCGGCAATAATAGCTCAAACCTTTCTGATAGCCTTTTTCATATAGGCCTTGATTTGGAATAATATTGGCTTTTTGGCAAGAGGAATAATACTGGTCCAAACGTGATTCGCGCCCAGCCGCACCATCTTTTTCGCCAACATTTAACCAGTTTGCAGTTTTACATTGTTCAACGCTCATGGCAGCACAGCCAGAAAGCAAGACCGTCAAAATAGAAAGTGGTAAAATAATTTTCATACAACTATTCCTATTATTATCAATTTATTTACAGCAAAACATTACATTGTAATGACAGGATAATGAATCTGCTGATCATAAATTAAATCAGCTTGCTGCCATAAATCATAGAGTGGAATTTTGACATCTAGGGCCAATGGTAACTTTTTTGGATTGAATTGCATATCTGTTAAGTTTGTGCCCCATGCAATCACATCAATATCCAGACTAATATGATGCGATGGACGGACACGTCCCGACTGTGTCTCTAATTGTTTTAAAGTCTCGATAATGTCATCAACCGATAAATTGCTTCGTAATATACAGGCTGAATTCCAGTAATCCGCCCCAATTCCATCCCGACATGGAATCTGATAAATCGGTGAAAACTCCACATACCCTAGTTCTGCAAGTTGAGCATAGGCAAAGGTGAAATTTTGCTGCTGCTGAACATTACTCGCCAGTGCGAGCGCAAAAATCGTTTCTGTTGCGTTCAAGGCGAATTCCTACTGCATTGGCTTGGGCAATAATGGCGGGTTTACGAATGGTAATGCTAATCGATTCAATGGATGGAAATGTAGAAAATAGACAGTTCAATACGAGTTGGGCAGCGTGCTCAATCAGTTTGGGCTTGGCTTGCTGAATCACTTGTGCCGCAAGCTCACAGATTTGGGCGTAGTTGAGTGTATCGTCCAACTCATCTGAACATGCAGCCTGAGTCAGGTCATTATGAATGGTTAAATCCAGCATTAAAGGTTGGATGATCTGACGTTCCCAGTTGAAACAACCGATTACGGTATCGACCTTTAGTCCCTCAATAATAATGGCATCCATAATGACCTTAATAAACCGATAAATAAGATTAATGCTTTAACAATGAAGCAGGTTCAATATTGTGAACCATTTTCAAACGTTGGTCAGCATAAATATCGGTATATGGCGCGAGAACACGCATGAAACGATCAAAATATAACATTTGCTTGAATAACAAGGCAAAGTCACGCGGGAACTTGATACCGTGACGCTCCCCCACGCCAATCATATCCATCATGATGTCATTCAGGTCGGCTGGATTCGAGCTTAGAATTTCCTGAGGGTCTGCCAAAAGCACACCACTAAACAGGCGTTCAAGGTCATCTGCAAGCACCTGAGTGTCAATTTTTTGATGAGTCATGCCCATTTTCAGCATGTTTTCAGCCATTGCCGTATAGTTGGTATGTTGTAGCGCATCCATAAATGCCATACATGCACTCCAGACCTCTGGTTTTAACTGACCTACAATACCGAAGTCAATAAAGCCAATGCGGCCATCTTCAAGCAACATCAGGTTACCAGCATGTAAATCGGCATGGAAACTTTTACATAACATGAGGCTTCCGAACCAAGTATTCATTGCGGTAATCAGCACTTGGGTTGGATCTTTTGCGTATTTTTTTACCACATCAAAGTCGGTTAATGACACACCATAAAGACGTTGCATGGTTAACACACGGCGGGTCGAAAACTGATGATAAACCTTTGGTGCTGTAGCAGCCTGATTACCCGAAACATTTAGATATTGAATGAAGTCATCCAGATTTTGCGCTTCTTCAATAAAGTCCACTTCCCGTACCATACGGGTTTTAATCTCATCAACGATCTCAGAAAGTGATGCGAACTTGATTTTAGGTACAGCACGCTCAAGCAGTTTGGTTGCCCAATGCACCACATTTAAGTCGGTATATAGAATGGTTTCCACACCAGGCTTTTGGACTTTGAGCACCACATCTTCGCCTGTAACCAATTTTGCGGCATGCACCTGCGCGATTGATGCTGAAGCAAGTGGCTTTTCATCAATAAAACTAAAAATTTCATTGAGGTTTCTACCCTCAAATTCCTCATTCAATACACCCTGAATATAGCTGAAAGGCAAGGTTGGAGTCTGGTCTAGGCAGCCTTGAAATTCCTCAACGTATTCACGAGGAAATAAAGATGGTGTACTGGCAATAAATTGTCCCAGCTTAATGTAAGTTGAACCCAATGATTCAAAGGTTTCACGCATTAATTTAGCATTGCTTGGTTTTTCTGTTGCATATTTGACACCTGCCTGTGCCGCAACAATCACGGTTTCACCTATACGCCCAATGGAACGCAGTCCATCAAATAAAATATTTCTTTTCATAATCTTTCATTGCCTCATAGATGGCGTTAGTTTAGCAAATTTTGCTTAATTTACTGATCAAGTTGCCTGACAAATCGGACAATTTACATCTTTTTCAAACTGTAGAATACGTTGTGAAAGGTTTAAACCATTCCAAAGTAACAATTTTTGCCTGAGTGGCGTTAAACCAAGCCCTAAAAACAGTAATGCGTGATGAGCCTGTAATGCTGCAATTGTGACAGGTGTAGTTGCCAAAACACCAGAGTCTGCACAGCGTAGATTTTCATTGGCATGTTGCTCTTTTGGGAACAGGCACTCATAACATGCTGAATCTGATTCAACCATAAATAATTGCCCCTCAAAGCCAATGGCCGAAGCACTAATCAAGGGAACTTGATGTTTTTTGCATACCGCATTGACTAAATATCGCGTGCTAAAGTTATCACAGCCATCTAAAACGACATCTTGGTGCTGTACCAATTCATCAGCATTGCTTTCATCAAAACGACTATTTTGATAGTTCACCTGTATATGAGGATTAATTTTTTGAAGATGTTTGGCTAAGACTTCTGCCTTATAATGACCTAAATCATTTGAAGTAAATGCGATCTGTCTTTGCAAATTGCTGATTTCGATGGTATCCGCATCGACAATGGTAATTTTACCCACACCTGCCCGCGCCAGCAGTTCCGCACTGGTACAGCCGATTCCACCAGCCCCGATAATCAGCACATTGGCAAGCTTGAGTTTTTCTTGCGCCTCGATATCCCAACCCTCCAATAAAATTTGTCGACTGTAGAGATGCATTTCATCATTACTGAGTTCAAATTCATTTTCTGGATGTTGTGACACGTGGCTTGCTTCTGTATAGCTCAATCATGTTGCTGATTTTAAGTGGATGTATGTTTTCAGGAAAGTAATAAATTTTATTTTGACAAAAACCTCTTTTTAGCCCAATATTTTTCATATTCTTTAACAGTTAAATAAAATCAATAAGTTAGCAGATAGGCTAAAAACTTTGGGTATTTATTCAAATGTTATTTTAAGCTTATGTTTTAACCTATTTTATTTGTTAAGTTTTATTGTTCATGACGGCATACGTCATTTAGAAAACCATCGCTGGCATTGTAGGTTGCATATGCATGTTCATGACGGCATACGTCATTTAGAAAGTTAAAATTCCTAGCAGCTACATCAACAATTGGTTCATGACGGCATACGTCATTTAGAAATTTAAAAGATGGTCGGTTTAGTTACTACCTGAGTTCATGACGGCATACGTCATTTAGAAATCCATTGTGCCTCCCAATATTGTTTAAGCTTGGTTCATGACAGCATACGTCATTTAGAAAATTCCAATACAATGTATTTTGACTGGACTAAAGTTCATGACGGCATACGTCATTTAGAAATTGAAGCAGCTTTGAACCAACTTCAAATAAATGTTCATGACGGCATACGTCATTTAGAAACAGAACTGCCTGAATCTGTTCAACTGGCATAAGTTCATGACGGCATACGTCATTTAGAAAGCAAACCCAAGTCCCGTGCCTTGCGTGGCTTGGTTCATGACGGCATACGTCATTTAGAAAGCTGCCTGTTATGGATAAAACAGCATACAAATGTTCATGACGGCATACGTCATTTAGAAAGTTTTAAGCACAGGCACGCCAGCACTATCAATGTTCATGACGGCATACGTCATTTAGAAAACGTTATACAAATGCTCCTCAGCCTGATCAGAGTTCATGACGGCATACGTCATTTAGAAAAGTAATGGCCTTTGCCATCTGTAACTTTGCTAGTTCATGACGGCATACGTCATTTAGAAACAAAGAAAGACTTGCTGATCAGCACAATCAGGGTTCATGACGGCATACGTCATTTAGAAATGTAGTTGATAGTCCAGTTCTTCCAGCTTTTTGTTCATGACGGCATACGTCATTTAGAAATCCCAAAGTACAATTACTCAAAACAACTTCTCGTTCATGACGGCATACGTCATTTAGAAATTAAAACGAAAATGGTGAGGATATACGGTGATGTTCATGACGGCATACGTCATTTAGAAATGAACGGATCACAATATAGATTACTCATTATGGTTCATGACGGCATACGTCATTTAGAAAAGCACCATCTTTTGGATATTTAAGAGCTATCTGTTCATGACGGCATACGTCATTTAGAAATAAATGTTTGTAAAGCAAAGCATTAATTATGTGTTCATGACGGCATACGTCATTTAGAAAATACATTTGATTCTTTGCATTGAAGTAGGGTGGTTCATGACGGCATACGTCATTTAGAAATTGAATCTAAAAAAGGTCAGTTTCAATTAATTGTTCATGACGGCATACGTCATTTAGAAATATTTCAGATCGGCTGTTTCGTCTTGGCCTAAGTTCATGACGGCATACGTCATTTAGAAATTTAGAATCCATCGTGTTACAGTTGTTTGTACGTTCATGACGGCATACGTCATTTAGAAGTCCTCCAGTTTCACCAGCAGCTAATGCTAAAGGTTCATGACGGCATACGTCATTTAGAAAAACCTATGCAACCATAGCTTAAACAATAAAAAGTTCATGACGGCATACGTCATTTAGAAGTCCTCCAGTTTCACCAGCAGCTAATGCTAAAGGTTCATGACGGCATACGTCATTTAGAAAAATATCATCACGATGATCTTAAACCATATGAAATTTATGACGACACACTTTACCTAGAAATCAAACATACAGCCATTCAAGTTACTAAGTCTCGAACTCAACCAAGGAGATACATGATGAAAAACTTAATCAAAGTCATCCTTATCATGTTTATTTTGATGTTGTTGAAATCTGATAGTGATATGAACCAAGATCACGATGACAGGGAAAATCCGCCTAATAAATCATCATAATTTATCATTCATATCATCATGATATTTATATATTTCTACTTTTTATCATGTATCATTTCAAAAGACTGTGCCCTTAATAAATCCTCTTTCGTTTCAAATGACTGATTACGAAGCTCATTAATGGCCTGCTGCTTACTGGCATCATTTGCATCACTTTTTAGAATCTCATCACGGGCAGCCAAATAACTATTCACCTGCTTCTGCCAAACAACTTCTTCCTGATCCACTTTTTCCAAACGGTCTGCCGCTTCAGGCCCCAACAAACTCTCACGCATTGCCCGAATCTCCTGTGCAGTTCCACCCTTTTCCTGAATATCCTTGGTCAACTGCTGCAACTCAGCAAATTGCATTGACACCCGCACCCCATCACCCAACGTAGGTGGAAGTTGATCAATCAGTTTGGCAATTTCATTGGCTTTTTGCTGGGCCGTTAAAGAGTTATTGTTATGAATACGCATCTGTTCAATATTAAACTGGTTCAGGTTTCTTTCATTCCCAAACAACGCATTGATCTCTGCTGGTTTAAAAAACTGTTGCTGTAACCTGTACATCTGATCAATAATTTTTTGATATTCCTCTATATCACCATTTTTAAAATTGCCACGAGGTTTCAGGTTCTGTAAGGCATGTACATAAGCCACATATTGATCCAACAGATAAATGGCATAGCCTGAGGCAGTTTCAGGTAAGGTTGCTGTTAAATACTGGCGGATGTCTGTAATCAATTGAGATTCTGTTTTTTCGCCAAGACTGGAAAAGAAGTAATCAAAACAGCTACGAATTCCCACTGTTAAAATGAGTTTTCCATTCGAATCAACCTGGATTGGGCAGTCAATTTCTGTACCCTGCAAAGACGGCGCAAGTGCTGGCATTTTTCCATTTATATATCTCGCCTCTCCATTTTTCAGGGAATTACTTTCAGAAAATACCTGAGTGGGTTGATTCACCTCATGTGGCTGATTTTGGGTTTCAGGCTTAAATACCCAATAAATTAAGGCAAGTAGAATCAATAAAACCGTAATAGAAATAAATATAATGTTTTTATTATTTAAAAATTTACCGTTCATAATTCCTTACTCTATTTATCATTCATATTTGAAATATTTTTTATAAGTCAGGGAAGTAGATCCATTACTTCCCTGTTATCTAAATTAAAGTCCCTGATTTTTCAAACGGTTTGCATGGGTGCGGTATGGTGTGACTGGATTTTGTAAAAACCCAACCAATCCAAGCACCTGATTCACTTCATCCAGATGGTTGAATGCATAGTTGTCACGGATGACTGTACCCAAATGGCTAGAACAACGTGGCACCAGACCATCATTCTCACTTGGAATTAATAAAGAGGTCGCAACTAACCCATAATCAATCGGGTCCAGAACATTGGTGAGCACACCTGTTCCACTCCATGAGTAATAACGAGTTCCATTAACCAGTTCTGTACCCGAACCACAGGCTGTTGTTGGTACACCTGCTGGAAAACGCTGGTTAAAATTAGCAGAGCCACGGGTAGTTAGAGAATTCAATCCTGCCAGAGCATCCTGATCATAATAATGACCTGAACCGATTCCAACCAGTGAGAAGAAAGCATTTACTCCTGCCGCGATAACGGGTGCAAGTGCTGGTCCAACTGGAGACTGAGTAATTGAATAGACAACATCAGCGACATCTGAACCTTTGGTTGGCCCACCCACCGCTGTTACCGAAGCAATTTTATTGGGTAACAAGGCGGCAACATAACGAACCGATTGCGAACCATGACTATGACCAATCAGGTTAATTTTCTGCGCACCTGTAATGGCCAATACTTGTTTTGCCTGAAGTAGCAACTGTTCACCACGTACTTCAGAAGAGTTAAAGGAAGCCTGCTGTGCAACAAATACATTTGCTCCATTTTCAACCAGGTCTTCTGTAATACCATTCCAGTATTGCAAAGGACCCACCGCAGAAAAACCCGCCATACCATGTGCCAGTAGAATTGGATATTTGGTTTTTGCATAGCTGGATGTCACGTTGGTACTACCGCCGACTGAACAAGAATTTACATTACAGTTCTGCCATGACGCCTTGGGTGCCAAAAAGTCAAACAAACCTGCATGTACCACAGATCCGCTACTCATCAGCATGCCCGCCATTAACGTCATTGCATTTAAATATTTTTTCTTCACGTTTTTGCTCCTAGCATTTTTCATTTTTATGACCACACATCAGTCTTTAAGCTTTGTATGTGGAATCATTCCGAACATACAAATGACTGGCAAAATTATACTCCTTTAAAAAATTGTGTAATTTTTAGGCTAAAACAAACCATGCCAAAATCATAACAATACGCGCCAAAATTAAGATTTCCTAAAAAAAATCCGATGAATGTACATTTCCAAATTGCGAGCGCTGCATTATTTTCTGAAACAATTGGATCAGTTTTAAAATGGAATTTGCTTAAAACTATGAGTATCCCCCGCCATCAGCAGCATTTTATTAGTAGTTCCTATGCCCACCTGCTCAGTGAGGTCGTGTCACGCTGGAATATATCGACTGAAGAACTCTTTTGGGGAACGGGCGTTGAAATCGACAAGCTACATGACCTAAGTTATAAAATCAGTCTTGGCTCGTTCAAGAAAGTCATTGCACGTACCATTGAACTCACTCAGGAGGATGGGATTGGTTTTTATGCGGGTACCCAGTTAAAAATTAGTTCTCACGGTTTACTGGGCTTTACTGTTGCCATATCAAAAAATGTGCTGGATGCCATTGAGACCATTAATCAGTTTGTCCGTCTACAATGCTCATTTGTGGAGCTTAACTTCAAGGTTGAGCAGGACCTGTCCTATTATGGAATCACCTATGACAGCTCCATTCTGGATTTTAATGATATTTCAGACACCCAGGTCTATGAGTTTAGTTGTGTCTTCTTTTTAACTGGTTTTATCCATCTGGTGAGGTTGTTCTTTCCAGACTTTAAGCCAAGTATTGATTTGCAGTGTAAATGTCCAGATTACTTTTCCCGCTTCAGTGATATTCTGGCTTCAACTTTTGAAGAAATACGTTATGAACAGCCACATACACGGTTGATTGCCCCTGCCCGATTTCTTGAAATGCCATTGAGTATGGCTGATCCACTGACTTCTGAGAAATTTAAGCTACTCTGTCAGAAAGAGCTGGATGACCTTGATGCGACACAGGATATTTTATACCGTGTTAAACATCTGATTAATGATGAAAATGAGGGTCTACAGAATATTGATCAGGTTGCACAAAAGTTAAACCTCACCAAACGAACCTTACAGCGCATGTTGCAGGAAAAAGCGGTAAGCTTCCAATCACTTTATGATGAGGTTCGCAGGGAAAAAGCCCGAAAATTAATGCTCAACCCTTTTATCACCAAAGATGAGGTTGCCAAAAAACTGGGATACTCATCCCTGTCGAGTTTTAATCGAGCAGTTAAACGCTGGGAAAATGAATAATTGCTGGTGGTACTTTTTATTTAATTGGTGACGAAGTCAAAGCCAAACTTTAGAACGCATCGCAATAAAAAAGCGATGGTTTATTCCATCGCTTTTCTACTTTTCACAATCTTAAATCTTATTTAGCAGCCATACGAATTGCACCATCCAGACGAATCACTTCACCATTCAGATATGAATTTTCAGCAATGTGTGCAACTAAACGCGCAAATTCTTCAGGACGACCCAAACGTGATGGATAAGGCACCATTTGCCCCAAAGCATCCTGTACATTTTGTGGCAAACCTTTCAACATTGGTGTTTCCATAATGCCAGGTGCAATCACCATAATACGGATTGCATGGCGTGCCAATTCACGGGCAATCGGTAAGGTCATGGCAACCACCGCACCTTTTGAAGCTGAATAGGCAGCCTGACCAATCTGACCATCAAAAGCCGCAACCGAGGCCGTATTGACAATCACACCACGGTCTTCATCACCTGCCTCAACGGTATTTTTACTCATGGCATCAGCAGCAAAACGTAGCATGTTAAATGTACCAGTTACATTGATCTGCAAGGTTTTAGAGAACATTGCCAAATCATGAACACTTTCTTTACCAATGACTTTTGCAGATGGGCCAATGCCTGCACAATTGACCAAACCATGTAAACTGCCATGCTTGGCAACGGCATCTTTAAAGAATTGTTCCGCTGCCTGTTCATCAGTCACGTCCAGCTTTACAAACTCAACCTTTTCACCCAATGCCTGTGCCTGTTGTTCGCCTGCTTCAACATTCATATCAACCAGCGTAACTGATGCGCCTTTTTCAACTAAATATTCTGCGGTTGCTGCTCCCAAACCAGAGCCACCGCCTGTAATAACAAAATGTTTTCCTTGAATTTTCATGTAAATTTCCTGTTAAATGAACGATAAATTTTTATAAGTGAGAGTAAAGGCAAGCTTTTTCCGATACAATTCCAAAAAGTAGCAAATTTGATGCGACTTTTGAGCATTCATCCTATTTATTCTTCCCTACTTCATTTGCGTATGATCCAGAATCAAAATCCAGACCATAACTCTACCAAAGACACGATCTCAAATGCCTTGATTCGTGAAGCGTTGAGTGTTGCCGCAAGTCGGGGTTTAAATATTGTCCATATTGCAAATAAGGCTGGAATTTCAGCAGAACTGTTGACCTCAACCAAAGCACGTGTTCCTGTGGCCCAGTGCGCACAATTATGGGTTGAGCTTGCAGAAAGCATGAATGATGAGTTTCTGGGAATGGATGCTCATCCCATGCGTCGTGGCAGTTATAAGCTCTTGGCAAAACTGGCGTTCAACACTGAAACCTTACAACAGGCGATTGAGGAAATCCTCAGATTTTTAGCTTTGGTTTTAGATGACATTCAAGGTGAACTGGTTCAGCAAGGTTCAAAGGCTTTTTTGATCCTGCATGACCGTGAACAACCGAAACGTATGTTTAGTTATGCCACGTTCTTAATGCTGGTGCATAGCCTGATGTGCTGGCTGAGTGACCAGCGTATCCATTTTCAGAAAATGACGTTTAAATGCCATCAACCTGTAGAAATACAGGATTATCGGGTGCGTTTTTGTGAAAATATCCAGTTTAATGCTGAACTCAATAGAATTGAGTTTGATGCACATTATCTCAAGCATAAAATTAAGAAAGATAAACAGGCATTGAATGATTTTCTTAAGCATACGCCTTATAACCTGATCGTCCGTTTTAAGAATGAAAATTCCTTAAGCCTGCAAATTCGTCGTCAACTGTTATTACAACCACCGTCTGACTGGGCTGAGCTAAAAGATATTGCCCAGCAGTTGAATATGTCAACCGCAACCATTCAGCGACGCCTAAAACAGGAGGGTGTCAGTTATCAGCAACTTAAAAATGATATTCGCTGTGATATTGCCATTGAGCGTTTAAGCAAAACCAATGATTCCATTCAGAATATCAGTGATGATCTCAGCTTTCATGACCCAAGTGCCTTTCACCGCGCCTTTAAAAAATGGACAGGTGTCAGTCCAGGGGCTTATCGTGCCAAGACACTCAAGAAAACTGTGATGGGTTCCTTATAATCCTGTTGAAAATCCTTAAATAGATTTTTAATCTATTAAGAATAATAACTGTGCAAGTGTAACCCGATCATTGTCACCATAATCCTGAATGGTCTGGATTTGGTTAAAACCGTACCGCTCAAAGATATCACGGACTGCCAGCCCTTGATCATAACCATGTTCGAGGGCAATCCAGCCATTTGGCTTTAACCAGTCTTTGCCTTGACTAATAATCGTTTCAATATCCGCCAAACCATGATTGGCTGCAATCAACGCCCGTTCAGGTTCAGATTTCAGCTTTTGCATGTGGATATCATCAGGATCGATATAGGGTGGATTGGAGACAATCAGGTCAAACTTTTGTTGATCCAAGGCTTCAAACCAAGCACCACAGGCGAACCTGACCTGAGATAACCCATGCTTTAATGCATTTTCTTTGGCAACATCCAGTGTTGGCTGATAAATATCGGTTGCCGTGACATGCCATTGCGGGCGCTCACTGGCAAGCGCCAATGCAATTGCGCCTGTGCCTGTGCCTAGATCAACAATATTGGCATCTTGAGCAAGCGGAAGATTTAAAACCGTTTCCACCAGAATTTCAGTATCAGGACGTGGCACTAAAGTGTCATGGGTGACTTTTAAATCCAGCGTCCAAAATGGTTGTGACCCTGTGACATAGGCCAAAGGCTCACCCTGTTCAATTCGGGCCAGCCCATCCAAATAAGTTTGCTGCTGAATTTCTGTCAATTCCTGCTCAGGCCTAAATTTAAGCTCCAAAACACTGACACCTATAATATGCTCAAGTAGCCAAGCAGCTTCCTGACGTTCATAGCTATCAATTTCGCCTTTCATCTCTAAAGCCTGAGCAATATTCATTAGCCGCCATTTTCCTGTGCCAGCATTGCCAACTGATCTGCCTGATATTCACGATGCAGGCTATCCAGCAATTCAGTTAAATCACCTTCCATAATCGCATCCAGTTTATACAGAGTCAGGTTAATACGGTGATCCGTCATCCGTCCTTGCGGATAGTTATAGGTACGGATACGCTCAGAACGATCCCCTGAACCCACCAGATCACGACGCATTTCAGAGGTTGCTGCATCAGCCGCCGCACGTTTTGCATTTTCCAGACGTGATACTAACAACGCCATCGCTTTGGCTTTGTTCTTATGCTGAGAACGTTCTTCCTGACATTCCACCACCACACCTGATGGAATGTGAGTAATACGCACCGCAGAATCGGTTTTGTTAATGTGCTGACCACCTGCACCTGATGCGCGATAGGTATCAATGCGCAGATCGGCGGGATTGATTTCAACTGTGGTATCTACATCCACTTCTGGCAGAATCGCAACGGTACACGCTGAGGTGTGTACACGACCTTGAGATTCAGTCGCAGGTACACGTTGAACACGGTGTGCACCACTCTCAAATTTCAAACGACCATAGACGCCTTCGCCATCAATACGGCAAATAATTTCTTTATAACCACCATGCTCGCCTTCATTTTCAGAAAGCACTTCAATACGCCAACTTTGTGTTTCAGCATATTTGCTATACATACGGAACAAATCACCTGAGAAAATCGCAGCTTCGTCACCGCCTGTTCCCGCACGAATTTCCAGATAGGCCGCATTGGCATCATTTGGATCTTTTGGAATCATCAACACATTCAGTTGATCTTCCAGTTCCACCAAAAGCTCTTTATTGGCCTTGATTTCTTCTTCTGCCATGTCCTTGAAATCTGGATCAGATTTCATCATCTCGGCTGTTTCAATATCTTCCTCAGCCTGACGATATTTACCCCAAACCTCAGTGATTTCAGTTAAGTCATTATGTTCACGGGACAGTTTACGAAAACGTTTATTGTCCGAAATCACTTCTACATCAGCGAGTAATGCAGTCAGCTCTTCATGACGATCACAAAGTTGATCCAGTCTTAAGCGGAGTGATGCTTTCATGGGCGAAATATCTCAAAATTCAGGTTTGTGCGAATGAAACATATACCGCACAATTAACATTAAAAAATTGCGCATAGTGTACAGATTCTGGGGCTTAAAAGACATAGAGAAACGGGCTAACTTACCCATTCGCCATCATTTCATCATAAATTGTTCAGTTTTGGTTGTGGACACTTGTTCTCGGATTTATGCTCCGATATAAGTAATTAGGGACAAATAGAAAGATAAAACAACAGGATAATAGGTATGAATAATTTTATTAATCGTCCAACCTCCGCATTTATTGCGGCAAGTTGGGTTGCTTTACTTGCTGGAGCAGTCGGATTCATGATTGGGCTATGGAATGCCAATATACCATTACACGAAAAAGGCTATTATTTTGTTATCTTGCTATATGGACTATTTTCGGCAGCATCTTTGCAGAAAACAGTACGTGATAAACTGGAGGATATTCCTGTGACTGCCATTTATTATGGACTGTGCTGGGTCTCTATGGCGGTGTGTATCGTATTATTATTGATCAGCCTATGGAATGCTGACATGCTGATGAGCGAAAAAGGCTTTTATATCATGTCTTTTATGATGAGTTTATTCGGTGTAGTTGCCACGCAAAAGAATATCCGTGACTTAAATTATCTACGCCTGCAAACTGAATTAAATCCTCGCCAGTTAAAAATAGAGGACTCATCAAGAGATGAACAGCAAGATTAAATTTAGCTTAAAGAAGTTCAATCAGGGAGCTTCCTTTATGCGGTAACGATATTTACTATCACTATGTTTTATCATCAGTATTTCTCATTTAAATTTATTCACCGAAACAAAACGCTACAATCCAGACACTAAATCGTAATAATTCGGGAAGTCATCTCCACAATTTTCTTCTCAAACTTTGTTACATTTGCCTCAATTACAAAAGATGTCCTATCACTAGGAACATGGAGTCAAAATGAAAGCGAATATTTGGTTATTGGGTGCGATTTTAGCAAGCTCAACTTTATTGACCACAGCCCATGCTGATAATGCTACACGTGTTGCTGCAACGTCTGCACTAGGGAGTGTAGTGGGTACTGCAATTGGTAAAGAGATTGGTGGCAACAATGGTGCCATGATTGGGTCCGCACTTGGCGGTGCTGGTGGTGCGGCTGCGGCAAGCAGTAAACGTACCCGTACTGAAGCTGCAATTGGTGGTGGTTTAGGTGGCGTGGGCGGCTATACCGTTGGTAAGAATGTAGGTGGCACAACAGGCGGTTATATTGGTGCGGCTGCGGGTGCCGCAGGTGGTTCAGCCTTGGGTCGTAAAGTCGGTCAGGACCGCGACTATGACAATTACCAGTCTAAAAAATACAAGAAAAAAAGAAAGCATCGTCATCACTGATATTTTAGAAAAGCGCCTTTGGGCGCTTTTCTACGATTAAAATTTCTAAGAGCATTGGATTTTAATGCATTTAATCAACTTCATAATGTTTCTTTTTATACAGATACAATAAGCGCCGAGTGAATCACCCAAGTTTGCAGGTGGGGCATTCAGTGCTTTTTTTCTGTGCATGTATAGGTTGTTGATAAGGAATTGAGCCGCCCTGCTTCATAATCTGCCATATAAATATTTTTATGATCAGGTTGATGTTTCCACTATGAAAATTTTTCACTTATCGGATCAATTTTTAAATTAAATAAAAATCAAATAGATAAATAATTAAATCTCAATAAATTGATGAAGCTTTCTCATCAGCCATCCTTTAAATAAGTCACTTTATCCTAGTCGCAGGAATGGCATCAAAATTGCTTCAAGTATTACGTTTTTAAAAAATCGTATTACTCGATAGGTACAAACCTATGCATGATTCAATATTGTCAAAAAAGAAAAAACTTTTGTTAAGTTTGGGGTCTTTCCTGATTCCCATCCTGATTTGGAGTTGCGTCAGTTACCTGCCCTTTATCTGGCATCCACAGGTACAAATTACCGATTCTGGCAGTGTGTCTTATTTACAGGTCGGCACACGCATTGAAAAAAATGCCTTTTATCGTGAAGCACAGCAGGCAGTCGATGCAGGCAAAACACCGCCAAATGGGATTCTGGTCAATCCAATTTACCTGCCTGCGCCCCATGAGGTAGCCAAAGCGCTGGTTACTTCCTTTACCACACCACCACAACAGCCTGATGCGCCGTGGCTACATCAAAGTCTTTGGCATAGTATCAAGATTGTCTTTATCGCTTTCTTTATTTCCTCATTGATTGGTATTCCACTGGGTATTTTGTCTGGGTTTTCTGCCACGATTTCCCGATTGACTGAACCTTTTGTCGAGTTTTTCCGTTATCTACCTGCGCCTGCATTTGGCGCATTGGCAGTTGCCATTTTGGGCATTAATGATGCACCTAAAATTGCCATTATCGTGATCGGCACCTTATTCCAGCAAATCCTGATTATCGCCAATACTACTCGCATGGTGGATCGTGGTCTGATTGAAGCGGGTTATACACTGGGAACCAATAAAGCCAAAAGTCTGTTCCATGTGGTGATTCCTGCGGCACTGCCTGATATTTACCGTGATTTACGGGTGTTATTGGGCTGGGCGTGGACTTATTTAATCGTATCAGAATTGATCGGGGCCACTTCGGGGATTACATGGTTTATCACCCAGCAGGCCCGTTACCAGAATTTTGAGAATGTCTATGCCGCTATTTTAATTATTGGGGTGATTGGTTTAGTGACCGATGTGATCTTAATGAAAATCGGTGAACGTCTATTCAAATGGAAAGCAGGAGCAAAATAATGGAAACTCAATTTGATGCGGATCGTTACTTTGAACAAATTTATGCTCGTCCTGTAATTCTGGAAGCAAAGCAACTGACACAGGTGTTTCATCATGGCAAAGAGCAACGCACCATTCTCAATCAACTGGATTTAAAAATTCATAAGCGTGAATTTGTCTGTGTGATTGGCCCGTCAGGTTGTGGCAAGTCCACCTTGAGCCGTGTGGTGGCTGGTTTAGACCCCTATCATAGTGGTGAGATTCTGGTGGATGGACAAGCCATCACAGGCACCAGCCCAGAACGTGGCATGGTGTTTCAGGGCTATACCCTGTTTCCATGGAAAACGGTCAAGCAAAATGTCATGTTTGGGCCTTTGATGAAAGGCATCAGTACCACCCGTGCCGAAGAAATGGCTCGGGAATGGATCAATATCATTGGACTGGAAAAATACGAAAACCAGTATCCGCATCAACTGTCAGGCGGCATGAAACAACGGGTTGCAATTGCCCGCGCCTTGGTCAATGAACCCAAGATTTTATTGATGGATGAACCTTTTGGTGCGCTTGACCCGCATACCCGCCAGAAGATGCAACGGCATTTGATGGACTTATGGCAAAACATTGATATCACCATTATTTTTGTGACCCATGATATGGATGAAGCGATTTTACTGGCTGATCGTATTGTGGCGCTCAAGGCCAATCCTGGCGAAATCAAGGAAATTATTGAAGTGGATTTACCCCGTCCGCGCGGTACTGAACTGATGAATACGCCTGAGTTTCAACGCCTGAGAAACAAGGTGGATCAACTGGTGCATGCGCAGGAAGATGAACTTGATCCTGCCCTGACCCATTTACCAAAAATTCCGCGTATGACGCAGGTCGATGCTGAATAAAGATTTTGTATAACCTTTGGGACGACCCAAAGCGTTTTATTTATGTGCTGGACGACCAGCTAAATGGTGTGACGCATGAAACAGGATTATGTTTTACCCTTGGTCGATATTTCAAAATTGACCAGTCCACAGCTTGAGGAACGATTACAGGTCGCACAGGAACTGGATCAGGCCTGCCGTGAAGTCGGTTTTTTATATATTCGCGGTGATCAGTTACAACCTGCGCTCTTTCAGCAACTGGTGCAAACTGCACAACGCTATTTCGCTCAGGATGAAGCGAAAAAAATGCAAAACTATATTGGCCTGTCTGAGAATCATAGTGGCTATGTGCCGATTGGTGAGGAACGTTTTAAAAGCAATACCTACGATTTAAAAGAAACCTACGATGTCAATTATGATTATCTGGCAAGCGAAAATCGTCGCCCCTTGGTCGGCCCAACGCAGTGGCCCGATGATGCAGAATTTAAACAAAATGTCCTGAGCTATTATCAGCATATCAAGGACGTCGGACATCAACTTTTTCATGCCTTTGCATTGGCTCTGGGACTGGAAGAACAATTCTTTGATGCACATTTGCAACATGCACCAAGTCAGCTCAGGCTGATTCATTATCCTTATAATCCTGATGCTGAAGATGCCATGGGCATTGGCGCACATACGGATTATGAGTGTTTTACCCTGTTATTTCCGACTGCACCTGGCTTGCAGGTACTCAATAAACAAGGTGAATGGACCGATATTCCACTGGTTGAAAATACCATGATCATGAATATCGGTGACATGATGGAAATTTTATCCAATGGGCATTATATCGCTACCAAGCATCGGGTCAAACGGGTCAAGGAAGAACGTTATTCATTCCCCTTATTTTTCTCCTGTGATTATGATTATCTAATCCAGCCTGTCATGCCTAATGAAGTGCCAAAATATCAACCGCTAAAAGGCGGTGAACATTTATTTAATCAGACTGCACAGACTTTTAGCTATTTAAAACAACGTATCGCACGTAACGAAATTCAACTGAATAATGCCATGCCACTCTCTTCTTTTGGTTTGACTGAAACTGGAGAAAAATAATGGATTTAAATGAATTATTGCAGCAGTTAAGTCCCACTGATCTACAGCAAGTCAGCTTACCTCATTATTTACTTGGTAGTTTTAGGCGTAAAAGTATCAGTTTTTATAATGGACTGACCGATGAAAACACCATTGTTTACTGGTTTCAGTCCCGAACATTTACCCTTGATCTACGCCTGTCAGATGCCCACTCTACCCCCATCACCGAAAGACAAGGCTGGATTGGTGACACAGTTTGGGATCATGCACAGCAATTGCTGTCATGGGAAGTACACCAGAGCTACCAACCACGGATTCAGTGGCCAGAACCTGCCACATTACATGCGGTGGGTAATTGCCTATTGGAGTTTTCACCCTCCAATGCCTATGTAGAAGACTGGCGACAACTGTCGCATACAGGGCCATTGCTCGGTTTACGCTTGTATCAGGTACAACATCTGGGTAATGGTGAACTGTATGCAATGGATGGCGGCTTGATTGTGGCAGGAGAACATATTGCCTATGCACAATCCCGACTGCCACAGATTCAGGACAAACTTTCAGACTTTTCCAGACTTGATCAGGCACTGGCACAACATGTCATAAATGAAGCAGAAATTGAAAGTTATGAGGTTTCTGTGGCATTCAATAGTCGGAAAATTGAATATAGTACGCAAAGCCAGCGTGTCGGTGAGTCTATGCAACTGACTGGTTTTGAATTGAATGACCAGGGCATTATTACGCAAATTCGCCAGATTCATGGGGAAGATTACCGCTGTTATTTTCAGCTTGACCTGTACCAGCCTGAGTTCCAGTTTGTACGTGAATCCAACACCTCTGATGCAAGCCATCACTGGTTACAACAGGAACAGGATCATTTGCTTAAAAATGCTCAAGTGGTTGAATAAAGGAGCCTGATTTGCCCTATTTATATTTGATGATTGCAATTATTGCGGAAGTGATCGCCACTTCTGCACTCAAAGCCTCAAATGGATTTAGCGTTCCTCTGCCCTCACTCATCACAGCGGTGGGCTATGCGATTTCCTTGTATTTCTTATCCTTAACCCTAAAATTTATTCCAGTCGGTATTGCCTATGCAATCTGGTCGGGTGCTGGGATTATTCTTATTTCCAGTATTGGCTGGTTTTTCTTCAAGCAGTCTCTGGATCTGGCGGCATTTATTGGTTTAAGTATGATGATTGCAGGCATTATCGTGATCAATGTCTTTTCAAAAAGTACTCATCTTTAAATTTTTATATAAATTTTTGCATAAAAAAATGCTTCATCATTGAAGCATTTTTTATATCAATCCTTTGATTATTTCAATTCATTCACCAAATCAGGATAAATCAGACCATCCACATCAACGGCGGTTTTATAGATGCCATTGTTTACATTAAACTGATTTACATGATAAGAAGACCCATAGACCGAATCAAAACTGTCATTTTTCACAAAGGCTTTTTTATTGCCTGCCAAATCAAGTAAATGAGTGCCACCCACAAATTGTTCATACTGGGCAGGATCGACCCCGACCCGATTGGACATGATCTTGACGGCATCGGCATGTGTAGCAGGATCATTAATATATTTTACCGTTTTATCCCAGACCTGAATCAGCTTTTTCCATTCCTCTTTATGGGCGGATAAGTGGCTCATGTTAACGGATACACCATCATAGATCAGACCTGGCTTATCTTTGGAACTATAGATAATTTTTGAACCTGCCACAGATTTTAAGGCCTGATTTGCCACAGGTTGCCACACCGCAATCGCAGATACTTCTGGGCTAGCAAATACCTGTGGTAACTCGTTGGTGACAGAATTGACCAGCTTAATGTCTGTTAATGGAATTTTGGCATCGCTCAAAGCAGTCGAAAGAAGCAAATGATCCACCAGACCTTTTTCGGTTGCCACCGATTTGCCTTTTAAATCCGTCACTGAGTTGATACTTGGCTTGGCAATAATCACGTCATTGCCTGCGGAATAATCAGTGACCATGATCATCATGCCTTTAGTTCCACCTGATGCTGTCACCAGATTATCGCCATTGGTGGTCAGTACCGCATCGAGTTGATTGGCAGCAAAGGCATTCAGTGAAGCAGAATAGTCAAACCATTTAAATTCAACATTAAGCCCTGCATCTTTGAGCCAACCTTTTTCAATCGCCACTTGCCAAGCGACAAAACCAGGCCAGTCACTATAACCGATCGTGATGGGTGTGGTTGTCGCGGTATTTTTTGGTTCTTCTTTCTGGCTGGCCGTCGGTACTTTGGCTGAATTATCGCAACCCGTTACAGCAAAACTCAATAGAACAGAAAGAGATAAGGATGTCATTGCATGTTTCATTATAGAACCCCCGAATAGAATGCAATCAATATATGGATGATGATTTAGAACCTGAACTTTAAAATTGCGTATTTCATCTTGCTGTGTGTATTTCTCCCTAATCATTCTGCTGGAGCGGTGGCATCACGGCATCCATCAATTCCAGATGCCCCTTGATGACACCTTTCAGTGCAATAAATTGCTGGCTGATCTGTTTTAGATCATTACTTTTGCCCTGAAGCAGCATCACTTCCAGAATCTTTTCAGCATCAAGCTGTACACTCAGCGAGCTAATCACCTGTTCCAGATATTGATGTTGCAGATCACCAATCTGTAGACGGATATTTGCCGTGCGACGCTGGTATAACAGCGTCAGTGTGCCGACCATCACGGTATTCTCAGTGGTGTACTGGTGAATCAAATGATGATTGATCATGTCCACAATCGCCTGTGAACGGCTTTCGTAGTGTTCTTCCACGATCTTCTGGTCTAGGGCTTCCACTGTATTTTCAGGAACAGTGATGCTGATCCGTGAAAGCTTGGGTTTACTGTTCATGCTCAACCTACTATTTCTTGAGATTGCTGGGTGTTTGCTTGATATATAGACCTGCTCTTACCGTCAGCAGATTGACTAAAAATAACTGGAGCGTTTTTAAGTACTGGTTCATGACTGGACGTTTTTTCATGGCAACCTCAGTATTACTAATTTTTTAATTCGTAATATTTAATGCAGTATCTGTGCCAGTTTTTAATAAAATTAATCTGAATCCTATATAAAATTCACGTTAAAACCTGATACTCGGAAACGTCATCCGCAATTGTTTGAGACAGGACTCCGTTAATAAAATGCTGTTTCTGCGATTTATTAAACTAGCTGACAGTGGTCAACGAGTTTTGCGGTGAGCAGCGATAGCTGCGCAAGATGGTTGCCCTTGCGGAGCTTCGCCCCTCATGCCGAAAGAAAAGTAGGGCGAGCCTGAGCAAACCAAAGTGATTAAAGCTTTGGTGAAGTGCAAGACGTAGTGGCTGATCCTGAAAATGAGATGAGAACTCGGCAAGACTCCGATAAAATAATTTTTTCAATCAGTTAGTATTAGAAATCCTTTTGTAGAATTAAAAATATGAACATAAAAAAAGCTCCATGTTTCAAGATGGAGCTTTTTTGCATCATTACAGCGATTTTATACAACAGGAGCCAAAGTAAATAATACCTGTCCTGTTTTAACGGTTTGCGCTTTATCAATCAGAATCTGATCGACCTGCATTTTTGCTGGCGCAACAATTGGGATTTCAATTTTCATGGCTTCAATCACCGCCAAAGTTTGCCCCTCTTCGATCACATCACCCACAGCACACTCAATTTTCCAGACCGAACCTGGCATGTGCGACTCCACCACCATGCCCCCATTCGGTATGTTAATTTCTGAGTCATCAACAATTGCATCCAGATCTTCAGCAACATACTCCGCCAAACCTGCTTCATGCCATCTTTGCCGTTCCGCTTCAAAATTGCTTTGCTGTACCTGTTTAAATGCCTGAATGCTGTCCTGATTCTCCTGAAGAAAAGCATTGTATTCCTTAAGATTGAGCACACCCTCTTCAATTTTCAATTGCAAGCGACCTGCCTTGAAGTCTTCACGCATTGCCATCAATTCAGATTCAGACACCTCATAAAACTTGATCTGGTCAAAGAATCTGAGCAACCACGGTTGATGCGGCTCAAAATTCGGGTTTTGGCGATAACGACTCCATACTTGGGTCGTCCGTCCGACAAACTGATACCCCCCTGGCCCCTCCATGCCATAGACACACATATATGCGCCACCAATACCCACGGCATTTTCAGGTGTCCATGTCCGTGCTGGATTATATTTGGTGGTGACCAAACGATGTCTTGGGTCTAACGGTGTGGCAACAGGTGCACCCAGATACACATCCCCCAAGCCCATCACCAGATAAGAGGTACTATAAACAATATCCTTAACCGCCTGCTTGGATGACAAACCATTGATACGACGGATAAATTCAATATTGTCAGGACACCACGGGGCATCAGGTCGTACCAATTGCGTATATTTTTCGGTTGCCAATTGCGTTTGTGAATCTTCCCAAGCGAGGGGTAAATACACAGTTCGGGATGGCACCTGCATATTTTCAATATCAGGCAGTTCGGCTTCTGCCACCTGCAACAAGCGCAATAAATCCAGTTGATCTAAAACAGTCGAATTAAAATGAATCTGGAGCGAACGGATGCCTGGTGTCAGGTCAATAATACCCTGAATATTTTGCGATTTGACCCATTGCATCAAGGCATGAATACGGAAACGCAGGTTTAAATCCAGTACCAGATCGCCATATTCCACCAACAGATATTGGTTGCCTGCTGGACGATAAGTCACGTTTGGCTTATCTGCACCTTGTTGTAGCGTTGCCAATACCGCATTTTTCAATGTAATCGGTTCAGCCTGAATCTTTGCAGAGAAATTAACCTGAGCCGTATTTTCACTCTGCAACGCAGCCTGATAACGTTGTTCCAGTTGCTGTGCCTGCTGATAACTGACAGGAATAAACTGAACCTTATCACCTGCCTTGAGCTGTCCAAGTTTCCATAATTCCGAATGAATCACCACCGCAGGGCAAACAAAACCGCCTAAACTTGGGCCATCTGGCCCCAAGATAATTGGCATGTCGCCTGTGAAATCAATTGCGCCAATGGCATAAGCATTGTCATGGATATTGGATGGATGTAAGCCAGCTTCGCCACCGTCAATTCGTGCCCATTTAGGTTTTGGCCCCACCAGACGAATCCCCGTACGGCTGGAGTTAAAATGAATTTCCCATTCCTGTGCAAAGAACATGGAAATATCCTGAGCAGTAAAGAAATCAGGCGCGCCATGTGGGCCATACATCACGGCAATTTGCCACGTCTGGGTAAAATCAGGAATCTGCGCAGGTTCTAATGTGGTGGTTTCACTGGAATGATAAGCTGAAATCGGCAACATATCACCAATCAGTAAATTTCGTCCTGCATGTCCACCAAACTGTCCCAAAGTAAAGGTGGCTTGGCTGCCTAAATAGTCAGGTAATTTTAAACCATTTTTAATGCCGATATAGCTGCGACATCCTGTGATAATGCGCCCGCATTTCAGCACTTGCCCTTTACGGATATTAATGGTTGTCCACATGGGAACATCAACACCATCCAAAGTCGCTTGCATGTCACCGCCTGTTAAGGCAATTTGACTATCACAGTGAAATTTTAGCGTTGGCCCTTGCAGGGTACATTCCAGACCTGCGGTATTAAATGGATTGCCTAACAATTGGTTGGCAACATTCAGGCTTAGCGCATCCATTGCCCCTGATGGCGGCACTCCCACATCCCAATAGCCCAAACGCCCTGTGACATCCTGCACAGCCGTTTGAATACCTGCCTGCAATACTTCAACTTTTTCAGTTTTCCATTCAAAACTATTCAGAAAACGTGTGGTCTGTGTACCTGCATGAAACACCTCACAATCCACGATATTCTGTAAATATTCCAGATTGGTTTCGATGCCTGCAATTTCCGTATTGCTTAGGCTATTTTGCATCGCCGTAATTGCTGATCCACGGTCATCTGCGGTAACGATAATCTTGGCAATCATCGGGTCATAAAATGAGGAAACATTGGAACCTGTTTCAACCCAAGTCTCCACTCGTGAATCCTCATCAAACTGCACATTGGTCAGCAAGCCTGCGCTTGGCTGGAAATTCTTGATCGGGTCTTCGGCATATAGACGTACCTGAATCGAATGTCCTTTTGGCTCAGAAAGTTCAGTTGGTGCAACCCAGTCACCACTGGCCAGCGTGACCATCCATTCGACCAAATCCACCCCAAACACTTGCTCAGTCACGCCATGCTCAACTTGCAGACGGGTATTGACCTCAAGGAAATAAAATTGCTGGGTATCGGTATCCATCACAAATTCAACCGTGCCCGCAGAACGGTAGTGCACCGATTGCATCAGTTGAATGGCAACCTGTTGAATATAGCTACGTTGTTCAGCATTGAGATGTGGCGCAGGTGTTTCCTCAATCACTTTCTGGTTACGGCGTTGCACCGAGCAATCCCGTTCACCCAATGCCAATACCTTGCCCTGACCATCGCCAAAAATCTGTACTTCAATATGGCGGGCATTTTGTACAAATTTTTCTAAATATAAGCCTGCATCTTTAAAGTTGGCTTGTGCCAAGTAAGAAACCGTTTGATAGGCTTCCTGCAATTCAGTTTCATTCCAGACCAGACGCATGCCGATCCCGCCACCACCTGCGGTACTTTTCAGCATCACGGGATAACCAATACGGCTGGCTTCAGCAATTGCTTCCGCTTCATCCTTAAGCAGTTGACTCCCTGGCAATAATGGCACGTTGTTTTCAATCGCCAATTCACGGGCAGTATGCTTTAAGCCAAAATCCCGCATTTGTTGCGAAGTTGGGCCAATAAACACAATGCCCTGTTGCTCGCATAAATCACAAAAAGTGGCATTTTCTGAGAGGAAACCATAACCAGGGTGAATCGCCTGTGCGCCTGTTTGCTTGGCAACCTCAAGAATTTTATCAATATTTAAATAGCTTTGCTGTGCCGCAGAATCGCCAATAAACACCGCTTCATCGGCCAGTGTGACATGCAAGGAATCCCGATCCGCTTCGGAATACACTGCAACCGATTGAATGCCTAATTTTTTCAGGGTACGAATAATACGACAGGCAATTGCGCCACGATTGGCAATCAGAACTTTATTAAACATGGCTCAACTCCTCCGCTTCACGAACAATCAGTTGAATAGGCGTTGGGTTATAGGCATTACATGGATTATTCAGTTGCGGACAATTGGAAATTAATACAATTAAATCCATTTCCGCCCGAATCTCGACATATTTTCCTGCTGCGGAAACCCCATCATCAAACATTAAATGCCCTGCTGGCGTCACAGGCACATTCATAAAGAAATTAATATTGGGTCCTAAATGGCGCACATTCAGTTGATGTTTATGGGCAAGCGGATGCTTGGCAAGCGCATACATAAAATTATTACGGCAACTGTGCATTGGATATTTATCATGGGCATAACGTACAGTATTGCTTTCACAGGAACACGCACCGCCCAAAGTATCGTGTCGTCCGCAATTATCCTCAACAATGGTGGCAATCGGACGGGCAAAATTACTATATAAAGTTGTGCCTTGCTCCAGATAAATTTGCTGGTTTTGGGTCAGGGTATCGGTTGCGCTATAACGTTCATCAGGATTTTCTGCGCTGATAAATAAGGTATCAACCGCCTGATTGCCCTCTAAATCGACAATCCGAAACAGTTGCCCTTTTTTGACTTCACACATCCATGCTTCGCCTGCTGGACAGACTTCATCTAAAACTGTGTTTTGAAATTGTAATGTCGTCATGATTTTTCCCTCAAAAATTAAACAGATAAAGCGTAATAGCGGGCATTGTTGGCAAAACCACGCTGATTTTGAGGACATAAATCACGGCATACATCGGATTCGGTTAAGGCATTGGCCTTGAATAAACGAAGTTGAACATCAGCAGGTTGATAGCTTTCAGACGCATCCAGCGCATGTGGTGCAGCCGATAAAAACAGTAGACAGTCCATCTCAAAACGTAGCTCAATCATTTGCTGCGTTTTATCTTCCTGAACATAGGACAATTTGCCTGCCTCATCAGGAATGACCTTAGAAAATAGGTTCACACAAGCGGTTAAATCAGCCTGTCTTAAACCAAATTTGGCAAACTCAACCAATAGACCATCCAGACCGCTTTGATACATATCATTACGGGCATACTGAAAAGTTTGAATGCCAAATTGCTGTTGAATTTGTGCAGGCGTACTTGGACTGCAAAACACATCATTCCAGCCATGATCATCCTGAACAATCGACGCCATCACCCGTCCCAAGTCGGAATACAGTACATGCCCTGTAGATAAAAATGCAGTGTGCTGTGCCTTTAAACTGTCAGGCATATTGAAGCGTTCCAGTTTATCTTCGGCATTGACGCAATAGAGCGAAACATTGGCATTTGCCCCTAAAGCCTCAAATTGCAACACTGCCCCACGCTGAATCCGACCTGACCAGTGATGGCCACCCAGTAATTTTTCCTGCCAAAGCACTTGATTATGATGATAAATAGCTGGACGCATAACTTAACCCCTTTAAGGATGATTTGACCTCGTTATGGCAAAATGCCGATCCTCCCGGGCTTTTATCCCTCCGTGTAGTTCTATCGAACCGTTCTCTCTCGGTCCAGTCATGTGTAAAACACATCGGAACCCTAGACAACTTTTGATCTATTTATCTAAAAGCAAAAGACATGCCATTTTAGTAATACGATTTTTAGAAAAAGTATTACTTAATATAAGTTCGATATAAAATTCTCAATGAATTACGATACGCGGAAACGTCATCCGCAATTGTTTGAGACAGGACTCAATTAATAGAATGTTGTTTTTGCGATTCATTAAGTTAGCTGATAGTAGTCAACGAGTTTTGCGGTGAGCAGCGATAGCTGCGCAAGATGGTTGCCCTTGCGGAGCTTCGCTCCTCATGCCGAAACAAAAGTAAGTCCAGCTGAAAGCTTATGCTGAAATTAGATGAGAACTCGGCAAGATTCCATCAAGATATCTTTTAGGGTGTGTCCTCATTTGGCTTTGCACCAAATAAATATACAGGCTATACGGATCATGGATTGATAATTTCGTGCAAGCTTATCAAATCGGGTTGCAATCGCACGAAAATGCTTTAATCGCGCAAAGGCATTTTCAACTAAATGCCTTAATTGATATAGATATTTATCAAACTCCTTATTCGGTCTCTTACTATTTGATCTCATCGGAATAATCGGAATCATATTCTTGTTTCTAGCAAACATCCTGATCTGCTTTGCATCATATCCCTTATCTGCAATTAGATAATCCGCCTCTTCTACAGCATCAATCAATTGTTTTGCAACTTGACTGTCGTGGACTTCACCCCCAGTGATTTTAAAATCAATCGGTAATCCATTCGCGTCGGTTGCAAGATGTATTTTTGTTGTTCGTCCACCGCGTGATTGTCCAATTGCTCTTTCGAAGCCATGCCGAGCTCCACTCGCATGCTGATGCACGCGTATGTAGCTTCCGTCAATGAATACCCATTCCTGATCCAGAATACCTCGTAATCTAAAAAAAATTTATCCCATAATCCCTTACTTGCCCAGCGATTGAAACGATTGTAGGCAGTTTGCCAGGGACAAAGTTCTTGAGGAATATCACGCCATGTCGCACCTGTACCTAGTTTCCACAAGATAGCTTCCATGATATTTCTACTATTCTTGGAACAATAACAACCATGCAACCGCATCGTATCCTGAATTTGCTGCCAAATATCATCTGTGAGAAGAGTGCGTGCCATTGAAAAATATAGAAATAAAAATAACTTAGAGCCGTATTTTAAGCCATTAAAACTAACTCTTCAAATGAGGACACACCCTAATATGTTAGAAAAATATTTAAATCGTGTTCAGATTACTTAAATAGCAACAAAATAATGCAAGGAAATAGAACAATGGTTTAAGTGGCACTTTTTTAAAGCAAACTGCCATAAAATGCTTCATTGGATTTCGATGGATTAATCAACTCTCAGGCATAAAAAAACACCCCAAACCGAAGTTTGAGATGTTTTTAAATATCTTATTTAATGCGGCAAATTATGCAGCATAAACTGGGAATTTAGCGCACACTGCTTCAACTTTCGCTTTTACATCAGCAATCACTTGCTCATTACCTTTACTGTCGATGATGTCAGCGATCCAGCCTGCAAGATCACGAACTTCTGCTTCACCAAAACCACGAGTAGTAACAGCTGGTGTACCAATACGGATACCAGAAGTCACAAATGGAGAACGTGGATCATTTGGCACAGCATTTTTGTTGACAGTGATATGTGCAGCACCTAACCAAGCATCCGCATCTTTACCAGTTACATCTTCTTGCTTGATCAAAGACAACAAGAATAAATGGTTGTCTGTACCACCAGATACAACATCATAACCACGTGAAATGAATACTTCCGCCATAGCCTGAGCATTCTTCACCACTTGTTGTTGGTAAGTCTTGAATTCATCAGACATGGCTTCTTTAAAGCAGATCGCTTTCGCTGCAATCGCATGCATTAAAGGACCACCCTGATTACCAGGGAAAACAGCTGATTGAAGTTTCTTCTCGATTTCTTCGTTTGCTTTAGCAAGGATTAAACCAGAACGTGGACCACGTAGGGTTTTATGCGTGGTCGTCGTCGTAACGTCTGCAATTTGCACTGGGTTTGGATAAACACCAGCAGCAACCAAACCTGCAACGTGCGCCATATCAACAAATAAATAAGCCCCTACTTTGTCTGCGATGTCACGGAAACGCTGCCAATCAACAACACGGCTATAAGCAGAGAAACCAGCAACGATCATACGTGGTTTGTGCTCTAAAGCCAAACGTTCAACTTCTTCATAATCAATTTCACCAGTTTCTGGGTTTAAACCATACTGGATTGCATTATAGGTTTTACCAGAGAAGCTGACTTTCGCACCATGCGTCAAGTGACCACCGTGTGCCAAGCTCATACCCAAAACGGTATCGCCTGGGTTAAGCAGCGCCAGGTAAACAGCAGAGTTTGCCTGAGAACCCGCATGTGGCTGAACGTTTGCATAATCTGCGCCAAACAATGCTTTGGCACGGTCAATGGCAAGCTGTTCTACGACATCAACATATTCACAACCGCCATAATAGCGTTTGCCAGGATAGCCTTCTGCATATTTGTTGGTCAGTTTTGATCCTTGTGCTTCCATCACTGCTGGAGAGCAATAATTTTCAGATGCAATTAACTCAATGTGCGCTTCCTGGCGTTCGCCTTCAGAAGCAATTGCCTGAGCGATTTCTGGATCAAATTCAGCAATAGAGATATTGGCAAACATTAGCGGGGGTCCTATAAATTAGGGCTTTTAAGCCGTGCTAAAGATTGGTGCGTATTGTAGCACGAAGTTTGCCATTGCACAGATTGATATTTATTTAATTCTTCGTGAATTTTATTCACGTTGAGTATGGAACAATTGGCAAACTCAAAACTTGCCTTGTGCTGGCAATCTGGGCATTTAATATCTAGCCGTTGAGGCAATGACCAATATTCATAAATTCCTGTCATTTATTTTAAATTCTAAGTGATCTATTTTCAGAGCAACAATCCTACTCAATTTTTCAATAAAAAAGCCGAAACCTAAATGATTTCGACTTTTTATTTTCATGCCATTCCGATCTTTAAGAAACGGTATGGGCTTTCATATCCATTTCCGCACGTTTCATTTGCGCTTCTTTTAAAATACGTTGATGTAATGGTTTACGCAAACCCAGCAGGAATACAAACTCAGCCAACACAAACAACGGGCCAATCGCCAGACCAATCAGGTCATCCACGAAAGCTGGTTTTTTCTTTTCGAAGTAATGACCAATGAATTGAAATACCCAACCCACCACAAAAATACCGATACTTGCCCCCAACCAGCTCCACATTGGTAAGGCGGCAATATTCACTGCAAGTGGATAGACCAGTGCAAATAAAATCAGCATGAGTACACCAAACAGCTTATCAAGCGAAATATAGTAAATGGTACTTAATACAATCAAAACCATTGCCAGTGTCACTGAAAAGCCTAATATCTCCACACCAGCATGGGCAGTTAAACATAAAATTGAAAAAACAATTAAGGGAATCCCCACAAAATGGGTCACAATATTGTTTCGATCTAAATGATAGGCAGCATATTGGCTGAGTAGACGTTCCAGATTTGTCATTTCTCATTCCTCATATAATTCGTTTATGCTGTTAATCTATAAGAAATATCACAATGAAGTTGTCATATAGCTGACAAATGGATTTATTTTTAGCAAAGGAAATTGAGTGTTAGACGCAGCCTATATCAGACAATTACAGCAAAATTCCTGGTTTCATCATTTAGCTGAACCTTTCCAGCAATTTATTATCCAGCATGGAAAAAAGCATACTATTGAAAAGAATACAGCCGTCTTTAACGCCCAAGACCCTTTTGATGGTGTATACGGTGTACTTGAGGGCTCAATTAGTCTGGGCTATATTGATGTCAATGGTAACGAAGCGATTGCGGCGATTGCAGAACCCATCATGTGGTTTGGTGAAATTTCTCTGATTGATAAGCAACCCCGTTCTCATGATGCAATTGCCCTAAAGAAAAGTGTGGTCTTGCAGATTCCTGCCCAGCAACTCACTGAACTATTAGAGCACTCCCCTTATTATTGGTATTATTTTGCCTTGCTCACCAGCCAAAAACTACGCTATGTGTTTCTAGAGCAAATTGCCATTCAAACCCAAAGTATTACCCAGCGTTTAGCTCAACGCCTGTTATTTATTTTGGAGGGATACGGCAACCGTTCCTTTATACAGGATTTAAATATTCAAATCTCGCAAGATCAGCTTGCCAATATGTTGACGGTATCCAGACAGACCGTAAATCAGGAGTTGAACCTATTTGAAAAACAGAGTGTCATTCAGCTTGGCTTTAAAAAGATTGAGGTGGTTGATTTAGAAAAATTACGTAAGTTGGCATCAATGGGTTATTTAAAAGAATGACAAAAATCAATCGTGATTTATTCCAATTATCATTTTAAGAGATTTAAAAATGTACTATATCTGCATTATCGTTCTAAACTTAAGCGCAAATTAAAATATAAACTCCCACTATAAAACAACACCTAGCACTCAAAATATTTCACAAAATCATTCTGCTTTTTTTAATGGCGGTATTCTACATTAAAGCTAAGCACTATTGCTTATCTCGATGCAGATTATCATCATGAAAAAATTCGCAACTCTTCTCACAGCAGGCTTATTTAGCGTGTTAAGTGCCAGCGCATTTGCCTGCCCAAAAGGAACTCAGTTACAAGGTGGCACAGGCCCCAACCACAAAGGTGGAAAATGTGTTGCCGCTCATGTTGTAAAGGCTAAAAAAGAAACGACAAAAGTGACTAGTACTACAGCTAAGCATGAGACAATGAAAGCAACCTCTGATACTAAAAAAGCAGCAAGTACCACAGCAACCCAGACAAAACAGGAAACAGTAAAATCTTAAAATTTTTGTAGAGATGCGATAACTTTAACCATAAAAAGTGAGATGAATCATCTCACTTTTTTGGAACGATATCCCTGAATTGCTTGGTAATTTTTTGAATATAAGATGGACTAGATATAAGATTCCACGAAACTAATACGGACTTTTTCCTGATTTCATTTTCTTCACGATGTCTTTGGCCCTACGTAATTGTTCTTTAGCGGGCAATCTATCATCAATCAAAAAACACCATAATTTTCGATCTGAAATAGGCCTATATATCCCCTGCATGACGCTTACAGGCTTTCCGTCAAGTACGACACCTAAACCAATAAGTTGATTAAAAAGACCTTTATCTTGGTTTTCTATATTTTTGGCAGCTAACCGATTAAATTTTTCTTGGGCAGAAGATGAAATTTCAATTTCAATAACAGCACGCCCGTCAGAGAGAAAAGCATGTGCATGAACCAGCTCACTGGTTGTAAAAAAGGAAGACCGACTAACAAATTTAAAAGAACTATCATTGGGAAATTGTACAAACTCAGCATTAGACTTGTTCACCTGATAGGCAAGACGGAAATCTACTTGTGCATAAGCCGTATTTATTCCCAAGAAACCAAATAAAGTGAGTAAAATTGATAAAATACGAACGCACATTTATCCTGCCTCTATTTTGGAGAGGTATTTCCCAGTGCAGGATTATCAATTGCATCCTTACATTGGGCTTTATCACGTTCATAGTCTGCCTGCTTCTGCGCAGAGCTAGATGAACTATCTTTTACATCTCGTGCCCATGTGTCCAGACTGGTCAGTGCCTTACGGCAAAGTGCATATTTGCCTTCTGTCACAGAGTCGGTCATTTTGACATTGATCCGCCAATCCGTGCTGAGCTGGCGTAAAGGCTTTCTGACTTTTTCCTCAATTTCAGTAACTTGTTTATTATAGACAATTGAGTCAATTTCATTAATCAATGTCCACGCCGCATTTGCATAAGTGGTTGCATCATTGTTTAATTTTGGCGCAGGTTTGATTTCAACCTTTTTTTCAGGTTGATTGTCTCCCTGCCCACATGCAGTCAATAAAAAGGTGCTACACAGTACAATTACTGCCACACGAGTTTTTGGATTAGACATATCAAATCGCCAATGAAATATTTCGGCATTATGCTAGTCAATCTGGGAATAATTCTCAATCATTGTTACTTATTTATCATGGATAAAAACCACTCATGTCACAAATAAAAATCTATGCACATCGCAAAACAATAGATCAGTTTAGGGATCAGCTTTCCCAGGCCATCCATCAGGCTTTGGTTGAAAGTCTGAGCTATCCTGTGGAAAAGAAGTTTCAGCGTTTCATTGCTCTGGAACAAGATGATTTTATTTATCCAGATGATCGTAGTGACAGCTACATTATTATTGAAATTTCCATGTTCGAGGGTCGAAGCATAGAAACCAAAAAGCGTTTTGTGCAGGCAATCTTTGCCAATATTCAACAGCAATGTGGCATTTCGGCTCAGGATATTGAAATCACGATTTTTGAAACACCGAAATGTAACTGGGGAATACGGGGTAAAAATGCAGATGAATTGGGGCTGAACTATCAGGTCAATGTCTAAATAAGCGAGAACGATACAAGGCAAGATTTTTGTCTAACAAAAACCATGTTTTTTGTGTCAATTTAAGCTTAATTCAGCAGAAAGTTCTGCTATGCTTAAACACAAATTTATCAGGATAGGATTATTCGCATGAGCGTTACTCTTGGAACTCCACTTCAATCTTCTGCATTTAAGGTTTTACTGTTAGGTTCTGGAGAGCTGGGTAAAGAAGTGGTGATTTCTTTACAACGCCTGGGTGTGGAAGTTCATGCGGCTGATCGTTATGACCATGCACCTGCCATGCAGGTTGCCCATTATTCCTATACCCTGAATATGGCAAATCCAACTGAATTAAAACAACTGATTGAAAAAATTAAACCGAATTTAATTGTTCCTGAAATTGAGGCAATTGCGACTGAAGTTTTGCTTGAAATCGAGCAAAGCCAAACTGCAACTGTGATTCCATCAGCAAAAGCGGTCAACCTCACCATGAACCGTGAGGGCATTCGCCGTTTGGCCGCGGAAGAACTGGGCTTGCCAACTTCAGCCTATCGTTTTGCCAGCACATTGGAAAGCTTCCGTGCAGCCTGTGATGACATTGGCTATCCAAACTTTGTTAAACCCGTCATGTCCTCTTCTGGCAAGGGTCAGTCCCGTGTTAAGAACTTTGATGAGGTTGATGCGGCCTGGGAATATGCCATGCAAGGCGGTCGTGTCAATCAGGGTACAGTGATCATTGAATCACAAATTGATTTTGACTTTGAAATTACCCTGCTTACCGTTCGTGCCAAGAATCCAGAAACAGGGGAAATCGAAACCCATTACTGTGATCCAATTGGACACCGTCAGGATGCAGGCGACTATGTTGAAAGCTGGCAGCCACAACCCATGACGGCAGCGGCCTTGCAGGAAGCAAAACGTATTGCAAATAAAGTCACAACCGCTTTGGGTGGCTGTGGTATTTTTGGTGTAGAGTTATTTATCAAAGGCGATAAGGTCTGGTTTAGTGAAGTCTCACCTCGCCCGCATGACACAGGTCTAGTGACCTTGGCATCACAGTTCCAGAGTGAATTTGAGCTGCATGCCCGTGCGATTTTAGGTTTGCCTGTGAATACCGCACGTCACAGTGTGGCAGCCAGTGCCGTAATCTATGCAGGTGTTGATGCGAACAACCTGAGCTTCTCTGGCTTAAATCTTGCTTTGGCAAACCCGAACACTGACTTGCGCTTGTTTGGTAAACCAGAGGGCTTCAAACGCCGCCGTATGGGTGTTGCAACCGCACGTGCTGAAACCACAGACCTTGCGCGTGAACTGGCACAACAGGCAGCAGACCAAGTGAGTGTACAAACCAACGCTTAAAAACTCCCTTAATCCCTCTTTTATAAAGAGGGACTTTGATAGAAGAACCATTTTCATGATCAATACATCTCCATTGTTAAACTACGTCACCAGTCTTCATGATATTCAGGCCATTAACCAATGGCGTACAGATGTAGAAAAACAATTACAGGAGAGTTATGAAAATGGGCAACCGATTCGTGATGTGATTAGTGCCCGATCTGACTCCATTGATGAAGCACTCATTTTTCTTTGGAATCATGCGGGTTTAGACCAGACCGAGTTGGGTTTATTTGCGGTTGGTGGTTATGGCCGCCATGAGATGCTACCCTATTCTGATACCGACATCATGATTTTGTCAGAGGATGAAATCAGCGAAGAACAAGGTAAGCTGATTTCCGCTTTCATTTCCTCACTTTGGGATGTCGGTAATTTCAAGCCTGGCACCAGTGTCCGAACTATTCAAAACTGTGTCGAACAAGCCAGCAATGACCTGACGGTTGCCACAACCCTGATTGAAGCTCGTTTGATCACAGGTAATGAACAGCTTGCCAAGTGGCCACGCCGTATTGTGGCGCAAACCTGGACGGATAAAACATTCTATGACGCGAAAATGGCTGAGCAAGCCAAGCGTTATGCCCAGCACAACAACACTGAAAGCAATCTGGAACCCGACATTAAAAATGCGCCAGGCGGTATTCGTGATATCAACCAGATTGGCTGGATTGCTAAACGCCACTTCCGCGTCAACCGTATCTATGACCTTGTACATTTAGGTTTTATCACTGAATTTGAGCTTGCTGTACTTGAGGAAGCGGAAAGTTTCCTATGGGAAATCCGTACCCATTTACATCGCTTGGCAAAACGTGATGAAAACCGTTTATTGTTTGAATATCAACGCGATATTGCAGCAAAGTTTGGCTATGTCCGTGAAGAGGGTCAACACGTCAATTTTGCCGTTGAACAGTTCATGAAACGGTATTACCGCACTGCCCAACAGGTTTCCACCCTCAATGAAATGTTACTCGCCTATTTCAATGAGTCGGTGATTACCCCACGTTTGCCTGACTATGAACGCCAGATCGTAGAGATCAATGACCGTTTTAAAATTGTGGATGGCAAGCTTGCGGTACAACACCATAAGGTTTTCTCTGAAGAACCCAGTGCGATTCTAGAATTATTCTATCTATTGGCAAACCGCCCTGAGATTACAGGCATCCGTGCGCGCACCTTACGTCTGCTGGTACTTGCGGCCAAGCGGATTGACCAGCGTTTCCGTGACAACCCAGAACATCAAGCGTTGTTTATGTCGATCATTCGCTCACCGCATCTCTACAATACGATGGTGGCGATGAAACGGTACGGCGTTTTGGGCAACTACATTCCTGCTTTTGGGCAGATTATGGGACTGATGCAATACGACCTGTTCCATATTTATACGGTTGATGCACATACCCTGTTATTGCTGCGTAATCTCAGTCGTTTTAAAGAGCCTGAATTTGCCAAGGATTTCCCTGTGGTCAGCTCAGTGTTCCAGCGTATAGCACGCCATGACATTGTGTATATGGTGGCAATTTTCCATGACATCGCCAAAGGTCGTGGCGGTGACCATAGCGAACTTGGGGCAATTGATGCGATTGAGTTCTGCCGCACACATGGTTTTACCGAACGCGAATGCAAACTGGTGGCATGGTTGATTAACAACCACCTCCTGATGTCACTGACTGCACAGAAAAAAGATATTTCCGATCCTGACGAAGTAAAAGAGTTTGCTGAAAAAGTCGGCGACATGGAGCATCTGGATTATCTCTATACATTGACTGTCGCAGATATTAATGCAACCAATCCAAAGCTCTGGAACACATGGCGCGCTTCACTCATGCGCCAGCTCTATACCTACGCCCGTGACGTGATTCGCTCAGGCTTAGGTCGTCCAGTGGATTACCAGATGCTGATTGAGGACACCAAGTTTGCAGCCAGTGAATTACTGGTCAATGACTTCTCGCTCGCCGAAGTAGAAAAAGTCTGGCAAGAACTGGGCGATGAATATTTTGTCAAGGAGTCTGCCAATGAGATTGCATGGCACACTCAGGCGATTCTACAGCACGGCGATAATCCAGAGCCTTTGGTCTTATTACGCGCACATCGTAATGCCGCGGATGATGCCGTTCAAATCTTTATTTATACCCGTGACCAGCCTAACCTGTTTGCAACCACTGTAGCTGTGCTGGACCGTATGAACCTTGATGTTCAGGATGCCAGAATTATCACCGCAAGCACTGCATTTAGTCTGGATACTTACTTGGTGCTGGACCGTTTTGGGACATTGCTCACCGACCCTGATCGGGAACGTAAGGTTAAAGCGGCTTTAGTTGATGCTCTCAGCCATTCAGACCAATATCCAGGTATTATGCAGCGCCGTATTCCACGTCACTTACGTCACTTTGATGTGCAGAATACGGTTGATATTGTCTTGAACCCAGCCTTACAACAACATATGGTTGAAATCTCGACACTGGATCAACCAGGCTTACTGGCACGGATTGGTGCCCTGTTTATGCTGCAAGGGCTGGACATTCACTCTGCAAAAATTGCAACACTGGGTGAACGTGCCGAGGATATTTTCTTTGTCACCAAGAAAAATGGCGTATTGCTGACAGATGAAGAAGTCAAGGCTTTTGCTGAAACGCTAAAAGCGGCTTTGGATGAAGTGTCAAATCAGGTTTTTAACCCATCGTAATTCCAATTTTCATCAATACATTGGGCGTAGGCAATACGCCCCTACAGTTTGGTAATTGTTTCAATGAACTCAAGTTTATCTTTATTGCACCCTTATCCTTTTGAAAAGTTAAACCAGCTTTTTAAAGGGCTACAACCTGCCGATTTACCGTTGATTCCACTATCAATTGGTGAACCTAAACATCCAGCACCTGAGTTCGTTAAACAAGCGATTATTGATAATTTTGGGCATTTATCAACCTATCCCAATAGTAAAGGCTTGCCTGAGCTGCGCCAAAGTATTGCACAATGGCTGAGCAATCGTTTCAAGCTGAACCAAATCAGTGCGGAAGATCATATTTTGCCTGTTTCTGGAACACGGGAAGGAATCTTCTCTTTTGTTCAGGCATTGATTAAACGTGAAGATGCGCCTTATATCGTGATGCCGAACCCGTTTTACCAGATTTATGAAGGTGCTGCGCTGTTGGCAGGTGCAAAGCCTTATTTTATCAACTGCACTGAAGAAAATGGCTATCTCGGCGATTTTGATGCCGTGCCTGCCGAAGTTTGGGAAAAAACCGCATTATTATTCGTGTGTACCCCAGGTAATCCAACAGGTACAGTACTGTCAAAAGAACAGTTTAAAAAGCTGATTGCGCTTTCTGACCAATATGGTTTTGTGATTGCATCTGATGAATGTTATTCAGAACTGTGGTTTGATCAGGCACCAATTGGGCTATTGGAAGTTTGTGCTGAATTGGGACGTGACGACTATAAAAACTGTATCGTGTTCCATTCCCTATCTAAACGTTCAAACTTGCCAGGAATGCGCTCAGGTTTTGTTGCTGGTGATGCTGCACTGTTAAAACCTTATTTGCAATACCGTACCTATCACGGTGCGGCAATGCCTGTACAGCATCAACTGGCTTCAATTGCAGCGTGGAATGATGAAACGCATGTAGAAGAAAACCGTCAGCAATATCGTGCCAAGTTTGATTTATTCCAGTCCGAACTCGGTCATTTACTGCCCTTACAAAAACCAGATGCAGGTTTCTATTATTGGCTTAAAGTCGATAATGATGAAACATTTGCCAAAATGTTGATGGAAAAAGCGCATATTAAGGTATTACCAGGTCGTTACCTCTCCCGTGATACCGAACAGGGTAATCCAGGCGAAAATCATGTACGGATGGCACTTGTCGCTGATTTAGCACAATGCGAAGAAGTCGTGAAGCGGTTGAAAGCGATTTTATAAATAAAATCCCCAAAATTCATTTGATATT